>NZ_BSYI01000001.1 GCF_030270585.1 Paralimibaculum aggregatum
GGTCGGGAGGGTGCAACGGACGGCACTCGAGGAGTTCCGGCCAACCGTCGATCTCGACGACCCGGACCTCGGGGTGAAGCTCAGGGAATGGCAGCACTTCCACAACTGGGAACGTCCGCACGACAGCCTCGGCGGCGGCGTTCCAATCGACCGCCTGTGCGACCGCATCCATCAGGCACCGCTCGGCGAGGAAATCGCCGATGCCTACGACCCGGACCGCGAACTCATCCTGCCGCGCGACGACTGCTCGACACGTCCGAACCGCCCAGACTGAAACCATGTCCGCAGATCACACAGCCGGAGGTCAGGGCCTTCTGCGCCAACATCGAAATTCTAAGTTGATACTCGAGAATGGTCTGGGCCACGAAAGGGATTTGCCATTGCCCAAATGCTCAAGCTCAGATCGCGTGGAAGACAGGTGGAAGATGACATCCCTGTCGGACCAATCTCCACACTCTAACGTGTTGATTTTGTTGGCGCACCGGGGAGGATTCGAACCCCCGACCCCCAGATTCGTAGTCTGGTGCTCTATCCAGCTGAGCTACCGGTGCCGGCCCTTGCAGGAGCACGCATCTACCCCCCGTGCGCGGGGATTGCAAGGGGCCGGGGGCAAAAAAACGTGCTCTCACCCCTGGCCCTTCCGGACAGGGGCGGCCATCGCATGCGCCGCCTTCAGCGGCCGACGAGGAGCAGTGTCCGGCTCTGGCCCGCCTGCTCGAGGCGCATCGCGTCGCGGCCGATCAGGCGCACCTCCCAGCCATCGAGGCGATCGCCGCGGGAGAGCCGGCGAACCGCGCCGTCGGCGGTGCGGACAAGCGCCGTGCGTCCGCCATTGAGCTGCAGGATGCCGATGAGCGATGTGCGGTCGAGCGACAGCCCCCGGTCGCGCGCGGCGATGCGCACGGAATTGCTCGGCGCCCGCAGCACATGGTTGATCTTCGGCAGGGCCGGCGGCGCGGTGCTCGCGAGGCGCGAGGGGCGCTCCGGCGGCGCCGGGGTCCGGAAGACGGGGCTGCGCCGGGCATCGCCGGCCGCCGTGGCTGGCGCGGTCTCCCCAGTCTCCCCGCCATCCGCGGGGGGCGTCTCCGCGGCGGCGGGAGCGGCGATCGCGGCCGGGCGCGGGCGCGGCAGAGGCATCTCGACGCGCGCGATGGCAGGGTCTGCGGGCTCCTCCGACGCCTCGGTCGCGGCTTCCGCGGGCCCGGCGGAGACCGGGGGCGCCTCGGCCTCGGTGCCGTCGCCCGCGGCGTCGGGCGCAGAGGCAATGCGGCTGCCCGGACGGGGCTGCGGGAGCCGCATGCCCAGCCACCGCGCCGGATCGCCCTCGACGATGCGGATGCCGTTGCTCTCGACGGGTGGCGCCTCGGTGCCGGCAGCCGGCGGGGTGCTCTCCCCCGCGGCGGATGCCGTCGGCTCCGCCGTTTCCGCCGCCGTTGGCGTAGGCGCGGGCGCGCCCAGCGCTTCGGGACGGGCCGGCGGCGGTGCCAGGGCGAGGCGCTGCGGCGCGCCCGGCCCGGGCTCCCGCGCCGCGGCTGCGAGGTCCAGGGCGGCGCCCGGGCCATCCGGGCGTCCCGCGGCCAGAGCGGCGAGATCGGGTCCGGCCAGCGTCCGGCCTCCGGCAATCTCCCGAGCGGACATCGTGCTGCGGGCCTCGGCGGAAAGGTCGGGCGCCGCATCCGCCGCCGCGCCGGCCGCCAGCCGGATCTCGGCACCGGCGCCGGGGCGGGGCCGCGGCAGCGGCGGCTCGGGCCAGGCGGGATGGTCGGGAGACAGCTCCTCGTCGCCCTCGGAGGGCTCCGGCGCCAGCCCCGCCCGCCGCGACCGCCCGGTCGGCGCCAGCGCCGGCGGGAAGGGCCGGCCCGGCGCCTCGAGACGCGGACGGCTCGGCAAGGTCCCGGCCTCGGGCAGCGGCGCCGGCGCCGTCAGCTCGGACGGCTCGGCCGGACGCGGCGGCGTGCCGAGGCCCAGCCCGCGGAGAATGCCGAAGGCCGGGGCCGGAAGCGTGGTCGGATCGAAGCTCAGGACCGCGGGGCTCACCCGCACGATCCGGCCGAACCCGTCGACCACGACGACGGGCGACGGATCCGAATTCGGGGCGGCGGCGGCGGGCGGCTCGATGGTCCGGCCGGTATCGGCGGGAGAATCGGGCGGCGTCGGCCGGCTGCTGGCATGCGGCGGACTGGCGATGCTGCCGCCGGACGCATCGACGCCGAAGGATGCGTGCCGCTCGAGGCTCGGCGGGCTGTCCGGTGCGCCGGCCAGCGCGCGCGGCGGCGAGATCGCGTCCGGATCGGCGCGCCGTCCGGCGTCCGGCAACGCATCGCCCGGGGCGCCTGCCCCCCCTGCCCCGGCCACCGCGGATTGCGGATCGAGCGCGGCTATCCCGGGCGCGATCGCGGGCGGCCGGGGCTCGGGATCATCCGCCAGCCACCAGGCGAGCCCGCCGGCGCAGGCAAGGAGCGCCGCGACGGCCGCGATGGTGCCCGTCCGCCTCGGGCGGGGTGCTGCGGCTGGCTGCGCCCGGGGCGGGACGGCGCCCCCCGGGGGCGAGACCGCGCCGGGAGTGGCGGGCGCTGCCGCGGGCCGTGCCGGATCGGCCGCGGCCTCGATTGGAGCGTCCGTCAGGGGCTCGGAGGGAGGCACCACGGCCGGCGGGGGCACCGGCGCTTCCTTCGCAGGCGCCTCCTGCGCGGACGGCTCCGCCTCGGGCGGCCCCTCCGGTGCAGTGGCAAGCGCCGCATTGACCGGCGCGAAGACCGGCCCGGCGGCGCCGAAGGCGTCGGCCTCGTGGCGCGTGGAGACTGGTCCGGGCAGGAAACCCCACTGCGCGGCGTAATCCTGCGCCTCGGACCAGGTGTCGTGCAACGCCGCCAGCACCGTGACCGTACCACCGCCATCCGGCTCGGAGACCGCGAGCACCAGGCCCTCGGGCGGCTGCAGCAGCGCCGCGCCGACCCAGGCGGCGGTCTCGGCCGGGCTCGCGAGGGCCGGGTCATCGGCAGCGAGGCGCCGTGCGAAGACCTGCTCCGGCGGCAGCCAGAGGAGCGCCGGTTCGCCCGCGACACCCTCCGATTCGGCGACCGCCCGGAGCGCCGCGACGCGGTCGGCGAAGCCCGTGCCCTCGATCGCCGCCGCGGCCGCTGGGCCCCAGCCGCCGCCAGCGTCGCGCAGATGCAGCGCCACGCCGTCCGTCGAGAAGTCGAGCGCGAGAACGGACCGCGCAGGACTGCCCGGATCCTTGCTTCCGCTCTCGGCCTCGCCCTTGGTCATGCGCGCCCCTGCAGGTTCGCTGTTGCCCCGCCGGGGCGGATGCCCGCGGCCGGGGCCCCCAGTCTGCCGGAAGCCGGAGCGGCTGGCCAGTCCCGCCCGCATCCAGCCCTCTTGCGCGGCGCGCGAGCCCTGTGCGAAAGCTGGTCGCGACGTCTACGCGGCGGAACCGCGGCGCGCCCCCGCGCCCCGCGGCACCGCCGGCAAAGCCGACGGGACACCGAGAGGAGACAAGGCAAGATGGCACGGACACTGAACGGCAGGGTGCTGAGCGAGGTCGTCTGGACCGATGGCGCGATCTGGACCAAGCGCGTGGCGCTGGTGGCGCTCGGCATCGCCGCGATGGCGATCGCGGCCAAGGTCAAGGTGCCGTTCTGGCCGGTGCCGATCACCATGCAGAGCTTCGTGGTGCTCTCGGTCGGCGCCGCCTACGGGATGCGTCTCGGCGCGGTGACGCTGCTCGGATACCTGGCGATCGGCGCCCTCGGCTTCGATATCTTCACCTCCTCCAGCGCCAGCAACAACGGCCTCGCCTACATGATGGCGGGCACCGGCGGCTATCTGGTGGGCTTCCTGCTCGCGGTGCTGGCGCTCGGCGCGCTGGCCCGGATCGGCTGGGACCGCTCGCCGCTGAAGATGGCTGGCGCGATGCTGATCGGCGAGGTGCTGATCTTCCTGCCGGGCGTGCTCTGGCTCGGCCATCTCTATGCCGCCGACAAGGGCTGGGCCTGGGTGATGGAGTGGGGGCTCACCGCCTTCCTGCCCGCCGAGGCGCTGAAGCTCGCCCTTGCCGCGGTGCTGTTCCCGCTCGCCTGGCGCGCGGTCGGCCGCGCCCGCGGCTGAGGCTGGCGCAAGGCAAACGCTCGACGCGGTCGGCGGCACGGGCCATATCCCGCCCATGCTGCCGATCGTGCACCACCCGGACTACCGCATCCCGCTGCGCCCGCGGCATCCTTTCCCGATGTCGAAATACGGCTACCTGCGGGAGGCGCTCGAGGCCCGCGGGCTGATCTCCCCCGGCAACGGGTTCGCCCCGGCGCAGGCCGGCGCCACGGTGATCGCCCGGGCCCATGACCCCGACTATGTGGCCCGCGTCCTCGAGGGCAGGCTGGCCCCGGAGGAGACCCGGCGCATCGGCCTGCCGGGCTCGGCGAAGGTGGCGCGGCGCGCCCGGCTGGCCTGCGCCGGCACCCTGCTCGCCACCTGGCTGGCGCTGGAGCACGGGCTCGCCGCCAATGCCGCCGGCGGCTCGCACCATGCCGGCCCCGAGGGCGGCGCGGGCTATTGCGTCTTCAACGATGTCGGCGTTGCCGCCGCGGCGGTGCTGGCGGGCGACGGGCCGGCGCCGGTGCTGGTGGTCGATTGCGACGTGCACCAGGGCGACGGCACGGCGCGGATCTTCGCGGAGGAGCCGCGGGTCTTCACCCTCTCCGTCCATGCCGCGCGCAACTATCCGGCGCAGAAGGCGCGATCGGATCTCGATCTCGCGCTGCCCGACGGCACCGGCGATGCGGACTATCTCGAGGCGCTCGGCGCGGCGCTGGAGCATGCGCTGGCCGCCGCCCGGCCCCGGCTGGTCTACTACAATGCCGGGGTGGATGTCTGGCAGGGCGACCGGCTCGGCCGGCTCGCGCTGACGAGCGGGGGCATCCGCGCACGCGACCGGCTGGTGCTGGGGCGCATCCGTGAAGCCGGGCTGCCGCTGGTCTGCGTGCTCGGCGGCGGCTATGACGACGACCCGCACCGGCTCGCCGGGCATCACGCGATCCTCTTCGAGGAGGCGGCGCGGCTTGCCGGCTGAGGCGCCCGCCCAGCTAGTCAGACGGCCAGACGGTCAGACTGTCAGCCGGAAAGCAGGTCAGCCGATCAGCGTGATCTCCGCCTCGTCGAGGCTCCAGTGCCCGGCGCCCCAGATCTGGACCACGGCGACGCCGTCCACCGAGAGCGTCGACATCGCGGCGTCATGGGTGATCTCCACCACCGCGGTGCCGGCGCCGAAGCCGCGCAGCTCGATGCCGTCCTCCGCGCCGTCGAAGCCCATCACCATGTCCATGCCGTCGTCGGCGGCATCGAAGACGAAGATGTCGGCCCCTTCGCCGCCCACCAGCAGATCATGCCCCGGCCCGCCGGCGATGCGGTCGTCGCCGTCCTCGCCCATCAGCTTGTCCGCGCCCGCGCCGCCGGAGAGCCCGTCGCTGCCGGTGCCGCCGCGCACCATGTCGGCGCCCTCGTCGCCGAAGAGGTCGTCGGCGCCGTCCTTGCCCTTGAGATAGTCCGCCCCCGCGAAGCCGATCAGCAGATCGGCCCCCTCGGTGCCCTTGATCAGGTCGTCTCCATCGGTGCCGCCGAGCCGGTCGGAGGCGAGGAAGGCGTCGCGCTGCACATGCGCGACCCCGCCGGAGCGGGCCAGCACATCCGAGAGCAGGGTGGCCCGCACCTCGCTCTCGAGCGCCGGGTTCGCCCACTCCCGCGCCAGGTAGAAGGCCGGGTCGCCGTCGCGGCTGGCGGCGAACTGCTCGGCCAGGATCGCCTGCACCGTCGGGCCGATGCCCGCCCCCGGGGCCTTGTCCTCGGCCAGCCCGCCGACCCAGAGATCGACGTCGCCCAGCGTCGGATAGACCGAGGCGAGCTCGGCCTGCACCGCCGGATCGGCGGTGATGACGGAGAAATCCGTGCTGCCGGCCAGCGCCTCGGCATCGACATCGCCGAGGATCTGCGCGCGCACCGAGAGATAGCCGTCGATCCCGTGGTCGCGCCCGCGCAGCATGTTTCGCTCGGGCAGCGAGAAGCCGGTGAGCCCGCCATCGGGGGTGAAGAGCAGGAAGTTGAGGCTGTCGACCACCTTCGTGTCGATCGCCTGCGCCGGGGTCTCGAGCACGCCGCGCAGCAGATCCGAGGTGCCCCGCTCCAGCAGCACCGCATCGGTCTCGAAGGCCTCGAAGAGCGCCATCTCGGCCGAGGCCGCCAGCCCGCCCTCGTCGAGGAAGCGGAAGGTCTCCGGGATCGCGGTATGGCCGAAACGGTAGGCCGCGGTGGAGAACTCGGTGGAGACCTGCGGATCGACATCCGGGTCGAAGCCGTCATAGGCGCCGAGCGCATCCGCGCCGATCAGATGCGGCAGGAACTCCTCGTAGGTGATCTGCTGGATCAGCACCTCGACGATGGCGCGGGCACTGGCGAAGAGCTCGTCGTCGGTCCAGTCCGGATGCTCGGCGGCCAGACGATCGGCCCAGTAGTTGTGCTCGTTGAGCCAGAGCGTGTGGACCGAGGTCAGCCCCGGGTTCTCCTGCACGCGGATGTCTCCCGCGGCGAACCCCTCGCCGGAGGGCGCATAATCCGCCGCGATATCGTCGAGGAACGGGATGAAGAGCTCGCGCTCGTCGGGCAGCAGGTCGACACCGTCCGGCCCCGGCCGGCTCTGCATCCGCCCGCCCTCGAAGGCGCGCAGCAGCAGGGTGCGGAAACTGTCGGAGCCATAGACGTTCGAGGCGTCGATCAGCGGGGTGATCACGTTCGGCTGCTCGCGCACGAAGTCGTGCCCCGGGCCGGTGTATTCCTCGGAGCGCACCACGTTGAAGGGCGCGCCCTCCCCCTCGAACTTGATGAATTCCGCGTCCTCGCCCTCCTGCTCGGGCGTGAGGTCCATGTCGTGGTCGAGGAACTGGCCCCAGAAGATCCAGAGCGCCGAGAGACCGTCCGGGTGGGGGATGTCGGCATCGCCCTGCGTGAACACCGCCTCGGCCACCTCGATCGCCGGGACCGGGTTCTCGGTGGGCGCGGAAATCCCGTCGCCATAGGCCGGCGCGGTCAGCCGCCGCAGCGCCTCCACCACCACATCCTGCTGGCTTCGCAGCGTGACAACCGCCTCCGAGCCAAGCGAACCGTCGTTCATTTCAAACCCCCAACAGGCGACCACGCCCGGATCGGGCGGAGTATGCCGAGATCACGAAAACTTGTACAGACGCCCGCCTCAGGGCAGATCGTCCGCCGCCGCCGCGCGGGCGCGCTTGAGGCTCACCGACCACACCAGCGTGCCGAGCGCAACGAGCCCGATCAGGATCGTCGCGATGGCGTTGATCTCCGGCGTGACGCCGAGCCGCACCTGGGAGAACACCTTGATCGGCAGCGTGGTGGAGCCGGGCCCGGCAGCGAAGCTCGCGATCACCAGATCGTCGAGCGAGAGCGTGAAGGAGAGCAGCCAGCCGGAGACCACGCCCGGGGCGATCATCGGCAGCGTCACGCGCCAGAACACCGTGGCCGGCCGGGCGCCGAGATCCTGCGCCGCCTCCTCCACCGAGCGGTCTAGGCCGGTGAGCCGCGCCTGCACCACCACCGCGACATAGCACATCGAGCATGTGGCATGGGCGAGCACGATGGTCAGCATCCCCCTATCGAGCGAAAGCGAGATGAAGGTCAGCAGCAGCGAGAGCCCGATGATCACGTCCGGCATCACCAGCGGCGCCAGCACCATGCCGGAGAACAGCGTCCGCCCGAAGAAGCGCGACGACCGGGCCAGCGCGATGCCGGCCATCACCCCGAGGCATGTCGCCAGCGTCGAGGAGGCCAGCGCCACGCGCACCGAGACCCAGGCGGCGTCGATCAGCCCCTGGTTCGCCCAGAGCTCGCGATACCATTTCAGCGACCAGCCGCCCCAGACCGTGACGAGCTTCGATTCATTGAAGCTGTAGACGATCAGCGTCACGATCGGCAGGTAGAGAAAGACGAAGCCCAGCCCCATGGCGACACAGAGCGGCCAGCTCGGACCCCGGCGCATCAGCCCGTGCCCCCGCGGCGCGCAATGCGCTGGAAGATCACGATGGGCACCACCAGCACCAGCACCAGCAGCACCGTGAGCGCTGAGGCCACCGGCCAGTCGCGGTTCTGGAAGAACTCGGTCCAGAGCGTGCGGCCGATCATCTGCGTCGAGACCCCGCCGAGAAGCTCCGGGATCACGAACTCGCCGACCGCCGGGATGAAGACGAGGAAGCACCCTGCCGCCACGCCCGGCATCGCCAGCGGCACCACCACCCGCCAGAACACCGTGGCCGGCCGGGCGCCGAGATCCGCCGCCGCCTCCATCAGGCTGCCGTCGAGCTTCTCCAGCGAGGAATAGAGCGGCAGCACCATGAACGGCAGATAGCTGTAGACGATGCCGATATAGACCGCGAGCGGCGTCAGGTGGATCACCAGCGGCTCGGTGATCGCCCCGAGGCTCAGCAGGACCTGATTGAGCAACCCCTCGGTCTTGAGGATGCCGATCCAGGAATAGACGCGGATCAGGAACGAGGTCCAGAACGGCAGGATCACCGCGGTGAGCAGGATCGCCCGCCATGTCGGGCCCGAGCGCGCCATGCCATAGGCCATGGGAAAGCCGACCAGCAGGGTCAGCAGCGTCGAGATCCCGGCCACCTGCAGGCTGTTGAGATAGCTGTCGATATAGAGCGCGTCGGAGAACAGGAAGGCGTAGTTCTCGAGGTTCGGCGCCGAGAGATGGTCGAGCGCGGCGCCGATGCTGTCCCAGACGGGCAGATAGGGCGGCCGCGCGATGGCCGGCTCGGAGATCGAGATCTTGGCGACGATGAAGAAAGGCAGCAGGAAGAACAGCAGCAGCCAGAGATACGGCACGGCGATGGTCAGACGCCTGCCCCAGCCCATGCCCCTCGCCCTGCCCTGGCCCATGCGCCCTCTTGTCCGCAACCCTGCCGGCCCCGAGCCTAGGGCCTGCCCGCGCAACGGGCAAGACGCCGCGAATGCCTGCGATTTGACTTTCGAGCCGGCCGGAGCGCGGCTAGTCTCGGTGCGACTCGGGCCGGTCACGGGCCCGGCGCAACAGGTTGGGAATAAGGAGACCGCAATGCGTCAGTGGATGTTCGGTGTCGCGGCCCTCGCACTCGTGGCGGGCACCGCCGCCGCCGAGGAGGGGGTTGTCCACGTCTACAACTGGTCCGACTACATCGACGAGGAGATCCTTGCCGAGTTCGAGGCCGAGACCGGGATCAAGGTGGTCTACGACGTGTTCGATTCCAACGAGCTGCTCGAGACCAAGATGCTCGCCGGCGGCTCCGGCTATGACGTGGTGGTGCCCACCGGCGACTTCCTGCAGCGCCAGATCGGCGCCGGCGCCTTCATGGAGCTCGACAAGTCGAAGCTCCCCAATCTCGTGAACATGTGGGACCGGATCGCCGAGGTCACCGCGAATTACGACCCCGGAAACGCCTATTCCATCAACTACATGTGGGGCACCACCGGCATCGGCTACAACGTCGACGCGGTCGAGGCGCGGCTCGGCACCGACGAGATCACCTCCTGGGACGTGATCTTCAAGCCGGAGCTGCTCGAGAAGTTCGCCGATTGCGGCGTGCACATGCTCGATGCGCCGACCGAGATGATCCCCGCCGCGCTCAACTATCTCGGCCACGATCCCGACAGCTTCGATACCGGGCAGATCGAGGAGGCGGCCGCGCTCATCCAGAGCATCCGCCCGCATATCGCGCAGTTCCACTCCTCGCAGTACATCGAGGCGCTGGCGAACGGCGACATCTGCCTGGCGGTCGGCTGGTCGGGCGACGTGCTGCAGGCCCGCGACCGTGCCGACGAGGCGGAGAACGGCGTGCGCGTCGGCTACGCGATTCCGAAGGAGGGCGCGCTGATGTGGTTCGACCAGATGGCGATCCCGTCGGATGCGCCGAACCCGGAGGCGGCCCATGCCTTCCTCAACTACATCATGAAGCCCGAGGTGATCGCGAAGGCGTCCAACTACGTCTATTACGCCAACGGCAACAAGGCGAGCCAGGCGCTGCTCAACGAGGACGTGATCGGCGATCCGGCGATCTATCCGCCCGAGGAGGCGGTGGCCAATCTCTATGTCACCAGCCCCTATCCGCCGCGGGTCCAGCGCACGGTCACCCGGCTCTGGACGCGGATCAAGACCGGCTCGTGAGCACCGCGGGCGTGCAGCGCAAGCCGGCGGCGGCAACCGCCGGCGCCAAGCCCTGGGCGGACCCCGCCGCCCGGCCCTATCTGGAGATTGCCGGGGTCACCAAGCGCTTCGGCAGCACCGCGGCCGTGGACCGCATCTCGCTCGGCATCCATGCCGGCGAGTTCTTCGCGCTGCTCGGCCCCTCCGGCTGCGGCAAGACCACCCTGCTGCGGATGCTGGCCGGGTTCGAGACCCCGGACGAGGGCTCGATCCGGCTCGACGGCGAGGAGCTCTCGCGCATCCCGCCGCATGAGCGGCCGGTGAACATGATGTTCCAGTCCTATGCGCTGTTCCCCCACATGACGGTGGAGAAGAACATCGCCTTCGGGCTGGAGATGGAGCGGATGCCGGCCGCGCAGCGGCGGGCCCGCGTCGAGGAGATGCTGGCGCTGACCCGGCTCGAGAAGCTTGCCCGGCGCAGGCCCGACCAGCTCTCCGGCGGCCAGCGTCAGCGCGTCGCGCTGGCCCGGGCGCTCGCCAAGAAGCCCAAGCTGATCCTGCTCGACGAGCCGCTCGGCGCGCTCGACCGCAAGCTCCGCGAGGCGACCCAGTTCGAGCTGGTGCGCATCCAGGAGGAGCTCGGCCTCACCTTCGTCATCGTCACCCACGACCAGGAGGAGGCGATGACCGTCTCCACCCGCATCGCGGTGATGAACGAGGGCCGCATCGCGCAGATCGGCGAGCCGCACGAGGTCTACGAAGCGCCGCAGAACCGTTTCGTGGCGGAGTTCATCGGCGATGTGAACATTCTCGAGGGGCGCGCCGATGCCGCGGCGGGGCGTTTCGTCTTTGCCGTCGGCGGCTGGGCGGAGCTGCCGGAGGGCGCCGCGCCGGTCGCGATGGCCGTGCGGCCCGAGAAGATCGAGATCGAGCTCGCCCGCGGCGCGGAGGAGGACGGGCCGAACCGGATCCTCGGCGTGGTCGAGGACATCGCCTATCTCGGCGACATGTCGGTCTATCACGTGCGGCTCGACAGCGGCAGCATCGTCCGGGTGGCGCGCACCAACCGGATCAGGGCGCTCGAGGAACCGATCGACTGGGACAGCCGGGTCCGGCTGGCCTGGGATGCGAAATCGGCGGTGCCGCTCGCGGCGTAGTTGCGGCGCGGCGGGCGATCACCGCCCCGGCGCGGGAGCCGCCCCCCGCGGGGCAGAACTCTCCGCCACCGGTGCGGCGATCAGGCCTCGCGAACCCCGCCGGTGCTGCGCGTGGCGCCGGTCTTGTTGCCGAAGGCCCAGCCGAAGGCGAGGATGAACAGGCGCCGCATCTCCCGCGCGCGCATCAGTTCGGCCTCTGCGATCTTCTCGCGGACGAGATCATGGTCGATCGCGCCGATGTCAAAGCGTTTCATGGACATGGTCTGCTCCATTCTTTCTGAGACTGAGGGCCCAGATCCCATGCGTTTCCTGTCTGCCAAAGATAGGCCTGCGGATGGGGCGGAGACCTGCCGTTTTCGCAAAGCGGCTTTTCGCACTTGCAGCATGACAGGCATGCGGACCCGGGACGCAACCGCCATGGTCCTAAAAGACGTTTGATGTCAGATCGTTATCGCCCGGCCGCGACCGGTTCGGCCATCGTTCACGCGTTCGGGAACGGGCCTGCGGCGGGGTCGGGTGCTGCTGCACCGAGGCAACAGGCCGGGCGATAAGGCGCAGGCGTGCTTCAATCCGCCGGGTCAGATCGGGGGCAGAAGCCCTGCCCCCGCGCCCGGGTCAGACGCCGAAGCGGCCGACCTCGGCACCCTCGACGCCGGAGGTCTCCAGCCAGGCGAAGAGGTGGTGCGCAAAGCTGCGGAAGCAGACCAGCTCCCACTCTTCGGGACCGCGCCGCCAGATGCCCACCGCGAGCCCGCCGAGATGGGTCCGCCGGGCCCGGCCCACGGGGAACCCGGCCTCGCTGAAATCGAGCGGTGCGCCCTTGGCCAGCGTCTCGGCGGCATCGGCCCCCTCGAGCCGCAGCACGGCACGGGCATGGGAGACGTCGAGCGCCATGTGATGCGTGCCGGCGAGCGCCCCCTCGAGCATCTCCACGGCGCCGGCCACCTCGGCATGGGGCACGAAGAGCAGCAGCTCGTCCGGCGCCATCCAGACCGCGCCGCGGTCATCGCCCGCGAACCCGGCCGACAGGGCCTCCGGCACCGCGACGCCCGTGATCGCCTCGACCGCCCCCACCAGCGCCGACGATGCGAGATCGCCCGCGCGCAGGGTGATCTGCCCGCGCAGCCCGCATTCGGCAAGCCGCAGCCCGGGGCGGGGTTCCGCCGCCCGGCCGTCCAGAGCACTCACAGCATCAGACATTCTGCCGCTCCCCCGCCGCGTCATAGAACACCGGGCTGACCACCTCGGCCCTGATCACCTTGTCCTCGCCCACCGGGAAGAGCAGCGTCTCGCCCATGCGCTCGGAGCCCCGCTCGATCAGCGCCATGGCGATGGAGCGGTCGAGGGTCGGCGAGAAATAGCTCGACGTCACATGCCCGATGGTGCGCATCGGCTTCGGCGCGTCGATGTCCTCCACCGCATGGGCGCCGTCGGGCAGCACCTCGGCCGGGTCCTCGGTGCTGAGGCCGACGAGCTGCTTGCGGTTCGGGCGGATGAGATCGGCCCGGCTCTGCGCGCGCTTTCCGAGGAAATCGTCCTTCTTCTTCGAGACCGCCCAGTGCAGGCCGAGATCCTGCGGCGTGACGGTGCCATCGGTCTCGTCGCCGATCATGATGAAGCCCTTCTCGGCGCGCATCACGTGCAGCGCCTCGGTGCCGTAGGGCATCGCGCCGAAGGCTTCGCCCGCCGCGTGCAGCGCCTGCCAGAGCGCGAGCCCGTGGCCGGCCGGCGTGGCGATCTCGTAGGAGAGCTCGCCCGAGAAGGAGATCCGGAAGATCCGCGCCGGGCAGCCCGCGACGGTGCCCTCGGCAAAGGCCATGAAGGGGAGCGCATCGGCGGAGATGTCGGCATCGGTGCCGGCGGCCTCGATCAGCCTGCGCGCCTCCGGCCCGGCCACCGCGATCTGCGCCCAGTGATCGGTGACGTTCTGGACATAGACCTCGAGGTCCCACCACTCGGTCTGCAGCCATTCCTCGAGATGGCCGGCCACGCGGTCCGACCCGCCGGAGGTGGTGTGCAGCAGGAAGCTGTCCGCCCCGGTGCGCACCACGACGCCGTCGTCGAACAGGAAGCCGTTCTCGTTGCACATCAGGCCATAGCGGCAGCGGCCCGGCTTCAGGGTCGACATCATGTTGGTGTAGATGCGGTCGAGGAAGACGCCGGCATCCGGGCCCTTCACCGCGATCTTGCCGAGGGTGGAGGCATCGAGCAGGCCGACATGGCCGCGGGCGTTCAGCACCTCGCGGCGCACCGCGGCCTCGCGGCTTTCGCCCTCGCGGCGATAGCAATAGGGGCGCTCCCAGTCGCCCACCGGCTCGAAATCGGCACCGTTCGCGGCGTGCCAGCCATGCATCGGGGTCTGCCGCACCGCCTTGAACAGCGGGCCCGCCGCCTGCCCCGCGATCGCCCCCATGGAGATCGGCGTGTAGGGCGGGCGGAAGGTGGTGGTGCCGACCTTCTGGATCGGCGCGCCGAGCGCCTCCGCCAGCAGCGCGAGGCCGTTGATGTTGGAGGTCTTGCCCTGGTCGGTGGCCATGCCGAGCGTGGTGTAGCGCTTGGTGTGCTCGACGCTCTCGTAGCCCTCGCGCGCGGCAAGGCGGACATCGGCCGCGGTCACGTCGTTCTGGAAATCGACGAAATGCTTGGTGCCGTGGGCATACTTGTCGCGCGAGGGGGTGAACCAGTGCGCCGCGACCGGCTGCTCGGCCGGCTCCTCCACCGCCGGAACCGGCAGCTCCGGACCGGGGGTGAAGCCCGCCGCCTCGGCCGCCGCGCGGCCAGCCATGCGCGCATCCGCAAGGCATGGGGCGCTGGTCAGCTCGCCATTTGCCGCCCCGGCGCAGCGGGTGTTGATCTCGCCGTCGGGGCCGAGCGGCGCGCCGGCTTCCGGATGCGGGCGGAACATCAGCGCGGTGTCGTCCCAAGCCAGCTTGCCGCCGCAATGGCTGTAGAGATGCACCACGGGCGACCAGCCGCCGGACATCGCGACGAGATCGACCGTCTCGGCCGGGCCTGCGCCGCCGATCTCGGTGCCGGATTTCAGCCGCCCGATCTCGACGCCCTCGAGCCGCTTGCCGCCCCTGGCCCTGGCGATCCCGCGGCCCTCGTGGATCGGGATCTGCAGCGCCCGCGCCATCTCCGGCAGCGCGCCCTCGGCATCGTGGCGCACGTCGACGATGCCGACGACCTCCGCCCCCGCCTCGTGCAGCGCCAGCGCGGTGCGGTAGGCGTCGTCGTTGTTGGCATAGACGATGGCGCGCCGCCCCGGGCAGACGCCATAGAGCCGGATGTAGTCGCGCACCGCGCCGGCCAGCATGACGCCGGGGGTGTCGTTGCCGGCGAAGGTGAGCGGGCGCTCGATGGCGCCGGTGGCGACGACGATCTGCTTCGCGCGCACCCGCCAGAGCCGGTGGCGCGGCGCGCCGGGCGTGCCGGGGCGATGGTCGGAGACGCGCTCGTAGAGCAGCGCATAGCCGTGGTCGTAGAGCCCGGCGGCCATGGTGCGCAGGCGCGTCACCACGCTCGGATCGGCCTCGAGCTCGGCGGCGCGGGCGGTGGCCCAGTCCGCCGCCGGCACGCCGTCGATCCGGGTCTCGGCCTCGGCGAGCGCCCGCCCGCCCCAATGCGCGGTCTGCTCCACCAGCAGCACCCGCGCGCCGGAAGCCGCCGCCTCGCGCGCCGCGGCGAGCCCGGCGATGCCGCCGCCGATCACCAGCACGTCGGTATGGGCGTGCAGGTGCTCGTAGCTGTCCGGGTCGCGCTCGCTCGGCGCCTTGCCGAGGCCGGCGGCGCGGCGGATGAAGGGCTCGTAGACATGCTTCCAGGCGGCGCGCGGATACATGAAGGTCTTGTAGTAGAAGCCCGCCGAGAACACCGGCAGCATCGAGGCGACCGCGGCATTCACCGCGCCGATGTCGAAATCGAGGCTCGGCCAGTGGTTCTGGCTGATCGCCTCCATGCCGGCATGCAGCTCGGTGGTGGTGGCGCGCTGGTTCGGCTCGAAGCGGTTGCCGGCGCCGACGCCGAACAGCGCGTTCGGCTCCTCGGCACCGCTCGCCACGATGCCGCGCGGGCGGTGATACTTGAACGAGCGGCCGACCAGCACCCGGTCGTTGGCCAGCAGCGCCGAGGCCAGCGTGTCGCCCTCGAAGCCCTCGAGATCGCGGCCGTTGAAGCGGAAGCCGAGCGGCTGGCTGCGGTCGATCAGGCGGCCGCCCTTCTCCAGACGATGCGCCATGGCTCAGCCCTCCCAGTTCGGGCGGCGGGCCCGGATGCGCTCGACGATCTCCGCCGGCGGCTCGGTGACCTGCGCCGGATAGGTGCCGAAGACCTCCAGCGTCACGGTGCAGCGCGCCGCATGGAACCACTTGCCGCAGCCGAAGGCATGGCGCCAGCGCTCGAAATGCACGCCCTTGGGGTTCTTGCGGGTGAACAGGTAGCCCGCGAAGTCCTCGTCGGTGGAGCCGGGGCCGAAGCGCTCGAGATGCGCCTCGCCGCCGGGCGCAAGCTCGGTCTCGGCGCAATCGGCGCCGCAATTCGGACAGGTGATCAGCAGCATGGGTCGGTCGGTCCTCGGGCGGTCGATGGGCAGAGGGCAGCCGCAAGATGCAGTGCGGCCTAGCCTCGTCGCACGCCGTCGAGGTTTGCACGCGACCGGACCCGTCGCAATAGGGCCTGCTTGCGACGCGCCGGACGCTCCCTCAGGTCGCCTTCAGGGCGGGGCGGGCACGGCGCAGCCTGCGCCCGGCAACCAGCGCCAGGCTCAGCAGGTTGGCCCAGAGACAGAGGACGACCGCCGCCGCCGGCAAGGCCGGCTCGAGATCCGCCGGCGCAAGGCCGGTCCAGACCAGCGCGATCACGGCCACCGCCCCGGCCATGCAGGCGACCGCGGTCATCCGCAAGGCGTCGCGCACGGGGGACTCCATGGGAGACTGGGCAATTTCAGCGTGTCGATCGGCCATTGCATCCTCCTCTTCCCGGTGCTGACAGGAGGCCATGCAATCTTGGCGAGATTTTGTCGGGCAGATGGCACAACCGGAGGATGCGTGAAGGGCGCCTCAGCCGGTCCGGCGTCCGAGCAGCAGCAATGCGCTGAGCAGGTTCGCCGAGATGCAGAGCACCAGGCCGCCGGAAATCAGCCCGCCGCGTTTCAGCCCGATGGTGGGTGCGGCCCATTCCGCCGCCAGCATCAGGCTCGCAAGCACGAGAAAGCACAGCGCCACAGCTCTGACGAACCGCCGTTTCACCGAAATCGGCCGGGCTTCTCCCGCATTCTGCATGCAACGACCCTCTTTCCCCCAAGGCAGGCCTTCACCGGCCAGTGTGACCCGAATCGCACTCGTTTCGCAAGGTGAACCTTCGCAGGATGCAAAGCCGCGCCACCGCCGGCCTGCCTGCCCGTCTGCCCGCCTGCCGGGCCGAGGCGCCCGCCCGTTCAGCCGATGTTAACCAAACCCCGCGATGGTTAATGCGCAACGCGGAGCACGGGCCGGAACCGGCCCGCTTCGGCCGCCAGGGGCGCGCCGGACCGCGGCGCCAGCGCCCCGCGCCTGCGGGGCGACCGCAACGTGCGCCCGGCTCGAATGGCCGGCGCCGGTCCGGGGGTGGACGGTGTATCAGAACGAGCTCGATCCGACGGCAGATCAACCGGCTGCGGGGCACGACACGGACCGGGAGGCAGGATCGGGGCCTGCCGCCGCCCCGCTGCCCGCCGCGCGCGATGTGGCGATCCTCGGCCATGCCTGCCGGCTGCCGGGTGCCGCCGACCCGGCGGCGTTCTGGGAGATGCTGACGGCCGGGCGCTCGGCGATCGCACCGATGGAGGGCGCACGCTGGCCGGCTTCGCGCCATCTCCACCCCGATCCGCGCCGCCGCGGGCGCAGCTATACCGATGCCGCCGCGCTGGTCGACGGGATCTGGGCGTTCGACCCCGGCTTCTTCGGCTTCTCGATCCGCGAGGCCGAGCAGATGGACCCGCAGCAGCGCCTGCTGCTGATGACCGCGTGGGAGGCGATCGAGGATGCCGGCGTGCTGCCGGCGCGCCTCTCCGCGGCGCGCACCGGGGTATTCGTCGGCTGCGCGGCGATGGACCACAGCCACGGCTTCCTCGAGCGGCCGGACTGCATCGACGCGCCGTTCATGACCGGCAACACCCTCAGCATCGTGGCCAACCGGCTCTCCCATGTGCTCGATCTCACGGGGCCCAGCTTCACGGTGGACACCGCCTGCTCGGCCTCGATGGTGGCGCTCGACCGGGCCGCGAAGGCGCTGGCCGCGGGGGAGATCGACTATGCGCTGGTCGGCGGCGTGCATGCCCTGCTCTCGCCGGCGCCCTTCGTCGGCTTCTCGCGGGCGGGGATGCTGTCGCCGAGCGGGCGGCTCCGGGCCTTCGATGCGGAGGCCGACGGCTATGTCCGCGGCGAGGGCGCGGTGGCGCTGCTGCTCGGCCGGGGCAGCGCGGCGGAGGCGGCGGGCGACCGGATCCGCGGCCGGCTGCTCGCCACCGGGGTCAACAGCACCGGCCGGCAGGGCGGCATCACCCGTCCGGCAGCCGCGCGCCAGGCGGCGCTGATCGCCGGGACGGTGCGGGCAGCGGGGCTCACGGCCGCCGAGATCGCCTTCGTGGAGGCCCATGGCACCGGCACGCCGGTGGGCGATCCGCAGGAGGCCGAAGCGATCGGCCTGGCGCTCGGCCAGGCCCGCGCAGCGCCGGTGCCGGTGGCGACGCTGAAGCCCAGTATCGGCCATCTGGAGCCGGCCTCGGGGCTGGCGGGGCTGCTGAAGGCAACGCTGGCGATGGAGCGGCGCGCGCTGCCGCCCTCGCTCGGATACGCGCGCGCCGGCCCCGGGGTCGACCCGGAGGCGCGCAATCTGCGCATCGTGGCCGAAGGCGCGCCGCTCGATCCGGCGGGCCGGGCCGCCGTGGTCAATGCCTTCGGTTTCGGCGGCGCCAACGCCTGCGCGGTGGTCGCCGCACCGAAACCGCGCCCCAGCGGCACAGCGGTGCCCGCGGCCCCCGGCGCGCTGGTGATCTCGGCCGCGACCGCGGCGGGGCTCGAGCGCCAGCTGGCGGCCTGGCGGCAGCGGCTGGCGGCGGCGGCCCCCGAGGAGGCGGCGGCGCTCGCCAATGCCGCGGCGCATCGGCGCGCGCGCCTCGCCCACCGCGCGGTGATCTTGCCCGGCGAGGGCGCGGAGCCCTATCCGCTCGCGGATCCCGGCGCCGTGATCCGCGGCCAGCTGCCGGCCAGCGGCGCGCGGATCGCCTTCGCCTTCGCCGGCAACGGTGCGCAATACCCGGCGATGGGGGCGCATCTCTACCGCTCCGATCCGGTCTATCGCCGGGCCTTCGATGCGGTGGCCGAGCGCTTCGCCGCCATCGATCCGCTGCAGGACCCGCGCGGGCTCGCCGATGCCCCGGCGGAGGCGCTGCGCGACGCCCGCCGCGCGCAGCCGGCGCTGTTCGCGCTGCAGGTCGCGCTCGTCGAAGCGCTGGCGGCGGCGGGGCTGCGCCCGCAGGCGGCGATCGGCCATTCGGTCGGCGAGGTGGCCGCGGCCTGGGCCGCCGGCGCGCTCGATCTCGCCACCGCGGTGCGCCTGATCGCCACCCGCGGCCCGCTTCTGAACGCGCTGCCGCCGGGCGGCATGCTGGCCCTGCGCGCAAGCCGCGACGAGGCCGAGGCGGCGATCGCCCGTTCCGGCATTCCCGGCCTCGCGCTGTCGGGGGACAATGCGCCGGAGGGCACCACCCTCTCCGGCGACGCGGCAGCGATCGCCGCCTTCCGCCGCTTCGCCCGGGGCGCGCGGCTGGCGGCGCGGCCGCTCGACGTCGCCTATCCCTATCACAGCCCGGCGCTCGAGCCGCTGCGAGATCGCTTCTTCGCGGCGCTGGGCGAGATCCGCCCACGCCCTTCGGCGATCCCCCTGGCGGCCGCGACCGAGGGCGGGGCGGTGGCCGGCGAGGCGCTCGATCTCGGTTTCTGGTGGCGCAACGTGCGCGAGCCCGTCCGGTTTCGCGAGGCCGTGGCGGCGCTCGGGCGCGCGGGCTGCGGGATCTTCCTCGAGATCGGCCCGCGGCCGGTGCTGCGCGCCTATATCGCGGACACGCTCGCCGCCGAGGGCCGCCCGGCCGCGGTGCTCGCGAGCCTCGACATCCGCGGGCCGGCGGCGCGGGCCGGCGTCGAGCGGATCGTGGCGGAGGCGCTTGCCCATGGCTCCGCGATCGACGAGGCCCGCGTCTTCGGCCCGGCCGCCCCGCTCCGTGCCGCGCCGCCGCCGACGCAGTGGGAGCTGAGGACCTGCCGCGCCATCCCGCGCGAGCCGGCATGCGACCATCCGCTGCTCGGAGCGCCGACGGGCCCCCATTGCTGGGAGACGCCGGTCGATGCCGCGCTGCATCCCTGGCTCGCCGCGCATCTCGTCGAGGGCCGTGCGACCATGCCGGCGGCGGCCTTCTCCGAGATCGCCCTGGTGGCGGCGGAGGCGGTGCATGGCACCGGGCGGGCGGAGGTCGCCGCGCTCGAGCTGCGCGCCGGGCTGGCCCTGGCCGAGGGCGAGAGCCGCCACCTGCGCTGCCGGGTAGAGGCCGCCGCCGCCATCGTCCTGATCGAGAGCCGCGGCGAAACCGGGGGCAGTCCGGAGGCCGGCGCGCCGCCCTCCTGGGTGCTGCATGCGCAGGCCAGCATCGCCCCGATCGGCGCCCGCCCCGCACCGCTCGGATGGCGCGCATCGGAGGCCGCCCGGAGCTGCGACGCGCCGGCACTCTATGCCGCGCTGGAGGCGGACGGGCTGCGCTACGGCGCTCCCTTCCGGCGGGTCTCCAGCCTCGCATTCGCCGGCAGGGAGGGGCTGGTGCGGCTCACCGGCGACCCGCGCAGCGCGGCGTTCTCCGGCCACCGGTTCGACCCCGGCGCGCTGGATGCGGCCTTTCAGGCGCTGCACCCGATCATCGCGGCGGCACTGCCCGAGGAGGCGCTGGCCGGCGATCTGCTCCTGCCGCGGCGGATCGGCCGGCTGCGGCCGGGCGCCGGCACGGATCCGGTCGCCGCGGAGCTTCGCCTCGATCATGTCTCCCCGGAGGCGGTGACGGCGGATGTCGTGCTGCTCGATGCGGCCGGGCGGGCGGTGCTGCGCGTCGACGGCCTCGGGCTCGACCGCGTGGCCCGGGCCGGTCCGGCGGCCAGCCGCTTCTGGACCGTCGGCGAAGTGCCGGTTGCCCCGCCTGCCCCGCCTGGCCCAGAGGTGCTGCGCGGCGCGGTCGCCGCCGCCCTCGCGGCAGAGGTGCGGGAGGAGGCAGACGAGGGCCGGCTGCTGCTGGATGCGCTCGCCCGCAGGATCGCCTGGGAGCGGCTCCCGCCGCGCGCCTCGGGCACCGAGGATGCGCTGGCGGCCAGGCTCCGCGCCGCGCTTGCGGAGGACGGCGCCGTTCCCGGCACCGGGTCCTGTCCCTATCCGCCGCGAGCCGAGCTGATCGCGGCACTGCTCGCCCTCGCGCCGGAGGATGCGCCGCGCCTGCGCCGCGTGCTCGATCTCGAGCGCCGGCTCGCCGATCCGGCCGCGGCGCCGCTGGACCTGCCGACCAGCGAGACCGGCTGCCCTGCCGCGCGCGCCGCCGCAGCCGCAACGGAGGCCGCGGCAGCGGCGCTGATCGGCGCATGGCCGGAAGCCGGGCGGCGGCGCATTCTGCTGCTTGGAGACGCGCCCGCGGCCTTGCGCCGTGCGCTCGGGGCCGCGCCGGGCATCGCCTCGATCCGCGAGATCGATCCGGAGCGGGAGGGTGCGCTTGAGGCGTTCCGGGCTGCGGGGCCGGCCGATATCGCGGTCGCGCCGCAGGGGCTCGGCACGGTCGACCGGGTCTGGTTGGCGCGCCTTGCGGCGGCGCTCGTGCCGGGCGCCGCGCTGCTGGTCTTCGCGCCCGGCCGGGATCTCCTGCAGGCGGTGGTGGCGCCCGCTTCGCCGGTGGCGGCGGACGCCGCCGGGCTTTGCGCGCGGCTGACGGAGGCCGGCTTCGCGGTGACCGAGCCGCTGCCCCTCGGCGGCCTCGCGGACGGGGTGCTGATCGTCGCCGCTGCGCCCGGCGCGGCAGCCGGCACCGATACGCCGGCCGAGCCCCCCGCGGTCGCGCTCGAGGCACCGCCCGGAGATGCTCTCGCCGCCGCGCTTGCCGCCGCCTGCCGGATCGATCCGCTGGCGCCGGAGCGGGTGGTCGTCCTGCCGCCGCGCGCCGCGGATGCCGCGGGGCTCGCGGCCGATCTGGGCGCCGTGCGCGCCGCGCTGTCGGCATCCGGTCGGCGGCTCTGGCTGGTGCTGGAGACCACGGGCGACGCAGATCCGAGGAGCGAGGCGATCGCGGCGCTGCTCCGGGTGCTGGCCAACGAGCAGCCGGAGGCCGGGAGGCGGCTGCTCCGCCTCGCGCCCGGGCTCGACGGCGCGGATGCCGCCCGCCGCATCGCGGCGATCATCGCCGATCCGCCGGACGAGCACGAGCTCACGCTGCGGGCGGGGATGCTGACGGCGCCCCGGCTCCTGCCCGCCCCGGACCTTGCCATGCGCCCGACCATGCCGGGAGACGCACCGCGGCTGAGCCGCCTGGCGCTCCGCCGGCGCGGCGATCCGTCGAGCCTCGCCTGGACCACGGCCGCACGCCGCACCCCGGGGCCGCGCGAGGTGGAGATCGAGATTGCCGCCACGGGGCTGAACTTCCGCGACCTGATCTGGGCACAGGGCGGGCTGCCCGAGGCGCTCCTGGCACCGGGGCTCACCGGTGCCTGCCTCGGCATGGAATGCGCCGGCCGGGTGGTTGCCGCCGGCGCGGAGGCCGGCATCGCGCCGGGCCAGCCGGTGGCGGCGATCGCCGCCGATGCCTTCGCGAGCCATGCCTGCGCCCGGCGCGAGGCGGTGCTGACGCTGCCCGAGGGCATCGACCCCGTCCACGCCGCGGGCCTGCCGGTGGCCCTCTTCACCGCCGACTGCGCGCTGACCGAGCTGGCCGGCCTCGCCGCGGGCGAGACCGTGCTGATCCATGGCGGCGCCGGCGGGGTCGGGCTGGCCGCGCTGCATCTCGCGCGGGCCCGCGGCGCCCGGGTGCTCGCCACCGCCGGCAGCGCCGACAAGCGGGCGCTTCTCACGGCCCTCGGGGCGGCGGCGGTGTTCGACAGCCGCAGCCTCGACTTTGCCGACCATGTGCGCGATGCGACGGCCGGGCGCGGGGCCGATGTGGTGCTCAACAGCCTGTCCGGCGAGGCGCTGCGCCGCTCGCTCGACTGCCTCGCCCCGTTCGGCCGCTTCGTCGAGCTCGGCAAGCGCGATTTCCTCGAGAACACGCGCATCGCGCTCGGCAGCCTTTCGGGCAACCGGCGGTTCCTGGCGCTGGATGCCGACAGCCTGCTGGCGGACTGCCCGGAGGTCGCGGCGCGGGTCATGGCACGGCTCGGCGAGGCGCTGGCGGAGGGGCGCCTGCCGCCGCTGCCGGTGCAGCGCTTCGGCGCGGCGGATGTGGGCGCCGCCTTCCGGCTGATGCAGGGCGCCGGGCATCTGGGCAAGATCGTGGTCGAGGCGCCGCCCGCGCCGCGCCGCGGGCAGCCCGCGCCGGGCGGCACCTGGCTGATCGCCGGCGGGCTCGGCGGGCTCGGCCTCGCGATCGCCCGCCGCCTCGCGGCCCGCGGGGCGCGCCGGCTCTGGCTGGTCTCGCGCAGCGGTCGCCCCCGGCCCGGCGATGCAGCGGCCCTCGCCGCGCTCGAGGCGACGGGGGCAGAGATCCGCTGCCAGGCCACGGACATCGCCGACCCCGCCGCGGCGGCAGAGCTTGTCGACCGCGTCGCGGCGGAGGGTCCGCTCGAGGGCGTCATCCATGCCGCGATGGTGCTGCGCGACGGCGCCTTCGCGGCGCAATCCGCGGAGGACGACCGCGCGGTGCTCGCACCGAAGCTCGACGGCGCCCGGCATCTCGACCGGCTGACCCGCGCGCTGGCACCGCGTTGGTTCGTCCTGCTCGGCTCGGCCGCGGCGGAGCTCGGCAATCCCGGTCAGGGCGCCTATGCCGCGGCGAACGCAGCGCTCGGCGCAATCGCGCGGGGTCGCCGCGCCGCGGGGCTGCCGGGCCTCGCCGTCGCGCTCGGGCCGGTGGCCGATGCCGGCCATCTCGCCCATGCGCCGGAGCTGCGCGCCCGCATGGCGCAGGCGCTGGGCCCGGGGGTGATGCCGGCGGCGGCCATGCTTGACGATCTCGGCCGGCTGCTCGACGATCCGGCGCCGCCGCCGGAGGTCCTGCTCGCGCCGCTGCCCTGGGGCCGCCTCGCGGCGCGCCTGCCGGCGCTTTCGGCGCCCCGCTTCGCGCATGTGGTGCCCGCGGGCAACGCGGCGACCAGCCAGGCCCCGCTCGCGGAGACGCTTGCGGGATTGCCGGAGGCCGAGGCGCTCGCCCGCCTCGCCGCGGCGCTTGGCGAGGCGCTGGCATCGGTCCTGCGCCAGCCCGAGGAGGCGCTCGACCCGCACCGCACGCTGCTCGATCTCGGGCTCGACAGCCTGATGTCGGTGGATCTGAAGCTGGCGATCGAGGCGCGCCTCGGGGCCTCCCTGCCCACCCTGCATCTCGGCGAGGACACGACCATCGCCGATCTCGCGCGGCAGCTGCTCGCCGGTCTGCGCGCTGGCGAGACGGGCGCGGACAGCGCCACCAGGCCGGGCGACGGCGCCCCGGCCGATGCCACCATGGAGCGGCTGATCCGCCAGCATGTGGCCACGAGGGACGACGCCCTGCGCCCGGAGACCGCATCGCGCCTTCGCGCCGCCGCGGCGAAGGATGTCCGCAACGCCGCGGCGGAGCCCGCCCGATGAGCGGCAGGGCCGAGGGTGCGGCGCTGGTCGCCCGGCTGCGCGCTCAGGCGGCGGCGCGGCCCGCGCCGGGCCCTGCGGATGCTGCCGACACCACCCCCGCACCAGCGGGTGCCGACTATGATTTCGAGGATCTGCCGGAGCACCGCCCGATCCGTCTGCAGCTCGCCGCGCTCGAGTCGCTGGGGCTGGAGCACCCGTTCTACCGGCTGAACGAGAGCGGGCCCACCACCGCTCCGGTGATCGAGGGGCGGCCGCAGCTCTCCTTCGCCAGCTACGACTATCTCGGCCTGAACGCACATCCCGAGCTGATCGCGGCGGCGCGGGACGCGGTGGCGCGCTGGGGGGTCTCCGCCTCGGCCAGCCGGCTGGTCGGCGGCGAGCGGGCGCATCACCGCCAGCTCGAGGCGGCGCTCGCAAAGATGCAGGGCACGGAGGACTGCGTCGTCTTCGTCTCCGGCCATGCCACCAATGTCACCGGGATCGGCGCGCTGATGGGCCCGCAGGACCTGATCCTGCACGATGCGCTGGCGCACAACTCGGTCACCGTCGGCGCGCAGCTCTCCGGCGCCGCACGCCTGACCATGCCGCACAACGATCTCGACTGGCTCGAGGACAGCCTGGCCCGCCGGCGCGGCGATTTCCGGCACGTGCTGATCGCGGTGGAGGGGCTCTACTCGATGGATGGCGACATTCCCGACCTCGCCCGTCTGGTGGAGATCAAGCGCCGCCACGGGGCCTGGCTGATGGTCGACGAGGCGCATTCCCTCGGCGTGCTCGGCGCCACCGGCCGCGGGCTGGCGGAGCATTGCGGCGTGCCGCCCGCCGCGGTGGACATCTGGATGGGCACGCTCTCCAAGACGCTGGCCTCCTGCGGCGGCTACATCTGCGGGCAGGCGGCGCTCGTCCGGCACCTCAAGGCGCGCGCCTCGGGCTTCGTCTTCTCGGTGGCGCTCGCCGCGCCGCTGGCCGCCGCGGCCACCACCGCGCTGGCGCTGATGGCGCGAGAGCCGGAGCGGGTTGCGCGGCTCCAGGCGCGGGCCGCGCGCTTCCGCGACCGTGCGCGGGCGGCCGGGATCGACACCGGCCTCGGCCAGGGCTTCGCGGTGATGCCGGTGATGGTGGGCGACAGCCTGCGCGCGCTGAGAGCCTCGGCCGCGCTCTTCGAACGGGGGATCTATGCCCTGCCCATCGTGCATCCCGCGGTGCCGGAGCGCCAGGCCCGGCTGCGCTTCTTCATCACCGCCGAGCACACCGAGGCGGAGATCGACCGCGCGGTGGCGGAGACGGCGGCGGCGCTCTCGGCGCTCTAGCGCTCCGCCTCCTCCGCCGCGATGCGCGCGGCGAAGCCCGCCGCCAGCCGGTCCGACAGCCCGGCCGGCAGGCAGCGATCCGCCCAGGAGAGGAACGCCAAGGCCCGCGGGAAGCTGACTACCGCGCGGCCGCGCGCGACACCCGTGAGGATGCGCAGGGCCGCCCGGTCCGCCGGCATCTCGAAGGGTCGGGCGCCGCGATGGCGCGCGGTCATCGGCGAGGTCACGAAACCCGGGCAGATCACCGTGACCCCCACCCCGTGCGGCCGCAGCGCGCCGCGCAGCGCCGTGCCATAGGCCCGCAGCCCCGCCTTGCTCGCGCCATAGGCCGCCATGTCGGGCAGCGGGCGCAGGGCGGCGAGCGAACTCATCAGCACCACGCGCCCGGCACCGCGCGCGCGCAGCGCCGGCAGCAGCGGGCTGACGGTGTTGATCGCGCCGATCAGGTTGGTCTCGACCACGCGGGCTGCATCCGCCCGGCTCTCCCAGCGGCCATCGGGCGCGGTGCCGCCGCTGATCCCGGCATTGGCGATGAGGAGATCGACCGGCGCCCGCGCGTCGAAGCCGGTCAGCGTCCCGGCCAGCGGATCGGCGGCGCGGACATCGATGGCGGCGCATTCCGCCGCACCGCCGGCGGCACGCACCCGTTCGGCAACGGCAGCCAGCCGCGCCTCGGACCGTGCGACCAGCAGCAGGCGCCGCCCCGGTGCGGCCAGCGCCCCGGCCAGGGCCGCGCCGATCCCCGACGAGGCGCCGGTGATGACGATGTTGCGCGGCTTCATCCCGCGCCCTCAGAACGGCGCCGGCGCGAGGATGCGCGCCGCGACGCCCCGGGCGCCGGGCTCGGCGCCGCTGCCGTCGAACCCGCCCGGCACCTGCACGGTGGCCGCGAGCATGGCGGCGAATGCCGCGACCAGCCCGTCCTCCGGCGGCTGCGGCGCCGACCAGAACCCGGCCAGCGGCCCGCGATGGGTCATGCCCGGCACGTCATAGACCGCCGCGCCGAGCGGGATCACCGGCACGCCGGCCTGCAGCGCGCCGAGCCCCACGGTGGAGTTCACCGTCACCACGCCGGCAGCCGAGGCCAGCAGCCGCTCGAGATCGCCGCCGGCGAGATAGAGCACCCGGCCGCTGACCCCGTGGCGCGCCGCCAGCCGCCGCACCCGCCGCGCCCAGAGCGCCAGCCCGTTGTCGAGCGGATGGCGCTTGACCAGCAGCAGCGCATTGCCCGGCGCATGGGCGGCGAAATCCGCGACGACGCGATCCAGCACCGCCGCGAGCCCGCCAGGCGGCCCGTCGCGCCGGATCTGGAAATCGGTCTCGAGCTGCAGCGGCAGGAGGAAGACCGGCCCCGCCGCGCCCAGCGCCCGTGCCATGCCGGCCCGCACCCGCCGCGCGGCCAGCGGCGCGCCGAGCGCCTTGCCGATCCAGCCGGCCCAGTCCGCGACAGGGCCATGCAGCGCATGGGTGCGGTAGCGCGGCCAGGCCGGCCGGCCGAGCAGGTTGGCGAGGTTCCACGCCACATCCATCGCCGCATAGCTGGCGAAGGGCGCGGCGAAGCGCTGGGCCTCGACCGCGCCGGCAAAGCCCCGGATCCGCACCGGGCAGCGCGGGATGCGCGAGCGCGCGCCCATGCCGCCGGGCTCCAGCGTCAGCCAGCCGGGGCGCAGATAGCCCTGCTCCACCACATGCACGCGCACCCCCGTCGCCTCGGCCTGCGCGATCGCCGCGCGGTGCCAGAACCGCCCGTCGCCGAGGCAGACGAGATCGCTCACCCGCTCGGCCGCGAGGCGCGCGCCGATCCAGCCCGCCCAGCCCTCCGGCCGGCCGCGATAGCGAAGCGCCGGGCCGCGCCAGAACAGCCGGTCCCCCGGGCAGAGCAGCACGCGCAGCACCTCCGCCCCCTCCGCCCGCAGCGCCGCCGCGAGCCGCAGGAAGAACCAGGAGGCCGGCCCCTGCAGCAGCATGATCCTGCGGCCTTCGCCGCTCCCTGTCCGGTTCCTGGTCGGCATAGGCAGAGTGTTAACCGATGAAGGGTAAACCGGAGGTAACGCCGGCCCGGATTTCGCGCCCGCGATCCGCTGCCCGGCCCGTCCGGAAGGAGCCCCGCATGCGCCCGAGCCCGCCCCGCACCGTCCTGATGCTCCAGGGCCCTCCCTGCCGGTTCTGGCGCGAGCTCGGCGACGGGCTGCGCGCAGAGGGGTTTCGCGTGCTGCATGTCGGCTTCTGCCTGGCCGATCTCGCGCTCTGGCGGCGGCGCGGGCAGCGGCTCTGGCGCGGCCGGCTGGCGGACTGGCCGGCGCATCTCTCGGCGCTGATCGCGGCCGAGGGGGTGACCGACATTCTCTATTATGCCGACCGGCTGCCCTATCACGCCGCGGCGATCGAGGTGGCCCGCGCCGCCGGCATCCGCGCCTGGGCGATCGAGAACGGCTATCTGCGGCCGGACTGGCTGACCATGGAGCCCGAGGCGATGGGGGCGCTGTCCCGCTTCCCGCGCGATCCGGCGGAGATCCGGCGCCTGGCCGGGGACGCCGCGGTGCCCGAGGCAACGCCGCGATACCGCCACGGTTTCGCCCGCGAGGCCGTCTCGGAGGTGGTGTTTCACCTCGCCATGGTTCTGGGCCGGCCGATCTTTCCCAACTATATGGCGGACAAGCATTATCCCCCGCTGCTCGACTATCTGAGCTGGCTCCGGAAATGGAGCCTCGGGGGCGCCGCGGTGCGGGCGGCGGCGCGCGCCGAGGCGGCCTGCCGGCGGCGCGACTGGCCTTTCGTGCTGCTCGCCATGCAGCTGCAGAGCGACTACCAGATCCGCGCGTCCTCGCCCTATGGCTGCCTCTCGGAGATGCTGGAGGACGCCATCGCCTCCTTCGCCGCCCATGCGCCGGCGCGGCTTCGCCTCGTGGTCAAGCTGCACCCGATGGACAATGGCTGGGAGAACTGGCCCGCCCGCATCGCCCGGCTGGCCCGCGCCCATGGCGTGGCGGACCGGGTGCTGGCGATCGACGGCGGATCGCTCGATCTCTTCCTAGAGCGTGCCGAGGGGGTGCTGACGGTCAACTCGACGGTCGGCATCCATGCGCTGCGCCGCGGCCGGCCGGTGCTGGCGCTCGGCGATGCGGTCTACGACATGCCGGGGCTCACGCATCAGGGCGGGCTCGGGCGGTTCTGGGCGCGGCCGGAGGCGCCGGAGCCGGAGCTGCGCGATGCCTTCCTCGCCGCGCTCGCCGACCGGATCCAGCTGCGCGGCTCGTTCTACGACCCGGCGGGGCGCGCGGCGGCGGTGGCGGAGATCGCCCGGCGTCTCGGCAAGCCCGAGCGCCACTGGCTGCTCTGCCGGCCGGTCGAGGCGCTCGGCCTCGCCGCGCAGGCCCGGCCCGGCGGTACCGCCGATGCGGCCACGGAGCCGGGCGATCTCGGTCCGGCCGGCAGCCCGGCGCTCGCCCTCAGGCAGCAGAGGCAGATGGCCTGACCTCGCCGGGCGCCAAAGGCCCGAGGGGCGCGCGGCCTGCGCCGCCCGCCCCCGGTCCTGCCTTCCGGTTCGGGTGTCCGATCAGTTCACCACGAGATTGCCGATCACGGCGCCGGTCGTCACCGGCTGCAGAGCCAGCGAGACGATGCGGAAGATCTTCTCCAGCGAGTTCAGCTCGGAATTCGCCACATAGAGCGTGTCGCGGTGGCGGATCGGGAAGCGCTTGGCCAGCAACAGCCCGGATGGCTTGGAGAAATCCAGCCGGTAGACCACCGGCACCGGCTCCGCGCCATAGCCCGCGAGCCGCGCCCCCGGCACCTGCGGCATGCCGACCAGCACGGAAGGCGCCTCGTAGCGGATCACGAAGACCCCCGCCGCATCGGCCCGCGCATCGACCAGCCCGTTGGCCATGCCGAGCGCCTCGTCGAGCGAGAGCCGCGGCCGGTCGAAGCCGATCCTGGCGTTCTGCGCCACCGCGCCGAGCACCGAGAAATGCCGCGGCCGGTGCTCCACCGAGATCACGTCCGCCGGGTGCACCGCCACGTTCTGCGCCGGCTCGGCGAGCAGCGCATCCATCTCCACCAGCGCGCTCGACTGCTTGCGGGTGAGGCGCAGCGCGCTCTCGTGGATCGGCTTGCTCAGCCCGCCGGCCGCCGCCACCATGTCGAGCACCCGCTCGCCGGTGCCGCTGAGCGGCACGCGCCCGCCGCCGGCCACCGCATCGCCGAGCACGGTGACCGAGGCGCTCGGCGAGCTGACCAGGCTGACCACCGCCTGCGGCTCGATCGCCTGGCCCTGCAGCGCCGCCTCGATCCGCCGCGCCGCCGCCTCCGGCGAGAGCCCGCGCACGCGGACATTGCCGCCATAGGGCACCCGGATCGTGCCATTGGCCGAGACGATCTGCTCGGGCAGCGCGCGGGCGCCGCCGCCGCCTTCGACCGAGCCGGAGAACAGCCCGCCGCCGGTGGCCTCGAACAGCATCACCTGCACCCGGTCGCCAGTGCGCAGGCGCCGCCCGTAGATCGCCGGGCCGCGCGCCAGCCGCGTGAGATCGTCGCCGAGCTCGACCGCGCCGAGGCGCCGGACGACCTCCGCATCGGTCTCGATCAGCTCGAAGCCGAGCGCCTCCGGCGCCGCCGCCTCGTCATACACATCGGCGGTCAGGGGGCCGGAGCGCGGAACGGCGGAACAGGCCGACGCCAGCAGGGCGCAGGCCAGGATGACAAGTCTGGTCGACATGGGTTCCCCATTCATTAACCGTTTAGGGTCAAGCTGGCCTCGGAACGAATTCTGTACCAAAGCGCAACAGGCGATGAACAAAGCCTAGGCGCGCGCGGTTAATGGGAGCTTACAATGCTGTTCAACATCGAGGCGGATTCGGGCTCCGAGATCGCCGGCTACCTGGTGCCGGACAGTTTTTCCGACACGCCGCGGCTCTGCCTCCATGCCGGCGGCGCGCTGCTCTGGCACGGCGAGGCCAGCGAGCCGCGCGCGGCGCTGGTGGCCGCCGGGCGCCACGCCACCGGGCGCTGCGGCTTCCGGATCGGGCCGGCCGAGGTGCCGGGGCTGGCCGCGCTCGCCGATCTCGAGCTGCGCGAGCCGGCCAGCGGGCTCTGCCTCTACCGCCGGGCGGGCGGGCGCCGGCTGGTCGGGCAGAGGATCTTCCGGCTGGAGACGCGGCTGCTTGCCGACAGCGGCTTCGACCGCGCCATGGAGCCGCATTTCCAAGCCTGGCACAGCCGCATCGAGCATTTCGGGGCGGAAACGATCAACCAGCTCTTCCTGCTCCACGGCATCGCCTCGAGCTATGCCAGCGGGCGGGTGCAGGTGCCGGCGCATCCCGCCCTCACCGACGGTTCGGTGACCGTGATGCTGCAGCTGCGCGACCCCTTCGAGGAGCTGGCCGAGCGCATCGCCGTGCTCGCCGGGGCGCGCGGGCCGCTGGCGCGGCATCTCACGGTGCGCGAACGGCTGGCGCTGCACGGCGCGGCGGCGGCGCTGGACGGCCTCGACCCGGGCTCGGCGCGCGCGGTGCGGCGGCTGTTCCGCCGGCTCGAGCCCGGGGTGGCGGCGGCGCTCTCCAACCCGCTGGCGCGCCAGCTCACCACCGCCAGCCCCGGCGATCTCTGCGCGCCCGCGGCGGTGGCGGCGGGGCTGCGCGCGCTGGCCGGTTTCGAGATCGTCTCGACCGGCGAGCTGCCCGGCTATTTCGAGGCCGCCGCGGCGGCGCTGCTCGAGCTGCCGCCGCCGGCGCCGATGCGCGACCCCCATGCCGCGGAAACGGCGGAGATCGCCGATGCCCTGGCCGGGATCTCCGCCGTGCAGGCGATGCTGGAATGCGATCTCGAGATCTATGCCAGCGTCTCCGGCGTCTTCGACGGGCTGGCCAGCGGCACCAGCCAGGGCTGAGTGGCATCCGCCGCGGCGCTGAGCGGCGCCGAATGGCGGAACAGCCGGTGATAGGCATCGACCATGCGGTCGAGCCCGATCGCGGCGCGCCGCTCCGCCAGCACCTCCGGCGCCGCCGCGCCGCCGCGCATGGTCAGCGCCGCCGCCATCGCCTCGACCAGCGCGCGCAGGTTCCGCGTCTCCCCGGTCTGGCTGAGCGCGGCGATCCGCGCGGGGCCGAGCGCGGCGACATCCTCCGCCGCCTCGATCACCCGCACCCGCGGGCTCATCCGCCGCGCCTCGCGGGCATTGCCGACATCGGTGAGGATCATCGGACGGTCCGCCGCCAGCGCCTCGAGCACCACGTTGGAGCAGCCCTCCTGCAGCGTCGGCAGCAGCACGCAGTCCACCACCTCGCGGTAGAAGGCGGCCATGGCGTCGTGCGGCACATAGTCGACCCGGGTGATCCGCGCGCGCGCCGGCGAGGCCGCGATCAGCCGCTCGACATGCGCGCCATAGGCCTCCTCGCCCGGATTGCCGAGCAGCACGAGCTGGAAGCCCCGGTGGCGCTCGGCCAGCATCTCGGCGGCGCGGATCGCCAGCGGATGATGCTTCACCGGATGGAAGCTCGCCGGCATGGCGAAGACGAAGCGCCCCTCCGGCAGGCCGAGATCGGGCAGCGGCGCCGCCCCCTCCAGCCAGCCGAGATCGACGCCGTTGGGGATCAGCTCGATGCGGTCGGCGGGGCAGCCGGCCCGGCCGGCGAAATAGCTGCGCACGAATTCCGAGACGGCGGTCACGCGGTCGGCCTGCAGCACCTGCCGGGCATGATGGGCGAAGCCGGCATCGTCGAGCCAGGTGTAGACATTGTGCAGGGTGTAGAGCGTGAAGATGCCGAGCGCGCGCGCCGCCGCGAGGCCGAAGCTCGAATAGTGGTAGTGCAGCACCTCGATCCCGTGCGCCGCCAGCGTCTCGACGAAGCGCGGCTCCTCGCGGTTGAGGATCACCGCGTGGTCCGGGCTCTCGAGCCGGCCGAGCATGGCGCCGGCGATGTTGTTCTCCACCAGCACGACGACGCGGCAGCCGCGCGCGCGATAGCCGCGATAGAGATTGAGCGCGACCTGCTCGAGCCCGCCCTTGTCGAAGGAGGGGACGACGAGGCCGACGGACAGCGGCGGCGCAGCGCCTGTCGACGGGCCCGTCACCGGGTTCATCACAGGGTTCATCGCGGGCCTTTTCACGGGGCTCTTCACGCGGCTCATGCGGTGCTCCTGATCCGTTGCGGGGCGGCGGCGGCCGGGCCGGCCTCGGCGACCGCGGCGGCGATCTGCCCGAGCCCCGCGCGCGAGCGGGCCAGCAGGCTGCGGAATACCGCGTGGTTGGCGGCGGCCATCTCGGCGCGGGCGTCGGGGCCGGGCAGCCGGCCTTCGCGGAACGCCGCGGCATCGAGGTAGCGCATGCCCATCGCCGCGAAATCGCCGACATGCGGCGTGTCGAGCACCGGGATCACGCCGAAACGCAGGTATTCGATCAGCTTGGTCGGGCAGGCGACGCGGTTGACCGTGCAGTCCTCCCGCAGCAGCAGGCCGAAATCGCAGCGCTGATAGGTGGCGAAGACCTGCGCCTGCGCAGCCGCGCGCAGCGAGAGGCCGGGCGCGCCCTCCTCCACCCCGGCGCGGCGGAGCGCCCGGGCCATGCCCTCCGGGTCCGGCGTCAGCAGGCACCAGTCGATCTCCTCGACGGTGGCGGCGACGGCCGCGGCCAGCTCGGGGATGCACTGCCAGCGCTGGGTGCCGCCGGCATAGATCGCCCGCGGGCGGGCGTTGTAGGGCCGCGCGGGCAGCTGCGCCGGGCCGGAATGGGTGTAGATCGGGCAGACGATCATCCGCTCCGGCGCGAGGCCCAGCTTCTCCGCGAAATGCGCCGCCATGGCATCGGTGACGCAGACCACCAGATCCGCCTCGCGCGCCGCCCAGGCTTCGTATCCGGCGTATTTCTGCGCCATGTAATGGTTCTCGTAGAGCACGAATTCCTCGGGGACCGCGCCGTGCATGTCCATGATCAGGCGGCCGCGGCGCGCCGGCAGCAGGCGGCGCAGCACCGGCGGGTCGATGCCGACGAGGCTCTGGCTGTAGACGCAGGCGCCAAGCCCCAGCAGCGCCGCCAGCACCGCCTCGCCGAGGGGATCGCGATGGGCGATCTCGAGCCGCCAGATGCCGGTATCGAGGAACACCAGCGCCGGCCGCCCGGCCCGCGCCTCGACCATCTTGAGATAGAGCCGGTCGCGCGGCGCCAGCGCCTTGTCGATCGCCACCACGCGCTGGACATAGCCGTCCTTCTCGTCGCCGGTCACCGGGTCGGTGTCCATGGTCAGCACCAGCACCGGATCGGCCGCGGCGAAGATCCGCGCCAGCGCCGCGGCGACCGGCTGCATGCCCAGCACGTCGGCCAGGCTCGCCCGGTCGCGCGCGATCAGCTCGGCCCAGAGCGCGTCCTGCACCCGGCGATAGGCAGCGCGGAGCCCGGCCGGATCGGCCAGCGAGACCGGCTGCGGCGCGGCGCCGAAGGCAACCTCGTCCCAGGGGCAGAGGGCGGCGGCGTCGGCCAGCCCCCGGCTCTCGGCGGGGCTTGCCGTCTCGAGCCGGCCGAGCCGGGTGTGCAGGCGCCGCAGCTCGCGGCCGAGCGCCGCCGCGCCGGCCTCGCGCCGGGCCGCATGAGCCGCCAGGAGCCGCGGGGCATCCGCCGTCCAGCAGCCGAGCGCCGCGGCATCCGCGGCCTCCGCCGTCGCCGCCGCCAGCGCCGCCGCCACCGGATCGCCGGGCGCCGCGCCGGCAATGCTCGTGCGCTCCAGCCGGTGCGCATAGATATGCCGCGCGACCACCGGGGGCGCGAGGCCGAGGCCGTCCATCCCCGCCAGCAGTCGCCCGAGGGCCTGGCGCAGATCCGGCGCGCTCTCGTCGAGCAGGCCGAGCGCCTCGAGCGCCCCCGCCTCGAACAGCAGGCAGGCCGGCTCCAGCGCCGCGGCCTCGGTCACCGCGCCCGGGATCAGCGCACGGCGCCGGGCCGCGAAGCCCTCCAGCGCCGCCAGCGGCTCGGAAGAGGCATAGATGTCGAAATCCACCGGCACCGCCTGCACCGTCTCGGCCAGGTTGAGCACCGGCGCGGCCACCGGCGCCCAGAGATCGACCAGCCCGCGAAGCGCCCCCCGCGGCAGCAGCGCCGCCTGCTCCAGCAGGCCGACATGGCTGTGCCGCCCGGCCTGCTGCGCCGCCCAGAGCCCGGCATTGGCGAGCGCCAGCGCGTCGCCCCCGGGCACGCAGTGGCGCCTGACCTCGAGCCCGTCGCCCCGCGCCGCCACCGCCTCAGCCAGCGCATCGAGCTCGCCCCGCGCCGGCTCGTCGCCGGCATCGGTGAGATAGACGGTGACCGGCAGCCCGGCGCGGCCCTGCGCCAGCGCCCAGAGCGCGAGATCGAGCGCCGTCCGGTCGCCCAGATAGGGCATGGCGAGCGCGATGTCCGGCTGCCCCGGATCGAACGCCGCGACCTTGGGATGCGGCCGGATGCCGGCGGCGCGTCCCTCGGCGAGCCAGTGCGAGAGCGGGTCGCGGTCGCCGCCGGCAAGCTCCGGGCAGGCCGCGAGATAGGCCGCGGTGCAGAACAGCCCCGAGGGGTCGCGCCCCTCGCGCCAGCCATGTGCCAGCCAGTGCTCCAGCGGCTCGCCGCCGGCCAGCGCGACATCCCTGTAGCGCGCGCGGTACCAGGCGGGGGAGAACAGCGGACAGGGCGAGCGCGCCGCCTGCGAGCCCCGCTCGAGATAATCGGCCCGCGGCTCGACCGCCCGATCGACGGCATGGCCGGCATACCAGGCGGCATCGAAGAGCGGGGCGCCGGGCTCGGCGGCCGGGGTGTCCTCTGCCGGGGCGGCCTCCGCCGGGCCCGCCGCGCCGGGCGGAGCGGCTTCGGCGATGGCGGCAGGGTTGGTATCGGCGGCGCGGCGGCGCAGGAGGCGAAGCATCGCGAGCGGTCTCCTCGGGCTCTCGGGCGGTCTGGGGCTCTCGGGCGGTCGGGGCGGGACGCGCCGGCCCCGGGCTCAGGCGGTCAGCGCGACGGGGGCGGGCTGCGCCGCGATCGCGGGATCCGGCGCGAACTCGGACACCGGCTCGCCCTTGATCGCGGCGAGGATCCGGCCGCTTGCCGCGCCGTCGCCATAGGGGTTGGCGATGCGCGCGATGCGGGCATGCTCGGCGCTGTCCTCGATCAGCCGGGCCGCGGCGGCAACGATCGCCGCCGGATCGGTGCCGACGAGCTGCGCCGTGCCGGCGGCCACCGCCTCGGGGCGCTCGGTGACGTCGCGCATCACCAGCACCGGCGTGCCGAGCGAGGGCGCCTCCTCCTGCACGCCGCCCGAATCGGTCAGCACCAAATGCGCCCGGCGCAGCAGCCAGACGAAGGGCAGATAGTCGAGCGGCTCGATCAGATGGATGCGCGGATGCCCGCCGAGCCGCGCATGCACCGGCTCGCGCACCTGCGGGTTGAGATGCACGGGGTAGACGATGCGGACATCCTGCCGCGCGGCGAGATCGGCCAGCGCCGTGCAGATATCCTCGAAACCCTGGCCGAAGCTCTCGCGCCGGTGACCGGTGACGAGCACCAGCCGCGCCCCCGGCGCCGCCAGCGGCGCGAGTTCGGCGATCCGCGCCGCCTCCTGCCCGGAACCGAGGCGCGCCTCGGCGAGGCGCAGCGCGTCGATCACCGTGTTGCCGGTGACGACGATCTCGCGCGGGCCGAGATTCTCCGCCAGCAGGTTGGCGCGGGCCAGCGGCGTCGGCGCATAGAGCTGGTCGGCCACCGCGTCGATGCAGCGCCGGTTCATCTCCTCGGGCCAGGGCCTGCCGAGATCGCCGGTGCGCAGCCCCGCCTCGACATGGCCGACCGGGATGCGCCGGTGGAAGGCGGCGACCGCCGCGGCCATCGCGGTGGTGGTGTCGCCATGCACGAGAATGCGGTCGGGCCGCTCCTCCTGCAGCACCGGGTCGAGCGCGCCGAGCGCCCGCGAGGCGAGGCGGTTGAGGCTCTGGCCCGGGCGCATCAGCGCGAGATCGTGATCCGGCCGGATCGCGAAGGCGCCGAGCACCGGGTCGAGCATCTCGCGGTGCTGGCCGGTGATGCAGACCCGCTGGTCGATCGCCGGATCGGCCGCCATCGCGGCGATCACGGGGGCGAGCTTGATCGCTTCCGGCCGGGTGCCGAAGACCGTCAGGACCTTCATCGCGGGCCTCCTCTCGCAAGGCACGGGCGGGCTGGGCGGATGGCGGCGCGGGGCGTGCATTCGTGACGCATCGGGGGCCTTTCCGGTCTCGATCTGTTCGCCCCCGAAGTTAAGCAACAGTCGTTAACCGAGTATTGACGAAAAGCAGCCGAAATATTGCTCAATTGATGAGGTTGGGGGGCCCGAGGGCGAAGCCATGCCGCCAGAAATCCTGCAGAAGCGCCGGATGGTTGAGATCGGCCGCCAGTGCCCGCCCGCGTGCCGCCAGCGCGCGCCGCGCCGCCGCGTCGCGGATCAGCCCGGAGACCGCCTCGGCCCAGGCCCCGGCCCGCTCCGGCAGCACCAGCCCGGCGCCGCGCCGCGCCACCCGCGCCGCCTCGGGCCAGCCCGCGGAATACACCCCGGCCGCCCCGGCCACGCCGTGCTCGATGATCTTGTTGACCGAGCGGGCGCGGTTCACCGGCGTCTCCCGCAGCGGATAGAGCGCGATGTGCAGCCGCCGCGCGCCGAGGCTCGCCCGATAGGCCTGCCAGGAGGTCTCGCGGATCGGGCGCAGCCGCGGATGCCCCGCGAGCGCGCCGAGCCGGTGATTCGCAGCGAGATGCAACTCCGCCTCCGGGTGCCGGTCCAGCAACTCGCGCAGCACCGGCAGGAGGAAGGCGAGATCCCCGCCATGCACCGCCGAGCCGAGAAAGCCGATGCGCACCGGCCCGGCCTCGGCATGATGCGCCAGCCCGGCCAGCGGCTCCGACCAGTGCGGGCGCAGCAGATGCACCCGCGCCCGGCCGCGATAGCGCTCGGCCAGCGCCGCCGAGCTCACCGCCACCTCCGCGCCCGCCGCGAGCAGCCGACGGCCCTGGCGCCGCTCGAACAGCGCGAGCTTCAGCCGCTGGCCGGGTCGCAGCGAGCGGTCGGCGCAGGCCGCCTCGATGTCGTCGTCGATCAGCCAGATCACCCGCCGCCGCCGCGGCAGCGCCTCGGCCCGGCCCCAGTTGCGCACCACCACCAGGGTCTCGGCCGAGGCGAACACCCCCGGCCCCAGCCGCGCGACCGGCCGGTCCGGCCCGATCCAGCCGCCGCAGGCGTTGACCAGGTAGAGATCCGCGGTGGGCGAGCGGGGGCGGATCATCGCCCGCGCCGCCAGCCGCTCGGCCGCCGCCCCGATCCGCCGCCCGATTCCGCTCCCGGCTCCCGCGCCGATCATCGCCCCGCTCCGCCGCCATCCCGCACCGTCTGCATCAGAGGTTAGACCCCATGTTCTCCGCGCGCGCAAAAGGATCGCAGAGGCCGCTCCCCCTGCCCGACCTGTTCGACCGCTATGTCGCCACGCCGCCCTCGGCGCAGAACGCCGTCGATGCGGTGCCCGGCTGGCGCACCGCGCTGCCGCCCGAGACCGGCGCCGAGGCCGGCACGCTCGGGCTGATGTCCGACAGCCGCATCGCCTGGGCGCTGGAGCGGCTCGGCGGCGTCGCCGGCGCCCGGGTGCTCGAGCTCGGGCCGCTCGACGGCGGGCACACCGCGATGCTGCACGCCGCCGGCGCCGCCCGGGTCGACGCGATCGAGGGCAACCGGCTGGCCTTCCTGCGCTGCCTGATCGCCAAGGAGCTGCTCGGGCTCGATCGCGCGCATTTCCATCATGGCGATTTCGCCGCCGGGCTCGGCAGCGCCGATGGCCGCTACGACCTCGTGCTGGCCTCGGGCGTGCTCTACCACATGGCCGATCCGGCGGCGCTGCTGGCACGCCTCGCCGCGGTGACCGACCGGCTCTATCTCTGGACCCATCTCTTCGACGCCGCCGCGATGCCGGAGGGCGACCCACGCCGCGGCGCCTTCACCGGGCGGGTGCTCGAGGCGGCGCATGGCGGCGTGCCGCTGCGGCTGCACGAGCGCGGCTATCTCGGCTCCGAGCGCAAGGCGGCGTTCTGCGGCGGCCCGCGCGACCGGCATGTCTGGATGGAACGCGGCGGGCTGATGGCGCTGCTCGGCGCGCTCGGCTTCGACCGGCTGGAGATCGCCCATGACGATCCCGCGGCCGAGGGCGGGCCGGCGCTCTCGGTGCTGGCAACGCGCAGCCGCGGCCCGGCGGCCGGCGCGGCGGAGACGGCAGGGTGAGCGCCCAGCCGGTGATCCGCCTCGCGCCGCCCGGCCGCCGCGGCCGGCGCGCGCCGGACCCCGCGCCGGAGGTGGAGATCGACGCCGGGCCGGCGGCAACCGGCTCCGGCCCCGGTCCCGGCGCCGAGGCCGGCATGGCGCCGCCGATCGCCGCGCCGATGCCGCCGAGGGCGCGTCCGCGGCGGGTCAACTGGCCGGCGGTGATCTCGTTCGCGCTGATCGTGGTGCTGCCGGTGGTCGTGATCGGCACCTATTATTACCGCCACGCCGCCGACCAGTTCACCGCCACCGCGCGCTTCACCCTGCGCGAGACCCGGGCCCGCCCGCTCGGCTTCGAGGCGGCGGAGGGCGCGCCGGAGCGCATCGGCAGCGGTCTGGCCACCGAGACGGTCTCGCATTTCACCCATGTCGCGGCGAGCTATCTCGAGAGCCGGGCGCTGCTCGCCGATCTCGGCGCCGTGCTGGATGTCGACGCGATGTTCCGCCGCCCGGAGGCGGATTTCTGGGCACGCATGCCGGAGGGGCTGCCGGCGGAGGCGCGGTTCGACTACTGGCGCGAGCGGGTGCGCGTGGCGGTGGACGGGCCGTCCGGCATCGTCAGCCTGCAGATCCGCGCCTTCCGCCCGGAGGATGCGCTGGCGCTGGCCGATGCGGCGGTGGCCCGGGCCGAGGCGCTGGTCAACGCGCTCTCGCTGCGCCAGAAGGCCGATGCGGTGGCGAGGGCCGAGGCGGAGGCCGCGGAATCCGAGCGCCGGCTGCAGGCCAGCATCGCCGCGCTCTCCGCCTTCCGCGACCGCGAGGGGCTGCTCGACCCCGGCCAGGAGGGCGCCGAGACGGTGCGGCTGCTGAGCCAGCTCACCACCGAGCGGATCCGCCTCGAGAGCGAGCTGCGCGTGCTCGACCGGGTGGTGGACGGCGATGCCGCGCGCGCCCGGGCGCTGCGCACCCGGCTCGCCAGCATCACCGGGGACATCGCGCAGCTGCGCGACCAGCTCGGCTCCGGCGCCGCCGCGGATGCCAGCCTCGCCGCCGCCCTCGGCCGTTTCGAGGCGCTGGAGATCCGCCGCCGCTTCGCCGCCAAGCTCTACGGCCTGGCGCAGACCCGGCGGATCAATGCGGAGATCGACCGGGCGCGCCAGTCGGTCTTCCTCAACCTCTTCGACCCGGCCCAGCGGCCGGAGCGGTCGGACCATCCGCGCCGGGCCGCCTTCACGCTGCTGGCCTTTCTCGGCCTCAGCGCGGGCTGGGCTATCCTCGCGCTGATCTGGGCATCGGTCGCCGATCACCGGCTGGACCGGCGAGGCTGAGCGGCGCGCGCAGCGGTGCGGCGCTGGCCAGGCCGAGGAAGACCCGCGCCGCCGGCAGCCGCTCCCCCACCACCAGCCGCGGGCGCGACTGGAAACGCGACCACCAGGGGCTGAAGCTCGGATCAACCAGGGTGGCGGTGCCATGGCGCGCGGCCAGCGCATCCTTCTCGCGCTGGAAGCGGCGCGCCTTCTCACCCACCATGTCGGAGCCGCGCGAGGCGCTCTCGTGGTGGAACAGCGTGGCGAAGGGGGTCCAGACCACGCCATATCCGGCCTCCCGCGCGCGGGCGCAGAGATCGACGTCGTTGTAGGCCACCGCGAAGCGCCGCGCATCCATGCCGCCGAGCCGGTGCCAGCATTCCGCCGTCACCAGCATGCAGGCGCCGGTCACCACGCTCAGCGAGTTGCGCACCGCGAGCCGGCCCATCGGCCCCGGATCGTCCTCTGCCGCCCGGTAGTACCAGTGCCCGGCATAGCCGCCGAGGCCGAGCACCACGCCGCCATGCTGCAGCGTGCGGTCGGGGAACAGCAGCTTCGCCCCGACCACGCCGGTGCCCGGATAGGCGAGGCATTCCACCATCTCGCCGAGCCAGCCGGGCTCGATCACCGAAATGTCGTTGTTGAGCAGCAGCAGCGCCTCGCCGCGGGCCATCGCCGCGCCGCGGTTGACCATGGCGGCGAAGTTGAACGGCTCCGGCCGGATCTCGTAGCGGAAATCGCCGCGCCGGGCCTCGCGGGCATAGAGCGCATGCACCCGCGGATCGGTGGAGCCGTTGTCGACCACGACGATCTCCATGCGCGGATAGTCGGTGCGCGCGCGCAGGTCGCCGATCACGCGGGCGATCATCTCGTGGCTGTCGCGGTTCGGGATGATCACCGAGACCAGCGGGCGCGGCGCCTCCGGGAAGCGCATCCGGTGCAGCTCGCCGATCAGCGCCGGCTCGGCGCGGGCCGGGCCGGCGAGGCTGGCGAACTGCTCCTCGAGCGCCTTGCGGGCATTGGCCACCGCCCGGTCCTTGCCGGCATGGGAGACGCTGCCGGCCCGCTCGGTCCACTGATAGGCCGGATAGGGCAGGTGCCGGATCTGCCCGGCGCGCAGGCCGCGGGTGTAGCGCAGCACCAGCTCGTAGTCCTGGCTGCCGTGGAAACCCTCGCGCAGCCCGCCCAACGCCGCCAGCCGCTCGCGGCGATAGACCGAGAGATGGTTGACGTAGTTGACGCCGGAGAGCAGCACCGGGTCGAAGGCCGGCTTCCAGAACGCACCCTTCGGCGCGCCGGCCTCGTCGGTCACCACCTCGTCGGTGTAGAGGAACAGCGTCTCGGGATGATCGCGGAGCGCGCGGCGCAGCCGGTCCACCGCATGGGGCGAGAGCGCGTCGTCATGGTCGACCAGCCCGACCCAGGCGCCGCGGGCCGCGGCCAGCGCGCGGTTGGTGGCATGGGCGATGCCGCGGTTCGCCCCGGCGCGCAGCACGGTCAGCCCCGGCACCCGGTCATGGGTGGCCAGCCAGAAGGCGGTTTCGGGGCTCGAGGAACCGTCATCGGCGAGGATCAACTCGGCCCCCGGCCCCTGCGCCTCGAAGGAGGCGAGCAGCCGGTCGAGCCAGGCCGGCTCGGCATCGTAGACCGGCACCAGGAAGGAGATCTCCGGCTGCACCGGCACCGGCAGCGGCGAAAGGCTCGCCTCGAGCGCCGCCATCTCCCAGATCCGCGCGAGGTTCTGGCCGAGCCCGGGCCGCCCCACCGCGGGGCGCCGCAGCCTCCCGAGCCGCGCCGCGAGCCCCGGATCCGGCCCGATCAGGTTGACCGTGAGCCCCGGCCGCCGCGCCAGCCGCGCGCGCAGCAGGCGCACGAGGCCGGCCCGGCTGCGCCGGCTCCAGCGCCGCAGCGCGAAGCGCGTGCCCGGATGCTCCGCCGGGTCGAGCCTGAGCCCGAGCCGGCCGGGCCCGGCGCGGAGATCGATCGCCAGCAGCAGCACCCGGCTCTCGGGAAAATCCACCCGCTCCGCCTCGGAGAAGCCGCCCCGCTCGCGCAGATAGACCGCCGCATCCAGCGGCCGGTCGCGCGCCTCGAGCTCGATCACCGCGAAGCGCGGCCCGGCGCGGCCCGGCGCGATGGCGATCTGCGGGTCGGGCCCCGTCGCCTCCCAGATGCCGCCGCCGCGGGCCGCAAGCTCGCCGTTCGGCGTGAATGACGTGAACATGGTTCCTCCCCGGCCGCGCGGGCCTCATCCGCCCAGCAGCCGGCCGCGGATCGCCCGCTCCAGCACGAGGCTCAGCACGATGGTCGCCGCCGCCCAGCCGAGCACGTAGGGCCGGTCGAGCAGCGTGTCGGGATAGCCCTCGTAATAGGCCCCCCGCATCCATTCCACGAGATGCATGGTCGGGATCCAGCTCAGCGCCTCGCCGAAGCGCGCCGGCAGCGCGCTCGGCACGAAGAGGATCCCGGAGAAGATGTAGCAGCCGATCACGATCAGCGTGTAGATCGTCACCCAGCCGTGCAGCACCATGGCGATGATCGCCGAGAGCATGCCGCAGCCGAGCCCGAGCGCCAGCGCCGCGCCCATCGCCGCCGCCGCCTGCACGATGTCGGCCGGCATCGGGTCGATCCCCACAGCGAGCGCGATGCCCACCAGCAGCGCCGCCATGGCGCAGCTGCCGAGCAGCTCGAGCAGCGCCCGGCCGAACAGGATGTCGAGGATCTTCACCGCCGGGAAGGCGAGCAGCTGGCGGTTCATCACCAGGCTCATCATGATGAAGCGTGACATGTAGTTCCAGGTCATGAAAGGCAGCAGCGCGGTGCCGAAGAACAGCTCGATGCTCTGCCCCCAGGGCGCATAGCGGCCGAGGAAGGTGTAGAACAGCAGCAGGATCAGGATATGCGCCAGCGGCCAGCTCACCGCGAGCAGGTAGCCGAGCCCGTGGTTGAAGAAGCGGGTGCGGATGTCGCGCAGCATCACCGCCCGGATCGCCCGCCCCGTCGCCGCCAGTGCCTCGCCCATGCCGCCCCCTCAGGCCATGTGGTTGCGGATCGTGGCGAAAAGCCCCGCCGCCGCGCCCCAGAGCGCCAGGCAGGCGGTCAGGATCACCCCGAGCCAGAGCGCCCGGCGCGGGTGGCTCGGCTCCTCCGGCAGCGCCGGCTCGACGAAGACGTCGAGATACATCATCCGCGCCTCGGCGACCTGGCGCACCTCCTCGAGCTTGGCGGCGGCGGCGAGGAACTGGCGCTCCGCCAGCTCCTGCTCGACCTCGATCTCGGCGAAGCGGGCCATCACCTCGGCGAGGCTGCGCCCGTCGGCCGCGCCGGCGCCGACCCGCTCGCGCCCCAGCGCCGCAAGCTGCGCCTTCAGCGAGGCGATGCGCCGCGAGAGCGCCTGCAGCCGGGCCGACGAGGGCGCCAGATGCTGCGCCTGCGCGGCATGGTCCTGCTCCAGCCGGATCAGCTCGGCGCGGGTGCTCGAGGCCAGCGCCGAGAGCGCCCCGGCCTCGGCCTCGGTGTCGAGCACGCCGGCCTCGTTGCGCGCCACCGCGAGCCGCGCCTGCGCCGCGGCCAGCCGGTCGGCGGCATCGCGGAACAGCGCCTCCGCCTTGGCCACCGCATCGGCCCAGACGCGGGCGTTCAGCCGCTCGACCAGCGCCTCCGCCGCGGCGATCGCCGCCGCCGAGAGGTCGCGCGCGCCCTCCGGCGTGAAGGACTGCAGCCGGAACACCACGATCCCCGCCGGCAGCTCGATCTCGGCGCCCGAGAGCGCCTCCCAGCGGGCATGCAGGTCCTCCGCCGGGGCATCCGGGGCGAGGCGGGCCACCCAGTCCCCGGCGATCCAGGTCTCCGGGCGCAGCGGATCGGCCGCCGGCCCGGTCCAGCGCGCGCGCAGCCCCTCGCGCGCGGCGAGCTCGGCCACCAGGCCCGCGCTCCCGAGATATTCCGCGATCACCTGGGTGTCGCGCTGCATCTCGATCGAGGGCAGGCCGGTGATGCCGGAGAGCCGGTCCGGCCGCGCCGCCTGGTTGACGCGCAGGATCATCCGGCTCTCGACCTCGTAGCGGTCCTCCGCCAGCCAGCCGTAGTAGACACCGGCCAGCGCCATCGGCAGCGCCACCAGCAGCGCGAAGCCGGCCCGCGCGAAGGCGCGGATCGCCCCGGCCCGCCGCCGCTCGGAGAAGCCGACATCGAAGCGCCGCCGCCGGTTGGAGAAATTGTGCCGGCCCGCCGCGGCGGAGAGCCCCTGCGCGACATGCGCGCGCAGCGCCGCCGGCCCGTCGGGCAACACGGGGGCAGCGGGGGCCGGGGTGGCTGGGGCCGGGGCGGGGCCGGTGATCCGCGGCTCGGTCATCGCCGCCTCACCGGTTGAGCCGCAGATAGGCGGCGATGGCGAGCCCGACATCGGGATAGGTCAGCAGCTGGCCCTCGACGATCAGCGCGCCGCGGTCGCAGTATTTCGCGATGGTCTGCATCGAGTGGCTGACGACGATCAGGTCCGCCGTGCTGCGCCGCGCATCGAAGGCCGCCGCGCAGCGCGCCTGGAAGCGGGCATCGCCGACCGCGGTGATCTCGTCGATCAGGTAGACGTCGAACTCGATGGCCATCGAGAGCCCGAAGGCCAGCCGCGCCATCATGCCGGAGGAATAGGTCTTCACCGGGTTGCGCAGATAGTCGCCGAGCTCGGCAAACTCCTGCACGAAGCGGGCGATGCGGCGCGGGTCCTCGCCATAGACACGGGCGACGAAATGGATGTTCTCCTGCCCGGTCATCTGCGGGTGGAAGCCGCCGGCGAAGCCGAGCGGCCAGGAGACCCGCCGGCTGCGACGCACGCGCCCGGCATTGGGCAGCTCGATCCCGGCGATCAGCCGCAGCGTGGTGGACTTGCCCGCGCCGTTGACGCCGAGCAGGCCGTAGGAGAGCCCGCTCTCGAACACCGCCGAGACATCGTCGAGCACCGTCTTCGGCCGCCCGTCGGTGCGGTAGGATTTGGAGACCCGCTCGAGCGCGATCACCGGGCGCCTCCGCCCTGCCCCGCGCCGCCGCGCCGCCGCCTCGCTGTCTCGCCTCTCGCCACCACGCACCCCGGTTGCGGGCTGAGCCCGTTCTGGACGGCGCCCAGAATCGCCGGGGGTGGTTAATTCTTGGTGAGCGGCGGCGTCTCCGCCCGCCTCACTGGTGCAGGAGGTCGCTCACCATCGGGCCGATCTTGCCCTCGGTGGAGCCGAACTTCTCCATGCTCAGCCCGCCGGCGCTGGCGTCATAGCTGGCCGAGCCGATCACCCGCCCCGCGTCCAGTATCTCCAGCCGCGCCGTGTAGAGATACATCGCGAGATCCCAGCGCCAGGTGGCGGTGTAGCGCATGACATGGCGGCAATGCCCGGGCGCCGGGCCCTGCACGACCTCGGTCCTGACCCCGCGCATCTCGACCTGGCGGACGAGCGCAGGCAGGAACCCCTCCATGTGGACGGCCGGGTTGGACTCGATGCAGAGCGCGAAGATGTGGTCGGGGACGGGGGTCGCGGCACGCTGGATGCTGCAGGATGCCAGCAGCAGGACCGCTGCCGCGAGGAAATGATGAAGCCGCAAGGCCCTGCTCCGAAATGCGCGCGTCAATCAATCCGGACGAAGCTGCCCCGGGAGGAAGGTTGGTACGCCCTAGGGGACTCGAACCCCTGTTTCCGCCGTGAGAGGGCGGCGTCCTAGACCACTAGACGAAGGGCGCCCATGGGGGGGCGACTTTCTGCACCGGCTGTCCTTCGCGTGGTACGCCCTACGGGACTCGAACCCGTGTTTCCGCCGTGAAAGGGCGGCGTCCTAGACCGCTAGACGAAGGGCGCGCCGGCGCCGGTGCAGCGCTAGATAGCGAAGGCCCGGGGATGGCGCAAGAGCAAATCCGGGCATTTTTCCGGGGATCGCCCGGGGGATCGCTCAGCGGATCGCTCAGGGGATCGCAAGATCCTCGAGCCGCAGCTTGGCGCGCCGCCGGCCGCCCCAGTCGTCGATCTCGAGGCGCCCCGCGGCATGCACCGGCTGGCCCGAGGCCCCGGCATCGGCGAGCGCCGCGGCAAGGCCGCTGTCCTCGGCGCGGAAGGCGATGGCATCGACGCTGCCGCCCGGCCCCGCGAAGCGGCAGCGCATGTGCCCGGTGCCGACGGGCTTCACCCCCTGCACCCGCACCCCGGCGAAGGCGAGCCGCGGTGCCGGATTGGCCGGGCCGAACGGACCCGCCGCCTCGAGCCGGGCCACCAGCTCGACGCTCGCGCCGCCCGGCGCCAGCGCACCGTCGATGGCGAGATCCTCCGGCCCCGCCGTGCCCGCCCCCTGCGCCGCCAGCCGCCCGCCGAGCGCGTCCATCGCCGCCTCGAGCCGCGCCGCCGCCACGGTGAGCCCGGCCGCCATCCGGTGCCCGCCGCCCTTCAGCAGCAGCCCCTCGGCCGCCAGCGCCGCCACCGCGGAGCCGAGATCGACCCCGGGCACCGAGCGGCCCGAGCCCTTGCCCTCGGCGCCGTCGAGCCCGATCACCACCGCGGGGCGGTTGAAGCGGTCCTTCAGCCGGCTCGCGACGATGCCGACGACACCGGCATGCCAGCCCTCCCCGGCGGCCCAGACCAGCGGGCCGTCGGCGCCGCGCGCCTCGGCCTGCTCGGCCGCCGCGGCCAGCACCGCCGCCTCGATCTCGCGGCGCTCGCGGTTCAGCCCGTCGAGCCTTGCGGCCAGCGCCGCCGCCTCGTCCGGGCAGCGGGTGGCCAGCAGCCGGGTGCCGAGATCCGCCGCGCCGACCCGCCCGCCGGCATTGATCCGCGGCCCCAGCGCGAAGCCGAGATCGCGCGCGCTCGGCGGCGCCGTCAGCCCCGCCACATCGGCCAGCGCCGCGAGCCCCGGCCGCCCGCGCCGCGCCAGCACGCCGAGCCCCTGGCGCACGAAGGCCCGGTTGAGCCCGATCAGCGGCGTCACATCGGCGATGGTGGCCAGCGCCACCAGATCGAGCCAGGCGCGCAGGTCCGGCTCCGGCCGCCCGGCGAAGGCGCCCTGCCCGCGCAGCGCCCGGTTGGTCGCGGCGAGCAGCAGGAAGGCGACCCCGGCGGCGCAGAGATGGCCCTGGCCGGAGGGACAGTCGGCCCGGTTCGGGTTGACCACGGCCAGCGCCCCGGGCACCGCGCCCTCGGTCAGGTGATGGTCGACCACCAGCACATCGGCGCCGGCCCGGCAGGCGGCGGCGATCGGCTCCGGCGCGGCGCTGCCGCAGTCGAGGCAGATCAGCAGGTCGTGCGCCGCGCCGAGCCCGGTCATGGCGGGCAGGTTGGGGCCATAGCCCTCGTCGATCCGGTCGGGGATATAGGGGGTGGCCTCGAGCCCCAGGGCGCCCAGCCAGTCGAGCATCAGCGCCACCGAGGCGGCGCCGTCGACGTCGTAGTCCCCAAAGAGCGCGATGCGCTCGCGCCGCCGCACCGCCAGGGCCAGGCGCTCGGCGGCGCGGTCCATGTCGGCGAGCCGGCTCGGATCGGGCATCAGCGCGCGCAACGTCGGCGCGAGGAAGCCCTCGGCCTCCTCCGGGCCGACCCCGCGCAGCGCCAGCACCCGGCCGACGATCTCCGGCAGCGCGGCGGTCTGGGCGATGGCGAGGCCGAGGCGCTCGGCATAGGCGTCGGGGCCGACCCAGCGCCGGCCGGTCACCGACCGGGCGACGCCGAGAAAGGCGGGGGGCGTTTTCGAGTCATCCAGCATGCCATATCTATGGCACCGAGCGGGTCAGACCGCAACGACTTGTGGTATCCTCCATCGGAACGCAGGCGCAACATGCGGCTCCGCCAGATGCAGGCAGCGAGCCGCCGCGCCCGGCCGGGGCGCTGGCGGCGGCTGGTCGCCCGCCCGAAATGCCGGCACCGTGCCGGCTGTGCGGGCCATCGGCGGCCCGCCGGCCGCAGAGATCAGAAATTCCGCGTGCGATACATCAGCCGGCGCATCGAGCCGGTGCGCGAGCGCATCAGCAGCGTCTCCATCTCGATGAAGTCGCCGTGGCGCCGGGCGCCCTTCAGGATCGAGCCGTCGGTGACGCCGGTGGCGGCGAAGATCACGTCGGCCTTCACCATGTCGTCGCGGCTGTATTTGGCATCGAGATCCTCGATCCCGGCGCGGCGGCCGCGGGCGATCTCGTCCTCGTTGCGGAACATCAGCCGGCCCTGGATCTGCCCGCCCATGCATTTCAGCGCCGCCGCGGCCAGCACCCCCTCCGGCGCGCCGCCGAGGCCCATGTACATGTCGATCCCGGTCTCGGCCGGGTCGGCGCAGTGCATCACCCCGGCGACGTCGCCATCGGTGATCAGCCGGATCGCGGCGCCGGTGGAGCGCACCGCATCGATCAGCTCCTTGTGGCGCGGACGCTCGAGGATGCAGACGCTGACATCCTCCGGCCTGCAGCCCTTGGCCTTGGCGAAGACCCGCACCCGCTCGTCCGGGCTCATGTCGATATCCACCAGCCCGTCCGGGAAGCCGGGCCCGATGGCCAGCTTGTCCATGTAGACATCCGGCGCGTGCAGCATCGAGTGCCGCGGGCCCATGGCGATCACGGTGATCGCGTTCGGCATCGCCTTGGCGGTGAGGGTGGTGCCCTCGAGCGGGTCGAGCGCGATATCGACCTCGACGCCGCTGCCGGAGCCGACCTCCTCGCCGATATAGAGCATCGGCGCCTCGTCGCGCTCGCCCTCGCCGATCACCACGGTGCCCTTGATGTCGAGCATGTTGAGCTGGGTGCGCATGGCGTCCACCGCCACCTGGTCGGCGGCCTTCTCGTCGCCCCGCCCGATCAGCCGGGCCGCCGCCAGCGCCGCCGCCTCGGAAACGCGGGCAAGCCCGAGGCTGAGCATCCGGTCCTGGAAATCGAGACGCACATCATCGGTCATCGCCATTCTCCCTCAGCTCGGCCCGGGTCGACTGCCGCCGGGGCCATTGTCCGGGCTTCTAGGCCGCCCCCGGCCAGCGTGCAAGCCGCTCAGATCTCCTCGATGGCGATCGCCACCGGCTCGGCAGCGCTCACATCCAGCGCCGCGATGCGGGCCACCGCGCCGTCGATCATCTCGCGCCGGGCGTCGTGGGTGACGATCACCACCGGCACCGCGCCGGCCCGCGCGCCGCCGCGCCCGTATTGCCGCATGCGGTGGATCGAGACCCCGGCCTCGCCGATCGCCGAGGCCAGCGCCGCCAGCGCGCCGGGCCGGTCGAGCAGCGAGAAGCGCAGGTAGTAGGGCGCGTGCTCGTCGGAGTAGTCGAGCCGCTCGGCCGCCCGGAGCCCCGCCGCGGGCTGCGCGAAGAGCGGCCCGGCGGCGCCGCGGGCGATGTCCATGAGATCGGCGACGATCGCCGAGGCGGTCGGCCCCTCCCCCGCACCGGGGCCGGTGAAGGCGCAGGTGCCGACGAAATCGCCCTCCAGCACCACCGCGTTGGTGACGCCGGGCAGGCTGCCGATCAGGCTCTCGCGCGGGACCATGGTGGGGCGCACGCGCTGCTCGAGCCCGCCGGCCTCCATCCGCGCCACCGCCAGCAGCTTGATGGCGAAGCCGAGATCGCCCGCGGTCTCGATATCGGCCGCGGTGATGCGCTCGATGCCCTCGGTGGTGACCCCCGCGAAATCGACCCGGGTGCCGAAGGCGGCGGCGGCGAGGATCGCCAGCTTGTGCGCCGCATCGGTGCCGCCGACATCGAAGGCCGGATCGGCCTCGGCATAGCCCTTGGCCTGCGCCTCGGCGAGCACCTCGGCATAGCCCCGCCCGGTGGCGGCCATCTCGGTGAGGATGTAGTTGCAGGTGCCGTTGAGCACGCCGGAGACGCGGTGGATGCGGTTGGCCGCGAGGCCCTCGGTCAGCGCCTTCATCACCGGGATGCCGCCGGCCACCCCGGCCTCGGCGCGCAGCGCGACGCCGGCCGCCTCCGCCGCCTCGGCCAGCGCCTGGCCGTGATGGGCGATCAGCGCCTTGTTGGCGGTGACCACCGGCTTGCCGGCGGCGAGCGCCGCCTCGACCAGTGCCTTGGCCGGGCCGTTGGAGCCGCCGACCACCTCGACGACGCAGTCCACGTCATCGCGCGCGGCGAGGCGCACCGCGTCGTCCTCCCAGGCATAGGGCGCGAGATCCACCCCGCGGTCGCGGCCGCGCGAGCGCGCCGACACCGCGGTGACCGCAACCGGCCGCCCGGCGCGCGCGGCGATCGCCCCGGCATTGGCGGCAAGCAGCTTCACCACGCCGGCGCCGACGGTGCCGAGACCCGCGATGCCGATCCTGAGGGGCGAGGTGTCTGGGCGGGTCATCGGGCGATCTCCGGGCTGATGGGCGGGACTGGGACGCTGTCGGGACGGGGGGCCGCGGGCGGATGCCGCGAACCGGGCTCGCGCCGGCGCTTAGCGCGTCCGGCCGGCCGGCTCAACCGGCAAAAGCGGCGCATCCGGGCAGGCCGGGCGCTCAGCCGCGCAGATCCCAGCCGAAGGGCGCGAAGCCGAAGCGGAAGGCCAGCCGCGCCGTGCGCTCGCTCGCCTCCCGGATCTCCGCCAGCCCGAAGGTCAGCTTCACGGTGGCGGCGATGTGCTTGGGCCGCTCCTCGGTCTTCTCGCGGATGCCCGCCGGCATGCCCTCCGCCTCGAGGCTCGCGAGAAACGCGTCGGGCTGCGCGCCGGGCACCCAGGGCACGAAATGGAAGCTCAGCACCACCGGCTGGCCGGGCACCAGCCGGGTCTCGCGGGTGACTTCGGCCATCGCCTTCTCGAGGCGATCGCGCTCGCCCGCCCAGTCCCAGGTCTCCGGATCGATCATCGCGCTGTCCTCCCTGCGGCCTGCCGGCTCATTCGGTCTCCGCACCATCCGCCGCCGCCTGCGCCTCCGCGGCCCGGCGCCGGGCGCGCTGGGCGGCCTCGGCCTCGACCAGCGCCGCCCGTTCCGCCGGGGTCAGCGGCGGCCGCCGCGCCTCCGCGGTGCGCCGATCGCGCCGTGGATCGGCCGCGGCCAGCGCCTTCCGCTCGGCCTCGCTCAGAACCGGCGGGGCCAGCCGCGCCGCCTTGGGCCCGGCGCTCTCGGAGGCCAGCGAGAGCTCGGTCTGCACCGCGATGCCCCCGGCCGGATCGGGCACGGCGGCGGTGTAGGTGCCCGGCGGCGGCGCCGGCGGCACATCGACCAGCAGCGGCCAGGGCGTGGCCTCGACCTCCGGGCTCTCGACCACCTGGTATTCGTTGAACAGGCGAAAGCTCTCACAGCCCGCCAGCGCCAGCACCAGCGCCGCCGCGACACCATGCGCTGCCCCAAACCGCTTCATTCGCCCGCCTCCGGTCTGCTATGGATTGTTGAGGGCCGGCTTCCCCGTGGCGGAACCCTACCCCCCTGCGCGGGGGCTGGCCAGTGCCGAACCGCCGGGCCCGGCCGATGGCCGGGTCCCCAAGCTCCCGCCGGAGGAGCAAGACCACGGAGGAAGCCCGCCATGGCCGACGAGCCCGCGACGAAGCCCACCGACCCCGCCGCCGACCTGCCGGTCCTTTCGGACCGCATCGGACGCATCGTCGAGCGCAGTTCCAAGGTCTGGGCCGAGGCGCTCGACAAGCAGATCGACGATATCGGCCATCTGAAGCCCGATCCGCTCAACACGGTGCCCTCGATGGCGCGCTGGGCCTACGACTTCTGGGACCATCCCGACCGGATGGCGACCGCGATGGGCCAGCTCTGGGCGGCGCAGGCCGATCTCTGGACCCGCACCATGCAGCGCGCCTGGACCGGCGAGGCCGCCTCGCCGCTGATCCAGCCGGAACGCGGCGACAAGCGCTTCAAGGACAAGCTCTGGGACGAGAGCCCGTTCTACGACTATCTCAAGCAGTCCTACCTGCTGACGGCGGACTGGCTGAAGGGCCGCCTCGCCGAGGCCGAGGGGCTGACCCCGCAGGACCGCAAGAAGCTCGAGCTGATCACCCGCAACTTCATCGAGGCGACCTCGCCCTCGAACTCGCCGGTGATCAACCCCGAGGTGCTGCGCACCACCATCGACGAGAAGGGCGAGAACCTGATCCGCGGCCTCGAGCACCTGGTGCGCGACCTCGAGCGCGGCAAGGGCCAGCTGCTGATCCAGCAGACCGACATGAGCGCCTTCAAGGTGGGCGAGAACATGGCCACCACCCCCGGCGCGGTGGTCTTCGAGAACGAGCTGCTGCAGCTGATCCAGTATGCCCCGGCCACCGAGCAGGTGCACAAGACCCCGCTGCTGTTCTGCCCGCCCTGGATCAACAAGTTCTACATCCTCGACCTCAACGAGAAGAAGTCGATGATCCGCTGGCTGGTCGAGCAGGGCCACACGGTCTTCGTGATCTCCTGGGTCAATCCCGGCCCGGCGCAGAAGGACGAGACCTGGGAGAGCTACATGACCAAGGGCGTGCTCACCGCCCTCGCGAAGGTGCTCGAGGAGACCGGCGAGCCGCAGGCCAACATCGTCGGCTACTGCATCGGCGGCACCATGGTGGGCAGCACCCTCGCCTACATGGCCGCCAACGGCGACGACCGGGTGAAATCCGCCACCTTCTTCACCGCCCAGCTCGACTTCACCGATGCCGGCGAGCTGCAGGCCTTCGTCGATGACGAGGTGCTCGACACCATCGAGCAGGCGGTCGACGAGAAGGGCTATCTCGCCGCCGAGAACATGTTCGCCGCCTTCAACTCGCTGCGCTCGACCGACCTGATCTGGGGCTTCGTGATCAACAACTACCTGCTGGGCAAGGAGAACTTCCCCTTCGACCTGCTCTACTGGAACTCGGATTCGACGGCGATGCCGGGGCGGGTGCACATGTACTACCTCGACACCTTCTACAACCGGAACCTGCTCGCCAAGGGCGAGATGGAGATCGCCGGGCAGCGGCTCGACCTCTCCAGGGTCAAGCTGCCCTGCTTCCATGTCGGCACGGTGGAGGACCACATCGCGCCGGCGCCCTCGACCTATCGCGCGGCGAAGATGCTCGGCAGCCGCAGCCAGACCTACATCCTCGCCGGCAGCGGCCATATCGCCGGCGTCGTCAACCCGCCGGCCTCGGGGAAATACCAGTACTGGACCAAGCGCGGGCTGAAGGGCACCACGCTCGAGGAATGGCGCGAGGGCACCACCGAGACCAAGGGCTCCTGGTGGCCGCACTGGGACAAGTGGCTCGCCGCGAAATCCGACGGCAAGGTGCCCGGGCGCAGCCCCGGCACGGTGCTCGGCCAGATCGAGCCGGCCCCCGGGCGCTACGTGAAGCAGCGCTTCGACGACGAGAGCTGATGGCGCCGGCCGGCGCGCGCCGGGCCGGGCGCCGGAGCGGGCGCCGGGGAAGGCGCCCGGGAAAGCCCGCGCGGATGTTCGGGCGGATGTTCGGGCGGATGTTCGGGCCGATGTTCGGGCGGATGCTTCGGGGCGGGCTGCTCGCCGCGCTGCTCGCCGGGCCCGCCGCCCCGGCGGCGGCGCAGTCGGGCGTGATCAACCCCTGCGCCTTCTCCGAGCGCGACAGCGCCTGCCGCGTCGAGGACGGCGAGTACCGCGTGCTGCTGCCGCAGGGGCTCGGCCCGTTCCCGGCGCTGGTCTATCTCTACGGCTCGCTCGGCGAGAGCCGGCGGATCACCGACTCGCGCCAGTTCCGCGAGGAGATCGTGCGCCGGGGCTATGCACTGATCGTGCCGCAGGCGCTCGACATCACCTATCTCGGCAGCCTGCGCGGCACCGGCTGGGGCCGGCGGATCCGCGCCGCGCGCCACCCGCGCGACGATGTCGACTTCCTGCGCCGGGTGGTGTTCGACGCCCGCCGGCGGGTCAATATCGACCCCGGGCGGATCATCTGGGCCGGCCATTCCGACGGCGGCTACATGGTCTTCGAGATGGCCTGCCACCACCCCGAGATGGGCGTCGCCTTCGCCTCCCATGCCGCGAGCTATGGCGGGATGCTGCCGCGCGCCTGCCGCCGCCCGGTCCGGCTCCTGCACACCCATTCGCCGGACGACCGGATCGTGCCCTTCGCCGGCGAGCGGCGCCAGGGGCCGATCGTCGACAGCGCCGATCTCGGCGAGGCGCTCGGGCTGATCGCGCGCACCAATCGCTGCCGCCGCGGCCCGGAGCCGGCCGGGCGCTTCTTCGGCTTCGAGCGGCAGACCTGGTCCGACTGCGAGCATGGCTCGGCGCTCGACCTGCTGATCCACGACCGCGGACACGGCTGGCCCGCGGCCTGGCTGCCGGCGGTGCTCGACTGGTATGACAGCGTGAGCTTCCGGCCCGCGGTCTCGCGCACCATCCGGGTTGGCGAGCCGGCCCCGGGCACCCGCCGCAAGGTGCCGGGCGCCTCCGGGGGCTTCTTCAAGTCCGTCCCGAAATAGCGCCTGCCGCGGCGCATCCGCCCTGCTTCTCCCCCGCGCGTGCGTCGTGCGGCGGTGTGCGGCCGAAAGGGTGTTGCCTTCCGCGCGGATCGGCGTATTGGTACAACTGTACCAATCGGAGCCAGTCATGACAATTTCCGACCATTCCGCCGATGCCGCCGCCCCCGCCCAGGCCGACTGGATCCGCCGCGCCCAGGCGGTGCTGCCCGCCGGCAGCTTCGGCAATTTTCCCGGCGACATCGTGATCGAGAGCGGCGAGGGCGCGCGCATCCGCGATGCCGATGGCCGGGACTATGTCGATTACCTGATCGGCTCGGGCCCGATGCTTGTCGGCCATCGCCACCCGGAGGTGATCGCCGCGGTGCAGGCGCAGCTTGCCAGCGGCCTGACCTTCTTCGCCAACAACCCGCATGGCATCGCGCTCGCCGAGGTGATCGTCGATGCCGTCGCCTGCGCCGAGCAGATCCGCTATGTCTCCACCGGCTCGGAGGCCGATCTCTATGCCATGCGGCTGGCCCGCGCGCATACCGGCCGGCAGAAGATCCTGAAGTTCGAGGGCGGCTATCACGGCATGTCCGACGTGGCGCTGATGAGCCTCGCGCCGAAGCGGCTGGCCAATTTCCCCGAGCCGGTGCCCGACAGCGCCGGCATCGCCGAGGCGGTGCGCGGCGACGTGCTGGTGGCGCCGTTCAACGATCTCGAGGCGGTGCGCGCGCTGGTGGCGGCGCATGGCCCGGAGATCGCCGGCATCATCGTCGAGCCGCTGCAACGGCTGATCCCGCCCGAGCCGGGCTTTCTCGAGGGGCTGCGCGAGATCGCCTCCGCGCAGGGCATCGTGCTGATCTTCGACGAGGTGGTGACAGGCTTCCGCTTCGGCTATGGCGGGGCGCAGGCGCTCTATGGCGTGACGCCGGATCTCTGCACGCTGGGCAAGGTGATCGGCGGCGGCTTCCCGCTGGCGGCGATCGCCGGGCCCGCCGCGATCATGCGCCATTTCGACCGCGAGGCGGTGGGCGAGGACGGGTTTCTCTACCAGGTCGGCACGCTCTCGGGGAATCCGGTGGCGGCGGTGGCCGGGCTCAAGACGCTGGAGATCCTGCGCCGCCCCGGCACATACGCGCACATCGAGGCCGCCGGCCGGCGGCTGCAGGGGGCGATCCGCAGCGCCTTCGCGGCGGCGGGGGTGCCGGTGCAGGTGGTCGGCGTGCCCTGCCTCTTCGACGCGGTCTTCACCGAGGCGCCGGTGCGCAACTACCGCGACATCTTCCACGCCGACAGGCGCCGGGCGATGGACTTCACCCGGGCACTGCGCAACCGCGGGGTGCTGAAGCCGGACGGCAAGTTCTACATCTCCGCGGCGCTGACCGAGGCGGATCTGGCGCTGACCGAGGCGGCCATCGCCGAGGCCGCGCCGGAGGTGGCGGCGGGGGCGGTGACGGCGTGACCGGCGGGGGGCGGCGGGGGCGGGCGGGGCCCCTGCCCCGGTCAGCCGGCCTGCGCCGCCGCGAGCCGGGCCTTCAGATGCGCCACCACCAGCTCGGCGATGTCGGTCTTCGAGACCTTGGCGAAGTGGCGCCAGGAGGGCGGGCGGTTCATCTCGATCACCACGGTGCGCCCGTCGGCGAGGCGGGCGACATCCCAGCCGATCAGCCCCTGGCGCATCACCTTGCCGAGCGCATCGAGCACATCCGCCGGCGCCGGCTCCTCGACCAGCTCGGCCCCCTGGCTCGCATTGGCCGGGCGCTCGGGCCCGGCCGCCACCCGGCGCACGCAGCCGATCACCGCGCCGTCGAGGGTGTAGACCCGGTATTCGGCGGCGATGTCGAGCGCCGGCTCGATCAGGAAGGGCGGCATCTGCCGGCCGAAGCTCTCGGCCACGTCGAGCACCGCCCGGATCGATTCGGCCGAGCCGTCGACCCAGCGCACCGAGACGCCGCCCGAGCCGGCGATGCTCTTGGCCACCAACTTGCCGCGGGAATAGTCGTGCGCGCGCAGGCAGGCGGCGAGATCGACCCGGCTCGCCACCAGCGTGCGGTCGACATCCGCGCCGCTGCCCTGGGCCTCGACGATCAGGTCGCTGAGATCCGTGGAGCCGCGCTGGAAGCGTTCGTTCGGGTCGAGCATCACGCAGCCGTTGCGGCGCAGCGCATGGTCGATGGCGCGGACCATGTGGGTGCTGCCGCCGCCGGTGGCGCGGACGATCATCGCGGCGGGCTCGTAGACGCGCCCCATCGCCATCAGCCGCGCCGGGCGGCCGTCGCTCGGCAGCCGGAGCTGGAAGCTCCAGACCGGCCCGGCGGCGACCTCGAAGCCCGCCCGGTCGGCCGCCTTCATCAGGCTGCGCACCGAATAGGGCGCGCTGTAGCGCCCCGGCGCATCGGCCGGCTGGATCTCGTTGGACAGGATCACGAGGAGCGGGCGGGTCTCGGGACCGGACATCGGGGCCTCGGCGGCAGCGACCGGCTGCGCCGCCGGCCGGTTGCCGTGCTAGCGCATTCGCCGCCCGCGGTCGAGCGCCGACGCGCTCAGCCGGCGTGCCTGGCGAGGAAGCCGTCGATGGCGGCGAGCGCCTCCGGCTCGTCGAGGAAGGGCGCATGGCCGCGCCCGGCGAGCTCCAGCGTCTCGATATCGGGCCGGGCGCGCGCCATCTCGGCCACGGTGGCGGGCAGCAGGATGTCGGAGTTCGCGCCGCGGATCACCAGCACCGGCACCCCGTGCAGCCCCTCGAAGAGCGGCCAGAGCGACACCGTCGGCCCCGCCGCATCGAGCCCGGCCGCCACCGCGCTGCGCAGCTCCGGATCATAGGCGAGCGCCGGCCGGCCCTCCGCGTCGTCGTAGATCCTGCGGGCAAAGCGCTCCCAGTCGGCAAGGCTCACATCCGGAAAGGCGCGCTCGTTGGCCGCGCGCAGTTCCGCCGCCGCCTCGGCGAAGCTCGCGGCCGCCGGCGCCCGCCCGAGGCCGGAGAGGATGCGCAGCAGCCCCTGCCCCTCGACCACCGCGCCGACATCGTTGAGCACGATTCCCGAGACCCGCTCCGGCGCGCCGCAGGCAAGCGCCATGGCGAGGATGCCGCCCCGCGAGGTGCCGATCATCGCGACGCGCGCGAGCCCGAGATGGTCGAGCAGCGCCCGGGCATCGCCGGCCTCCACCGGGATGGTGTATTCGGCGATCGGGTCGAGCGCATGTTCCGAGCGCCCGCGGCCGCGGCTGTCGAGCCGGATCACCCGGTAGCGCGGCGCCAGATGCGCGGCGAGGTCGGAGAATTCCCGGCTGTTGCGCGTGAGCCCGGCCAGGCAGAGCACCGCCGGGCCGCTGCCGCCGCTGTCCTCATAGGCGAGGCGGCGATGATCGGCGGTGCGGAAGCTCTTCACGCGGCGCCCTCCCCGAGCATCGCGGCGGCGGCGCGGGCGATCACGATCTCCTCGTCGGTGGGGATCACCATGACATGCGTCCGGCTGAGATCGGCGGAGATGATCCGCGCATTGGCCTCGTTGCGCGCCCGGTCGAGCTCGATGCCGAGCCACTGCATGCCGCGGCAGACCTCCGCGCGCACGAGGCGCGAGTTCTCCCCGATGCCGCCGCAGAAGACCAGCGCGTCGAGCCCGCCGAGCGCCGCCGCCAGCCCGCCGAGCTCGCGCCGGATGCGGAAGGTGAAATAGTCGATCGCCTCGCGCGCCGCCGGGGCTTCGGAGGCCTCCAGCGCGCGCATGTCGTTGGCCATCCCCGAGAGCCCCTTGAGCCCGGATTCCAGGTACAGCAGGTCGGCGAGCTCGGCCGTGGTCATGCCTTCCTGATCCATGAGATAGAGCACTACGCCAGGATCGAGCTGGCCGCAACGCGTGCCCATCGGCAGCCCGTCGAGCGCGCTGAAGCCCATGGTCGATGCCACCGAGCGTCCGCCGAGCAGCCCGCACATCGAGGCGCCGTTGCCGAGATGCGCCACCACCACCCGCCCCGAATGCAGCAGCGGCGCGCTGCGCGCGAGCTCGCCGGCGATGTAGTCGTAGCTCAGCCCGTGGAAGCCGTAGCGCCGCACGCCCCGGTCGTAGAACCGCCGCGGCAGGGCGAAGGTGTCGTTCACCCAGGGGTGGTTGCGGTGGAAGCTGGTGTCGAAGCAGGCGACCTGCAGCGCCTCGGGGAAGGCGGCGCGGGCGGCGCGCGCGCCGGCGAGGTTGTGCGGCTGGTGCAGCGGCGCGAAGGGCACGAAGCGCTCGAGCCCGGCCAGCACGTCGTCCGAGAGCCGCGCGGGGCCGGCATGGTCGGGCCCGCCATGCACCACCCGGTGGCCCACCGCGGCGATCTCCCCATCCGGGAAATGCCGCGCCACGAGCCGCAGCACGAGGCCCACCGCGCCGGCCTGATCGGTCGCGCCGGCCGGGTCCTCGCCGGGCGCGATGGCGGTGCCCGCGGCATCCCTGAGGTGCAGCGCGGGGCTGCCGCCGATCCGCTCGATCAGCCCGGCGGCACGCGGCTCGGGCCCCTCCGCCAGCGCGAAGACGCCGAATTTCAGCGAGGAGGAGCCGGCATTCAGCGTCAGGACATGGGCACTCATCCCGCGGCCGCGCCCGGCGCCCGGGGCACGGCAAACGGGTCCTCCGTGATGTCCCCGGCAAAGGGCGGCTGGCCGAGCACGCGGTGGAAGCGCTGCAGCAGCTCGACGGTATCCGGCGCCATCTCGTCGACCGGGCCGGGGATGTAGCGCACCAGCTCGAGCGCGCGGCGGCGCTCCGCCTCGGTGCGAAGCAGGTCGGGCAGCGTCTCGATCGCCCGCTCGCGCTCGAACTCCACGATCAGCGTCTGCTCGTTGATCATCAGGTTGCGCTGCGCCGCCGGCAGCGAGCGGAACGGCTCGTCCTCGGCCAGCACCCGGGCCGAGCGCTCGAGCCGGTCGCGCCGGACATTGCCGCGGCTGTCGGCCATCAGCACCAGCATCCGCACCACCGCCTCGGCGAGGCCGCCCTCGGAGATGTGGCAGAGCGCGGTCTGCACCTCCGAGAGGTTGCGTAGCTCCGCGCTGCTGGAGAGGCGCCGCGGCCGGGCATGGGTGCGGCCGAACCAGCGCGCCCAGGGGGTGCTCCAGAGGCCATGAAACAGCATCTCGTACCAGGCGTCGCGCAGGTCGCGCGCGAGATCGAGCGACTGCTCGATGACGTCCGCCATCGCCCGCTCGCCCTGCAGGAAGGGGTTGTCCGCCGGCAGCGCGGCGCGCGGCGCGGTCCCGGCGGCGACATGGTCGGCCAGCAGCTTCATCGCCGGGTTGCGGCTCGAGAGCATGGCGCGCTGCAGGCGCAGCGGGTGCAGCGCCCGGCCGAGCTCGGCGCTCGCCGCCGTGGCGCCGGCCTGCACGAAGGGGCGCACCGCGATGTCGTAGAGCTCGGTCTGCAGCTCCGAGGCGCGCGCCACCGCGGCGAAGCTCGCCTCGTCCTCGCGCCCGTCGTCGAGCGTGGCGATGTCCTCCAGCGTGCGCTCGTGGAAGCTGACCGTGAAGCTGCGGTTCTCGACGGCGCCGGCATAGGCCTCGATCTTCATCTCGTAGAGCCCGGGCGGCAGCGCCTCGATGGTCCTGAGCGTCGAGGCCACCTCGCTGTGCTCCTTCCGCGCGATCTTCGAGGAGACGAAGATGCCGAGATGGCCGATCTGGTCGTGCACCATGTAGATGATGCGCTGGCCGCGGATGCGGATCTCGGAGACGTCGGCATAGGCGTCGGTGATCCAGTTCAGCGCCTGCTGCGGCGGGGTGATGTTGTCGCCGTGGCTGGCGAAGACGACGATCGGCGCGCGGATCTTCTTGACGTCGATCGGCTGGCCGGGCTCCAGCTGCGCCTCGTTGCGCGCCAGCCGGTTGCCGATGAAGAGCTGCTCGACGATCCAGCGGATCTCCGCCTCGTTGAGCAGGAAGAAGCCGCCCCACCAGCGCTCGAATTCGAGGAAGCGGGTGCGGCCCGCCTCCGGCGCGGCGTAGATGTCGTAGTATTTGCGGAACAGCGTGCGGCCGGGGCTCAGCATCTCGAAGTTCGAGACCAGATGGGCGCCGTCGAACACGCCATGGCCGAGATCCGACCAGAACATCGGCTGCCAGGTGCCGCCGAGCACGCCGCCATTGTAGCGCATCGGGTTGGTGCCGACCTCGCCGGACCAGGTCGCCACCGGCGCGCCGTTGAGGCAGAGCGGGCCGACGATGTCCGGGTTGGAGGCGGCGAGGATCAGCGCCGCCCAGCCGCCCTGGCAGTTCCCGGTCACCACCGGGTTCGAGGCCTTGGGATGGCGGCGCATCACCTCGCGCACGAAGGCGGCCTCGGCGCGGGTGACACTGGCCAGCGTCTGCCCCGGCTCCGGCATCCGGCGGAAGCCGACGAAATAGACCGGGTGCCCGGCGCGCAGCGCGACGCCGACCTGGCTGTCGGTCTTGAAGCCGCCGATGCCGGCGCCGTGCCCGGCGCGCGGGTCGATGATCACGAAGGGGCGCTTCGTGTCGTCCACCATGCAGCCCTCCGGCGGCAGGATCTTCAGCAGCATGTAGTTGCAGGGGTCCGGCAGCCCGGCGCCGTCGAGCACCACCTCGTGGTCGTAGATCAGCACCGGCGGGCAGCCCGCGGCCTCGTGCTCGAGGAAGATGTCGCCGCGCTCGCGCAGGATGTCGAGGAAGACCAGCCCGCGGCGCAGCGCATCCGCGGCATAGGCCGGCAGATCCTCGGCGACGCTGCCGGTGCCGAGCCGCGCCAGCGCGGCCTCGGTGATCGCGGTGAGCGTCTCCACGTTCTGCTCGGCGCGGGCGCGGTGGCCCTTCGCGATGGTCTCGGCAAGGCGCCCGGCGGCACGCAGCATCAGTTCGCCGGTGCGGGTCAGCTCCGCGAGGCTGGCGCCGGCCACCTGGAGCCGCGCGGCGGGCGACCATGCCGTGCTGTCCGGCAGGGCAAAGCGCAGCAGGTTGGATTGGGCGTCGATCGCCCGGGTCTGGCTGGTCATGATCTCTCCGCTAGCCGATGATGCTGTAGCCCCCGTCGATGTGATGCACGCCGCCGGTGACGTTGAACGCCTCGCGGCTGGCGAGGAAGGCGGCATAGGCCCCGACATCCTCGATGCTGGCCAGCATGCTGGTGGGTGCGCGCTCCGCCGCGCGGTCGAGCAGCTCGTCGAATTCGGCGATGCCGGAGGCGGCGCGGGTGCGCAGCGGCCCCGGCGAGAGCGCGTGCACCGAGATGCCCCTCGGCCCCAGCTCCGCCGCGACATAGCGCATGGTCGCCTCGAGCGCCGCCTTGACCGGGCCCATGACGTTGTAGTGCTCGACCACCTTCTCGGCGCCGTAGAAGCTCACCGTCATGCAGGTGCCGCCATGCGGCATCAGCGGCTCGGCGCGGCGGATCATGCGCAGGAAGGAATGCACCGAGACGTCCATGGCCAGCGCGAAGCCCTCGGCCGAGCAGTCCACCACCCGGCCGTGCAGGTCGTCCTTCGGGCAGAAGGCGATGGAGTGCACCAGCGTGTCGAGCCGGCCCCAGCGCGCGGTGATCTCGGCGAACAGCGCCTCCGCCTGGGCCTCGTCGCGCACGTCGAGCGGCATGATGATCTCCGCCCCCAGCGCCTCGGCCAGCGGGCGGACATGGGGCTCGGCCTTCTCGTTGAGATAGGTGATCGCGAGATCGGCCCCCTGCGCCCGCAGCGCGGCGGCGCAGCCATGGGCGATGGAGTGATCATTGGCGACCCCGATGACGAGAGCCTTCTGACCTGCGAGCGAAAACATGGCGACACCTCCGGCAATTGCCTGAGCATGAGCGCGTTTCGGCAGGTAGCGCAAGTGAATTTTGTGCAACGCAGCATTGCGCCGCGAGCGGGTGCCGCGCCGGCACCCGCCCGGTTTCCGGGCGCCGCCGGTCAGGCCGCGGGGTGGTGCTGCGCGAGGATGCCGATCTCGTCGAGCGGCGCGGCGCCATCGGCCTCGAGGAAGCGCTCGGCCAGCGCCGCCGAACAGCCGCAATCCGCCACCTTGCGCAGCAGCTGCGCCCGGGTCATCGGCATCGCCACGCCGCCGGGCACGTCGCTGGTCACCTGCTCCAGCACCCGGCCGTCAGCCAGCGTCACGGTGATGGTCTCCGGCGTCGAGGGGCCGATATCGCCGGGGTCGCCCTTCGGCAGGCGGTAGAGGTCGAGCTCCACCGCGGCGGTCATGCGCTGGCGCTCCGGGTCGGAGAAGCGCGCCGGGCGGAAATCCTCCGGCACGACATGGCCGGTGGTCAGCCCGGTCACCACGCAATAGCGCACCGAGAAGCGCGCCTCGGCATCGTTGGTCGGCACGCCGAAGCCGGCCACCCGGTGGAACGGCTCGGGCATCCGCACCCGGATCGACGCGATCTCGTCGCCCGGCGCGAGCCGGCGGTGCAGCGCCTCCGCCCCGTGGATCGGCCGGTGCGTGTAGGCGCAGCTCGGCCAGAGCTTGCGCACCACGGGAAACAGCTCGACCGCCCGGCCGAGCTCCATCTCCTGCATCATCGCGCTGAAACCGATCGATTCCGCCGTGCCATAGACCCTGGCGAAGCCGAAATCGCTGTCCCAGAGATTGCAGTTGCCGGTGGCGTTGCCGCGGGCCAGCAGCGCCGCACGCAGGCCGGATTCCGCTGCCAGCCCGGCATGGATCGCCTTGGCATCGAAGCCGAACTGCATCTTGAGCCCGGCCGAGGAGCTCGCCGCCAGCGCCATCGCATTGGCCATCTGGAAGGGCGAGAGACCGAGCGCCCGGGCGCAGGCCGCCGCGGTGCCGATGGGGCCGAGCGTCGAGGTCGAGTGCCAGCCGATGTCGTAGTGCCCGTAGCCGAGCGCCTTGCCCATCCAGATGACGGTCTCGTAGCCGACCAGCCAGGCCTCGCAGATCCGGTCCACCGTCATCGGCACCTTCTGCGCCAGCGCGAAGAGCGCGCCGAGGATCGGGGCGCTGGCATGGCTGGAGCCGGAGAGCTCGTAATCGTCGAAGTCGATGGCATGGGTGCGCACGCCGTTGACCAGCGCCGCGCCGTGCAGCGAGAGCATGGCGCCGCCGCCGGTGGGCTGCACGCTGCCGGCGCTCAGCCCGAACGCCATCGCCTCCATGGCCGCGAGCGCCTGGCGCTCCGGCGTACCGATCACGGTGCAGGCCAGCGTGTCGACCAGCGTGACGCGGGCCTCCTCGCGGATCGCCGCGCCGATGCCGAGATCCGGCCGGGCGGCCCAGGCGGCGAAGGTCTCGGCAAAGTTCTGGACGTTGGGTTTCAGCATGGGGGTTTCCTCAGAACACGGCATCGGCGGTCATCGCCGTTGCGCCGTCGGCACGGCGGGCCCAGAGCGCCATGGTCTCGCCCTCCCGCCGGCCCTCGATGCGGAAGGGGGCGGCGCCGGCAATCGGGGCCAGCCCGCGGAAGGCGAATCGCCGGGGCGCGCGGCCCATGCTGCGGGCGGCGAGATCCACCAGCAGCGTCGCGGTGAGCGGCCCGTGGAACACCAGCCCGTCATAGCCCTCGACCGTGCGGGCATAATCGACATCGTAGTGGATCCGGTGGCCGTTGAAGGTCAGCGCCGAGTAGCGGTAGAGCATCACCGGGCCGGGCGCGATCTCCTCGGAGACCGCCGCGCCCGCCGGGGCCGGCACCGTCTTCGGCGCGGGCGCATCCGGCGCCGGGTCCTCGCGATAGACGATGTCGTGCTCCTCGCTCAGCGCCAGGGTCTCGCCGGCGAAGATCTCGTGCAGCACGGTGACGAAGCAGAGCCGGCCCGAGCGGCCGTCCTTCTCCTCGATCGCCTTGATGGTGGAGCGCTTGCGCACCGCCGCGCCGAGCAGCAGCGGCGCGTGGAACTCCAGGCGCCCGCCGGCCCACATCCGCCGCGGCAGCGTCACCGGGGGCAGGAAGCCGCCCTTCCTCGGATGCCCGTCGCGGCCGAGCTCGCCCATCGGCCGGGCCTCGAGGAAATAGAGCCAGTGCCAGAGCGGCGGCAGCGCATCGCCCTCGGCGAGCGTCGGCGCCCGGTCCAGCGTCGCCTGCATGAAGCGCGCCGGCTGCGGGCGGAGCACGTCCTCCGCGGTCTCGCTGCGCCCGATCCAGGCGCGGATGTCCCGATCCGTCATGTATCCCTCCATCTCGGCCTCGCTCAGGCGAACTCGGCGCGGAGCGCGGCGCCGTGCTGGCCGATCGCCGGCGCCGCGGCCAGCGGCTCCCCGGCCTCCGCATCCAGCCAGCGGATCGGCGGCGCCGGGATCGCCACGCGCTCGCCGCCATCGGTCGCCACCTCGCGGCGGCGGAGCGCCGGATGCCGGCCGAGCTCGGCGACGCTGTTGACGCCGCCAAAGGCGATGCCGGCCTCGGCGAGGCGGGCGCGGAACTCCTCCCGGGTGAGCCCCTTCGTCACCGCCGAGATCATCGCCTCCAGCGCCGCGCGGTTCGCCACCCGCTCGTTGTTGGAGGCGAAGCGCGGGTCCTGCCCGGCGGCGTTGGAGCGCAGCACCTCCTGGCAGAAGCGCTGCCATTCCCGCTCGTTCTGCACCGAGACCAGCGTCAGCCCGCCCTCGGCGGTCTCGAAGGCGCCATAGGGCGCCATGCTGGGGTGGCGCAGCCCCACCCGCCGCGGCGCGCCGGCGCCGTGCTCGCCGTGGATCAGCGGCACGCTCATCCAGTCGGCCGCGACGTCGAACAGCGAGACCGCGAGCGCCGCGCCCTGCCCGGTGCGCTCGCGCAGCATCAGCGCCTCGAGCACCGCGGCATGGCAGGTCATGCCGGCGCCGATATCGCAGATGGACACGCCGATCCGGCCCATTTCGGTCTCGCCGCCACTGATCGCCGTCAGGCCCGATTCGGCCTGGATCAGGAAATCATACGCCTTGAGGTGCCGCACCGCCTCGCTTTCGCCATAGCCGGTGATGTCCACCGTCACCAGCCGCGGATGGCGCGCCCGCAGCGCGGCCGAGCCGAAGCCGGCGCGGGCCATCGCCCCGGGCGCGAGGTTCTGGACGAACACGTCCGCCCGTTCGAGGATGCGAGACAGCAGCGCCGCGTCCTCCGGCTGGCGGAAATCCAGCGCGAGGGATTCCTTGCCCTGGTTGGTCCAGGTGAAATAGGAGCTGGCGCCCCGTGCCGCGCGGTCGTAGCCGCGGGCGAAATCGCCCTCGGCGCGCTCGATCTTGATGACGCGGGCGCCGGCCTCGGCGAGGCGCGCGGTGCAGAGCGGCGCGGCCAGCGCCTGCTCCACGGATACGACGAGGATGCCTTCGAGCGGTTTCATCTGTTCTCCTCCGGGCGAAAGGGCGGGCCCGGCGGCGTGCCGGGACGGCGGCGCGCCTCGCGGCGCCGCCGGGCCGTGTGATATGCCGGGGCGGCTGGAAAGAAAATTGACATATTCTGCATCAACCGTTCAGCCTGATCGTACAGGAGGCGCCATGCACAAGCTGCCACCGCTCAACGCGCTCCGGGTCTTCGAGGCGGTCTCCCGGCATGGCGGCGTGCGCGCCGCGGCCGGCGAGCTCTGCGTCACCCCGCCGGCGGTGAGCCACCAGATCGCCAATCTCGAGGACTGGCTGGGCGCCGCGCTCTTCGTGCGCCGCGGGCGCAGCCTCGTGCTCACCGAGACCGGGCAGGACTATCTCAAGGAGATCCGCCCCAGCCTCGAGGCGATCGGGCGCGCCACCACGGTGGCCTCGCAGCGCAAGGCCCGCGAGACGCTGACCCTGGCCGCCCCGCCGACGCTGACCGCGAAGTGGCTGATGCCGCGGCTCGGCGGCTTCATGGCGGCGCATCCCACCTATGACCTGCGGCTGATCGACCGGATGACCTTCGACCCGGAGGAGCCCGGCATCGACCTCGCCATCGAGTACCGCTACGAGCCGGACCCCGATCTGGTCTCGCTGCAGATCCTGCCGGACGAGGTGGTGGCGCTCAGCACCGCCGCCTATGCCGAGGCCAACGGGCTGCGCTCGCCGGCCGATCTCCGCGGCCTCACGCTGATCGAGACCGAGCGGCGGCTGACCTCCTGGAAGACCATCCTGGCCGACTATCCCTGGGCGGCGCAGCAGCGCTTTCTTTATGTCAGCTATTCGCTGCATGCCTTCGAGGCCGCAGCGCAGGGGCTCGGCGTGGCGATCGGCAACCGGGCCAACGTGGCCGAGCTGATCGCCGAGGGCCGGCTCCGCGTGCCCTTCGCCTTCGACGAGGCCACGGTGCCGCCGATGCCGCGCTACTACCTCTCCACGGTGCCGCACAAGGCGCGCCTCGAACGGGTGCGCGCCTTCCGCGACTGGATGCAGGACCATCTCGCCGGGGCGGATCAGGGCTGAGCCCGGTCCCGCGCCGCCAGCACCCGGGTGAGCCAGCCGGGGTCCATCTCCGGCACCGAGGCGAGCAGCAGCGCGGTATAGGGATCGTGCGGCGGCGTGAAGACGGCGTCCTTCGGCCCCTTCTCCACAACCCGGCCGGCCTGCATCACCACCACCTCGTCGGCGATGGCGCGCACGGTGGCGATGTCGTGGGTGATGAACATGTAGGCGAGGTCGAGCTCGCGCTGCAGCCGGTCGAGCAGCCTGAGGATGCCCTCCGCCACCAGCTGGTCGAGGGCGCTGGTCACCTCGTCGCAGATGATGAAGTCCGGCTCGGCGGCGAGCGCCCGGGCGATGCCGATGCGCTGCTTCTGGCCGCCCGAGAGCTCCCCCGGCAGCCGGTCGATGTAGCGGTCCGGGTCGAGCTCGATCATCTCGAGGAGTGCGCGCACCCTGGCCTCGCGTGCCTTGCCCTTCAGCCCGCAATAGAGCTGCACCGGCCAGCCGAGGATCTCGCGGATGCGCTGCTTCGGGTTCAGCGCGGTGTCGGCGGACTGGTAGATCATCTGCACCCGGCGCAGCGCCTGCCGCGGCCGCGCGCCGTGGCGCGGGGCGAGCACCTCGCCGTCGAGCCGCACCGCGCCGGCACTCGGCGGCAGCAGCCCGGTGATCACCCGCGCGGTGGTCGACTTGCCGGAGCCGCTCTCGCCCACCACCGCCACGGTCTGCCCGCGATGGATGTCGAAGGAGACGTCCTCCAGCACCGGCGTGCGGCCATAGGCGGCGCTGACCCGCTCCACCGAGATCACCGGGGTGGCCCTCGGCGCGGGGGCCGGCCGGGGCGCGCGCACGAAGCTGCGCACCGCCCAGAGCGATTTCGTGTAGGCCTCCCGCGGCGCCGCGAGCATCCGCCGCGTCGGCGCCTCCTCGACCTCGCGGCCCTTCAGCAGCACCTTGATGCGGTCGGCCATCTGGGCGACCACCGCGAGATCGTGGGTGATGTAGATCGCCGCGGTGTCGAAGCGGCGGACGATGTCGCGGATCGCCGAGAGCACCTCGATCTGGGTGGTGACGTCGAGCGCCGTGGTCGGCTCGTCGAAGATGATGAGATCCGGCCGGCAGGCCATCGCCATCGCGGTCATCGCGCGCTGCAGCTGCCCGCCCGAGACCTGGTGCGGGTAGCGGAAGCCGATCTCGCCGGGGTTGGGCAGCCGCATCCGGCGATACAGCTCGGCGGCGTCGCGCTCGGCCTCGGCGCGGCGCATCACGCCGTGCAGCACCGGCGCCTCGGCATACTGGTCGATCAGCCGGTGCGCGGGGTTGAAGCTCGCCGCCGCCGACTGCGCGACATAGGCGATGCGCCGGCCGCGGAGGGCGCGCCGGGTCGCCTCGGAGGCGGTGCGCAGCTCGATCCCGTCGAAGCGGATCGCGCCGCCGGAGATCCGGCAGCCGTCGCGGGCATGGCCCATGGCGGCGAGGCCGATGGTCGACTTGCCGGCGCCGCTCTCGCCGATCAGGCCGAGGATCTCGCCGCGCCGGAGGGTGAGATCGACACCGTGGACGATCTCGCTCCAGCCGGTCCCGGTGCGGGCCTCGATCGTCAGGCCCTCGATGGTCAGCAGCGCGGTGCGGGCGCACATCCCGGTGGTGGCGGCGCGGGGATTGGGGGCGTTCATGGGCTCAGTCCTTCAGGCCGCTGGCGCGGTGCAGCATCCAGTCCACGACGAAGTTGACGCCGATGGTCAGGAGCGCGATCGCGGTGGCCGGGATCAGGGGGGTGATGTCGCCGAAGGAGATCAGGCTCGCATTGTCGCGCACCATCGAGCCCCAGTCCGCGGTGGGCGGCTGGATGCCGAGGCCGAGGAAGGACAGCGCCGAGATCGCCAGGAACACGAAGCAGAAGCGCAGGCCGAACTCCGCCGCCAGCGGCGCCGCCGCATTGGGCAGGATCTCGCGGGTGATCAGCCGCCAGGTGCCGTCGCCGCGCAGCCGTGCCGCCTCGATGTAGTCCATCACCACGATGTTCATCGAGACCGCCCGGGCGAGGCGGAAGACGCGGGTGCTGTCGACCAGCGCGATGATCAGCACCACGCTCAGCACCGAGGTGCCGAAGATCGTCAGCAGCAGCAGCTTGAAGATCAGCGAGGGGATCGCCATCAGCACGTCCACCAGCCGGCTGAGCAGCTGGTCGACCCAGCCGCCGCGCAGCGCCGCGAGGATGCCGAGTGCGGCGCCGGCGAGGAAGGCCAGCACCGTCGTCGCCACCGCAATGCCCACGGTGTTGCGCGCGCCGTAGATGATCCGGCTCAGCATGTCGCGCCCGAGATTGTCGGTGCCGAGGAGGTACTCGGCGCTCCAGGGCATGAACTCGGCATCGACGATCTCGGTCTCGCCATAGGGGGCGATCAGCGGAGCGCAGAGCGCCACCGCCACGTAGAGCGCGATCACCGCCATGCCGAAGCGCGCCGTGAAGGGGGCCGAGCGCAGGCCCCGCGCGGCGGAGAGGGGGAGGATGGATGCGGTCATGGCCAGGCCCTCAGCGCGCATGCACGAGGCGCGGGTTGGAAACCGTCGCGAGCACGTCGGCCGCGAGGTTCAGCAGCACATAGGCGGCGGCGAAGATCAGGCTGGCGGCCTGCACCACCGAGACGTCGCGCTTGGCCACGCTGTCGACCAGCAGCTGCCCGAGGCCGGGATAGACGAAGACCACCTCCACCACCACGACGCCGGTGACCAGATAGGCCATGTTCACCGCCACCACGTTGATGATCGGCGCCAGCGCGTTGGGCAGCGCATGGCACAGGATCACCCGGCCCCGCGGCACGCCCTTGAGCCGCGCCATCTCGATATAGGGCGAGGCCAGCAGGTTGATGATCGCCGCCCGGGTCATCCGCATCATGTGCGCGGTGACCACCAGCGTCAGCGTCAGCGCCGGCAGGAAGGCGGCGTAGAGCCGGTCTCCGAGCGGCATCTCCGCGGTGACGTCCGCCACCGCCGGGAAGAGGCCCGACTGCGCCAGGACGAAGATCAGGATGTAGCCGAGGAAGAACTCCGGCAGCGAGACCGAGGAGAGCGCGGTCACGTTGGCCAGCCGGTCGAACACCGAGTTGCGGTAGAGCGCCGCCAGCAGCCCCAGCACCAGCGCCAGCGGCACCGAGATCGCCGCGGCATAGAGCGCGAGGAAGAGCGTGTTGGAGATCCGCGCCGCGATCAGCTCGGAGATCGGCCGCCGGCTCGCCATCGAGGTGCCGAAATCGCCAGTGGCGATGCCGCCCGCCCAGTCGAGATAGCGCTCGAGCGCGGGCCGGTCGAGGCCGAGCTCGCTGCGGAAGGCGGCCACCGTCTCCGGCGTCGCCGACTGCCCGAGGATCTCCTGGGCGAGATCTCCCGGCAGCATCTCGATCGCCGAGAAGATGATCACCGAGATTGCCAGCAGCGTCGCCAGCCCGAGGCCGAGCCGCCCCAGGATCATCAGCCAAAGCGTCTTCATGTCAGGCCCCTGCCCTCCGCGCTTGTCAAGGTGGCGGCGGGGACGCTGCCCCGCCGCCGGTCAGGATCACGCCTTGATCCACCAGCGCTCGATCGAGCGCCCGCCATCGAGCTCCCAGGCGCCGGACATCGCCTCGGGATGCCCGATCCGGTCGCTCAGCGCGAAGACGTTGTCGGCGAACAGCGGGATCACCGCGGCGCCCTCGTCGCGGATCATCACCTGCATGTCGCGGTAGAGCTCGGCCCGGCGGCTCTCGTCGAGCTCGGTGCGCGCCGCCTTCAGCAGGGCATCGAAGCGCGGCTCGCGCCAGAAGCTCTCGTTCCAGGCGGCGGTGCTCTCATAGGCCGCCGAGAGGATCATGTCGGCGGTGGCGCGGGTGCCCCAGATGCCGGCCACGAAGGGCTTCTTCATCCAGGTGTCGGTCCAGAACCCGTCGGTCGGCACGCGGGCGATCTCGAGGTCGATGCCCACCGGGGCGAGCTGCTCGCGATAGAGCGTCACGCCGTCCACCGCGCCCTGGTAGAGCCCGTCGGTCACGCTGAGCGACAGCGAGACATTGTCGAGCCCCGCCTTCTTCAGGTGGTGGCGTGCGCGGTCCGGGTCATAGGCGCGCTGCTCGATGTCGGCGGCGTAATAGGCCATGGTCGGCGCCACCGGGTGGTCGTTGCCGAGCGAGCCATAGCCGCGCAGCACCTTCTGCAGCAGCGCCTCGCGGTCGACGCCGTATTTCAGCGCGAGCCGCAGGTCCATGTTGTCATAGGGCGCCAGCTCGGCGTTCATCGCATAGGTGTAGTGCAGCCCGCCGGTGGTGCTCGCCACCTCGATGCCGGACTTGCGCTTGAGCATGTGCACGGTCTTGAGATCGGCCTGGTCCATCACGTCGATAGCGCCGGTGAGCAGCGCGTTCTGCCGCGAGGTCGCGTCCGACATCGCCAGGATGTCGACGCTGTCGAAGAAGGCCCGGTCCGCGCGCCAGTAGTTCGGGTTGCGCTCCAGCGAGGCGCGCACGCCCGGCTCGAAGTTCTTCAGCACATAGCCGCCGGTGCCGATGCCCGAGGCGAAATCCGCCACCCCGTCGCGCGCCGGCATCACCATCATGCGATAATCGGAGAAGATCGCCGGGAAATCGGCATTGCCGGCCTCCAGCGTGAAGCGCACGGTGAGGTCGTCGAGCCGCTCCATCCCCTTGATCGCGGTCATCAGCGCGCGGGCGCCGGAGGTGCTGCCGGGCCGCACATGGTGCTGCACGGTGGCGATCACGTCGTCGGCGGTCAGCGCCTTGCCGTCGTGGAAGGTGATGCCGGGGCGCAGGCGGAAGACCCAGCTGGCGGCGCCCTTCGAGCCCTCCCAGAACTCCAGCAGCTCCGGCTGCAGGCGGTTGTTGCCGTCGATCTCCACCAGGGTGTTGCAGAAGGCATAGCCCATGGTGCGCACGAAGGCGTGGCTGTAGGTGCCGGGGTCGAGCGAGTCGGTGGTCGAGCCGCCGCGCACGCCATAGCGGACATGGCCGCCGCGGCTCGGGGCGGCGGCACGGGCGCCGCCCGGCCAGCCGAGGGCGGCGAGGCCGCCGGCGGCCGCCATGGAGCCGAGCAGCGCGCGGCGGGTGGGGTCTGCGTGGTGTTTCATGTGCCGGGCCAAGGCGTCCTCCATCTGGCAGATCGTGGTGCTTGTCACCTTCTGGAGAGAGCTGATACAGATGAACCAGATTGGAAAAAATTGATCTTTTCTTTCCCGATCGTTCAGAACATGTGAACGATTCATGCGTTATCCATCGGCCGGATGACCGGAAGCCCCGGCACCCGCGCAACCGCCGCTTCGCGCATCCCGGCAGCCGCCTGGATCAAGGCGCGGGCCGCGCCGCAGGTTGCCTTTGGCGATCGTAAAATCCCCTCCGTTTCAACCATGTAACCGGATCGGCATGCAGATCTCCCTCCCCCGTCCCGCCCGACCGCGGCGTTGCCCGGCGGGTGCCCGGGGCGATGGATCGCGGCGAGCCCCCATGGCCGGGCGGCTCCTCGGGAGCGGCGGGCGGCCTGCGCCGGATCGGGCGGAGCAGGCGCTCCGACGGCGGCGGGCCCTGCCGCCGGGGCCATGACGGCGCCCCGCGGCGCCGGATGCCGCACAGTCTCGAAGGTCCGGGTGCCGAAGGCGGGCGCGCGGATGATGCCGCCGCCGGGCTGCACGCAGGGACCGAGGCCGGCCGGTTCGCGCCGTCGCCCGGCGCCGCACCGCAGCCCCCTCCGGCCCCCGGCCCGCCAGGCGATGTCAGCCTCCCGTCAGCCTCACGCGCCGAGAGTCGCGCCCATGACCGAGCGATCCGCCCCTCCGGCGCCCCCGCAGCGCCCGCATCTGCCGGTGCTCAGCCGCCGCGCCCTCGCCGGGTGCCTGCTGGCCGTCGCCGGCGCCCTGCTCGGCGCCGGGAGCGCCCGGGCGCAGGGCCGGCGGCAGCGCCAGGGGCGCCAGGGCCGCCAGGGCCGCAGGTCGCCGCAGATGCGCCGGGCCGACCGGCAGGCGCTGCGCGAGGCGGTGCGCCGCGGCGAGGTGCGCCCGCTGCGCGAGCTGATGGCCGAGTTCGAGGCGCGCACCGGCTTCGAGATCATCGACATCCGCCTGCGCCGGCATGGCGGCGATTTCCTCTATGGCTTCAAGGTCATCACCGAAGGCGGCCTGATCGACACGCTGGTGATGAACGCCGCGACCGGGGAGATCATGACCCTGCGTGACGCCCGCACGCGTTACCGCTAGTCTGACCTTGCGGAACGGAGGAGAGCGATGCGCCTTCTCGTGGTGGAGGACGAGCCGAAGCTCGCGGCCGATGTCGTCCGGGCCCTCGAGGGCGCGGGCTTCGTGGCGGAGACCTGCGCCGATGGCGAGGAGGCCTGGTTCCGCTGCGAGACCGAGGACTACGCCGCCGTCGTGCTCGATCTCGGCCTGCCCCGGCTCGACGGGCTCTCGGTGCTCAGGCGGCTCCGGCAGGCCGGGATCGCGACCCCGGTGCTGATCCTCACCGCCCGCGGCAGCTGGACCGAGCGGGTCGACGGGATCGATGCAGGGGCCGACGACTATCTCGTCAAGCCGTTCCGCATGGAGGAGCTGCTGGCGCGGCTGCACGCGGTCCTGCGCCGGTCTGCCGGCAAGGGCGCCTCGACGCTGGCGATCGGGCGGCTGACGCTCGATGCCCGGCAGATGCGGGTCAGCGTGGACGGCACCCCGGTGCCGCTCGCGCCGCTCGAATACCGCGCGCTGGCGTTCCTGATGTACAATGCCGGGCGCGTCGTGCCGGCGCACGAGCTCGCCGACCATGTCTACGGCGTCGACGGGCTGCGCGAGGCCAACACGCTCGAGGCGCTGATGAGCCGGGTGCGCCGCAAGCTGAAGGTCGAGGCGATCGAGACCCGGCGCGGCTTCGGCTACATCGTGCCCGAGAACGCACCCGGCTCCGCGCCGTGAACCGGCTCTCGCTCCGGCTGCGCATCGTCCTGCTCTCGGCGCTGTCGCTCGGGGCCTCGCTGCTCCTGGCCTGGGCGCTGCTGACCCGCCTGTTCGAGGCGCAGATCGCGGCGCGGCTCGAGGCCGAGCTGACCGGCCATCTGGCGCAGCTCACCCGCTCGGTCGAGATCGGCCCGGACGGGGCGGCGGCGGTGATCGACCGGATGCCGGGGGACGGGTTCCGCCGGGCCTTCGGCGGGCTCTACTGGCAGGTCTCCGGGCCCGGGCAGGCGCCGCCGCTGACCTCGATCTCGCTCTGGGACGAGACGCTGGACCTGCCGCCCGCCAGGGCAGGCTTCGGCGCGGTGGTGCGGCACGACCGCCTGCCCTTCCTCGACACCGAGCTGATGGCGCTCGAGCGCCGGGTGGTCCTCGCGGCACCGGGCGGCCCCGAGGTCGGGGCGCCGCTGCGCCTCGCGGTGGCGGCCGACCGCGCCGCGCTCGAGGCGGCGAAGGCCGAGTTCGGCGACGACGTGCTGGTTCTCGTCGCCCTGCTCGGCGGCTTCCTGGTCGCTGCCGGGGCGGTGCAGATCCATTTCGGCCTGCGCCCGCTGGCGCGGCTGAGCGCCCGGCTCGACGGCATGCGGGCAGGCCGGGCGGAGCGCCTCGAGGGCCGCTTTCCGGGCGAGATCCAGCAGCTCGTCGACGCGCTGAACGCGCTGCTCGGCGCGCGCGAGACGATGGTGGCGGAGGCGCGCGCGCGGGCCGGCGATCTGGCCCACGGGCTCAAGACGCCGCTCTCGGTGCTCGCGGCGGAAAGCCGGCGCCTCGCGGCGGCGGGCGACGCCGAGGGGGCCGCCGAGATCGCGGCGCAGATCGAGCGGATGGACCGCACCATCGAGCGCGAGCTGGCCCGCGCGCGGGTGCGCGGCGGGGCCGGGATCGGCGCCGCCGCGACACCGCTGGCCCGCGCCGCCGACCGCCTGCTCGGCGCGCTCGCACGCATCTCGGGCGAGGACGGCCCGGCCTGGGAGCGGACCCTGCCCGAGGGGCTCGCCGTCGCGGTCGACCCGGTCGATCTCGAGGAAGCGCTTGGCAATCTGCTCGACAACGCGCGCAAATGGGCGCGCGGCCGGGTGCGGCTCTCGGCCGGCCGGGCGGCGGGGGAGATCTGGGTCGCGGTCGAGGATGACGGGCCCGGCATCCCGCCCGAGGCGCGCAGGCAGGCGCTCGCGCGCGGCGGGCGGCTCGACGAGACCACGCCCGGCACCGGTCTCGGCCTCGCGATCGCCGGCGACATCGCCGCGCGCTATGGCGGGCGGCTCGAGCTCGGCGCGGGCGCGTTCGGCGGGCTGCGCGCGGCGCTCGTGCTGCCCGCGGCGGGCTGAGCTCCCAGGCCCCCGCCTCCCCCCGCCCCCCACGCTTCCTGACATCGCGCTGACGGCCGCGGTCAGGCTCGGCGCAGCCGGCGATTCGTAGGGTGTCTCCATCGGACGGCACGGGGCCGTCCAGGCCAGAGACCCGAAGGAGACACCCATGACCAGGACCTCGATCCTCGCCGCCGCCCTCGTCGCCGCCCTCGCCGCCCCGGCGCTGGCCGGCCCGGCCGCCACGCCGGGCGTGGACCACCGCGAGCACCGCCAGGCGCACCGCATCCATGCCGGCATCCAGGACGGGCAGATCGGCCTGCGCGAGAGCTGGCGGCTGATCCGCGGCCAGGTCGGCATCCGCCGCGCCGAGCGCCGCGCCAGGAGCGACGGCCATGTCGGCCTCGGCGAGCGGGTGCGCCTGCACCGCCAGCTAAACCGCCAGAGCCGCCGCATCTTCCGCGCCAAGCACAACTGAGGGGGCCGGCCCCGACCCCGCCGCGGGCTCCGGGGCCGCGCCCTGCACAGAGGAGGACCAGCCATGTCCGCAGTCATGACCAACGGCGTCGGCGACTTTCTCGACGCTCCGATCACCCGGCGCTATCTCGCCGAGATCGTCGACGACACCGAGACCGCGCTCACCCGCGCCCAGCGCAACATCCGCAGCGGCGCGCTGGCCCAGTGCAAGCCCGGAACGCTCGGCACCTACAAGTCCGACAGGGCGGCGCTCGAGGCGGCGAGCGCCGATTTCCACGACGAATGGAACCGCGCGATCAACGACGAGGTCGAGACGCTCGACGATTTCCAGGACGCCTATCAGACGCTGCTGCTCGCGCTCGAGCTGCTGGAGCGGGAGAACGTCGCCTTCACCGCCGTGGTGACGACCGATCTCGGGGCGAAGCTGGCGAAGTATTTCGGCATCCTGATCCTGTTCAGCCCGCTCGCGGATCGCTTCGCCAGGCTCAGGCGCGATCTCGACGGGATCATGTCCGATCTCGTCCGGGCGAAGCGCGCGGCCAAGGCGAAATCGGCGAAGGCGGCGCTCGCCATCTGCATCGCCGGCGCGGCGGTCGCGCTCGGCCCGATGTCGCTCGGCATGACCATCGGCGTCGCGCTCGGCACCACCGCCGTGGGCCTCGTGATCGACGAGGTGGTGGGCAACGGCGCCTCGGGCGGCGCGCTCCAGAACGCCAACAAGGGCGCGGGCGCGGCGGCCAAGATCCTCAACGCCAACCTCAAGGAGCCCTACAAGGGCGTGGGCACGATCGTCTCGGGGGTGGCCGCCGTCGTCGCCACCGGGGATGCCGCGGCGGCGATCGTCCGGAAGACCCGGCTCGAGGCCCGCGCGAAGAAGCTCGAGGCCGACTACAAGGCGCTGCTCAAGGAGCTGAAGATGCTCGTCGCCAAGGTCTCCGTGGCGCAGAAGGAGGCGAACGCGGCGCATCGCGAGGCGCTGAGCAAGGCGGGGCGGTTCCGCTCCCAGACTGGCGCGCGGAAGGGGCTCTTCGCCGGCGGCTGAGCGGCCCTCCGCGCGGTCCCGGCTCCGGTGCGGAGCGGCACCGGGGCGGGCCCCGGACCGGCGCCGAAGGCGGGCGCCCCGGAGCATCGCAGCCGGCGCCGGCCCGACGGCCGCGGGGCCGCGGGCGGCCTCGCCCTCGGCGCGGCGCGGGAGCGGCTGCGGCAGCGCCAACCCCGCCGCCGGCCCCGGGGATCTCGCGGGAACCGCTGCGGCGGGCGGCAAGCGCCGCGGCCACCCCGGCCTCGCCGAAAACGCCCGGCATTTCCCGAGGCGCAGTCGGCGCGAGGGCCGCGGCCCGCACGGAAACGGCGCCGGCTCACGGGCGAGCGCCGTCCCCCGCGGGCTGGAGATGCGCAGCGACATGCACTGCCCCGGGCTGGCGGAAGATAGCCTCGGCAGGGATGCCCCCGGACGGACCGGCACGGCGGTTTCCCGCACCTCGCCATTGCCGCCCGGCGTCGCGATCCCGGCCCCCCGGGAGTGCCGCCCACCAGGAACGCCGCCGGCCGGAAGCGCCGCCCACCGGGAGCGCCGCCGACCGGAAGCGCCGCCGGCCGGAAGCGCCCCCGCCGGAAGCGCCGCCCGCCGGGAGCGCCGTCAGCCCCAGGGCCAGGGCGGGCCCGACCGGGCGCCGATCACCCCCCGGACCGGGGGCCGGATGCCGCGCCGCTCCACACGTTCCGCGGTGAAGCGCCGGGCGGCGGCCGGTTCGTCCTCGTCCGAGAACAGGCTCTCGGGCGAGATCCCGCGCTTCTCGGCGCTGGCCCGCACCGCCTCCTGCAGCGCCGCGCTGCGCGAAAGCAGGCGGCGGAACCGCGCCTCGTCGAGCACGAGCAGGGTCGAGGGCGCGATGGCGCGGACCTCGGCGCGCGGCACCTTGCGCGTCAGGATCGCCATCTGGCCGACCATCTCGCCGCGGCCCAGCCGCCAGGTCTGGCCGGCGCTTTCCAGCTCGACGGCGCCGGAGGCGATGAAGAACACGCTCCTCGGGGGGCTGTCCTTGTGGATGATCACCTCGCCGGCATCGACATAGCGGGCCCGCAGGGCGCGGCCGAGCCGCTTGAGCGCCGCCTCGCCGAGATCGGCGAACAGCGGCGACTGCCGGATGAGCTCGGCGCGCTGCAGCGCGAGGTCGAGGCGCGGGCGTTCCTCGGCATTGGCCCGGCGGGCATCGAGATCCTGCATCAGCGCGGTATAGACCTCGGCGCTCATCAGCCCGTCGCCGCGCATCGCGGCGTATTCGCGCTCCTCCAGCCGCAGCGCCGTGCGCCGGATGAAGCGGCGTTCGAGCTCCTCGGCATAGCCGGGATACTGCAGGCGCAGGCCCTCCAGCGCGGTCTCCACCGCCTCGATCCGCCGCGTCAGCAGCTCGTGCAGCAGGTCGGCGACGCGCCGCCCGTGGATCCGCCGGATGCGCCCGTCGATGAAGGCGCCGAGATCGCGCAGGATCAGGCGCTGCGACAGCAGCAGCTCGAAGCGGTCCGCGGTCATGCTGGCCAGCGGCCGCGACAGGCCGAGCCGGTTGGTCAGCCGGATGGCGGCCCGGAAGGTCCAGCCATAGGCGACGCTGCGGCGGGCCGCGCGCTGGTATCCGCTGCGCCCGCCGCTGCGCGCGCTCTCGATCAGCCGGTCCGCATCCGAGAGGACCTGCTCGGCCATGCGAGCGGAGATCGTCCGCTCCCGCATCCGGGCCAGGATGGTGTCGCGCTCGTGCCGGGCGAGGGCGATCAGCCCGAGCGTGACGCGGTCGCGGTCGAGGATGTCGGCGCTTTCCTCGGAGGCCTTCACCGCCGCCTCCAGCCGCTCGCCGAAACGCTTGGCCTCGGAGCGCACGATGTCGTGGCTCAGCTCGTAGTTCTCGGTGGTGCGCGCCACGTCCTCGCGCACCGTCTGCAGCGCCACCGCCACCACCTGGCGCGACAGCGCCTCGTCGATCGGCGAGAGCCGGTCGAGCCCGAGCCAGCCGATCATCGCCCGCAGCGTCGTGCCCTGCACGATCAGGGTGAACAGCGTGAAGCCGGTGGCGAGGATGCCGACCAGGCGCTTGGTCTCGTCCGGCACCCGCACGCTCTCGGTCACCGCGAGGGCGAGGGCGAGCGTCACCGCGCCCCGCAGCCCGCCCCAGAGGATCGCCATCCGGAACGGCCGCTCCACCGCCGGCGAGACCCGGAGCCGCGTCAGGAACGGCAGCAGGCCGAACAGGATCACCGCGCGGGCGGCGATGGCGGCGAGGATCACCACGCCGATCAGCACGAAATCCCCGAGCCGGACCTCCTCCAGCAGCCGCGGGATCAGCAGCGCGGCGAGGATGAAGATCAGCGCCCCGGCCCAGTGCGCCAGCACCTCCCAGAGCTCGCGAAGGTTGATCAGCGCCTGCGGCGGCAGGCGGCCGGGCGCGATCAGGTTCAGCGTCAGGCCGGCGGCGACCACCGCGATCACGCCCGAGGCGCCGACTCTCTGCTCGGCACCGATATAGGCGAGATAGGGCAGCGCCACCGAGATCGACAGCTGCGCCAGCTCGTGGCGCCGGAACAGCGCCATGATCCAGACCGCGAAGCGCGCCGCCAGCCAGCCGGTGAACGCACCGCCGACGATCAGGATCGGGAAGCGGGCCAGCGCCTCGCCGAGCGCCGGGTCCGGCACGCCGAGCATCGCGAACCCCATGAACAGGCCGAACAGCGCGATCGCCGCGGCATCGTTCAAGAGGCTCTCGCCCTCGATGATCCGGGCCAGCCGGCGCGGCGCCGAGATCGACCGGAAGATCGAGACCACGGCCGAGGGGTCGGTGGTCGAGACGATCGCGCCGATCAGCAGACAGGCGGTGATCGGCAGCGTGCTCGCCCAGGACAGCGCATAGCCGACGCTCAGCGTCGCCACCACCACCGCGACCACGGCGAGCACCAGGATCGGCACCCAGTCGTCCAGCATCCGGCGCAGGTTCATCCCCAGCGTGGCCTGGAAGAGCAGCGTCGGCAGGAAGACGTAGAGAAACACGTTGGAGCGGATCGGCAGCCCCAGGATCGCCTCGGCCACCGGGTTCAGCGCATCGGTCAGGTCGGTCCGCAGGAAGAATATCGCGCCGGCACCGATCAGCACGCCGAGCACGGCGAGGATCACGCTGTAGGGCAGGCGCAGGCGCGCGGCGAGCGGCTCGGCCGCGCCGATGACGAGAAACAGCGAGGCGATGACCGTGGTAATGACGACGATATCCATCAGGCTGAAATAGCTCGAATTTTCGAGGCGCGAAACCGCCTTGATCCGGGAATTCCGCGGCGGGTAAGGCGATGCCGCCCTGCGGGCATCGCCCCGGACATCGCTCGAGGCATCGCTCCGGGCATCGCTCCGGCTGGGCGGATGTGTGCAACGCACCATGCAGACCGCGGTGCAGCGCGCACCGGCCCGGGTCCGCCGGCCGGAGACCGCGCCATCGCCAGAGGCCGTGGCCGATCGACGCAGGCCGCACCCACGCCGCGCCGGGCGATCCGACCGGGGCGGCGCCGGCGCGATCCGGCGGCTGCGGCCCTGTCCTGTCCCGTCCTCTCCAGTCGCGAGGCGTCCCCGCCTCCCCGATGCCGCCCGCGGCCGGCCCGGAAGGCGCCCGAACGCCCGTGGCCGGGCGGGTTGCCCCGGAGATGCCGCCGGGACGGCCCTGCAATGCCAGCGCCCTATCGCCGGACGGCAACCGGCAGCGGTATGGCGCCGCCGAGCGCCAGTGGCGGACGCTCAGCCCCAAAGCCGGCCAGCCACCGGAACCGGCGCGCGCACCGCACAGGCAACGCCGTCACGGCCGGCCGCGAGCGCTTGCGCATCGGCATCGGCTTCCGAGCCAGTCGCCGACCGGAACGCCCGAACCGCCATCGCGCAGATGGCAGCGGCTCGATCCCTCCGCCCCGCCCCCGGGATCGGGGACGGAAACCGCATCGCCCGGCCCGGCCCCGGTGAGGCGGACGACATCGCCGCCGGCGCCGCCCAGTCAAGGCGCGATGTGCTTCCGCCTGGTCGGCAAGTCCGCACCCGCGCCGCCCCCGGGATCGGGGAGAGAAACCGCATCGCCCGGCCCAGCCCCGGCCAGGCGGACGGCATCGCCGCCACCGCCCAGCCGAGGCGCGACGCGCTTCCGCCCGGTCGGCGGGTTTGCACCTGCGCCACTGGTTCGTGCCGGTGTTGCCCCTGCCGAGGTCGGCGCCGCCGGCCCCGGGTCATCGCCGCGCCGGAAGGCCTCCGCCGTCAGGGCGATACCGGCCATCGCCCGGCCGCCACCGATACCGGCAGACGCGACGGTCCGCAGGATCGGCGCCGCCCGCGGGTTGCCGCCGATGACGCTGGTGTCCTTGCGGCGCCATCGGCCACCGGCGCCGGGGGGCGGCCCCCGACGCTGCCGGATCGGCGTGCGGGCTGGCGCCGAATGCCGCCGCGAAGCCGATTCCGCAGCGCGATGGACGCGGTGGCGAGGGCATACCCGGATGGCTCGTACAACACCGAAGTCCCGCGTCGTCCGAAGGGTCCACTCCACGCCGCCGCCGAACCACGGGCCGCGGGGCCCCGGCGAGATCGCGCGCCCAGACACCGACAGGCCCGCAGGCCTGACCCTTGCACCGGATGGCGATGCCACGCCCGGGACGACGCGCCTCCGTGCCCCGCCCGGCCAGAGCGAGACCTGCCATGCGCCGGGTGATCCGCGCCGCCGGGCGGCGAACGCGGACCGGGCCGGGCGACCCGCAGGGGGCGCCCGGGTCGCGGGTCGCGCAATGCCGGGGCGGCGCCGGCGCTCGCTCACCCTGCCGTGGCAGCGCCCCGCCGCGCCATGCACGTGAGCAGACGCGGAAACCTCGGCGGCAGGATGGCGGGCGGACGCCCCCCAAAGGCAGGCAGCTCACCGATTTCGGGATGTCGCTCGCGCGCTATGGTGCCCGGAGTCGGACTCGAACCGACATGACCGTGAGGCCGGCGGATTTTGAGTCCGCTGCGTCTACCAATTCCGCCATCCGGGCTGGCCGCCCGGTTATGCCCAATCGCGGTCCCGGCGGTCAACAACTCCGGCCGGCGGGGCCCGCGGCGGCGCCTCAGTCGGCCACGCCGAGATAGATCGGCAGCGCCACCTCGGTGCAGTCCATCGGCCCGCGGGCGACATAGCCCTGGGTATAGGCGTCGATGCGGCTGCGCAGATGCGGGGTCGCCGGCTGGCCGCCGAACAGCATCCGCAGCACCTGGCCCGGCGCCATGCTGTCGCCGAGGCTGCGGTCGCGCTGCGCCCAGAGGCCGGCGAAGCAGTCGGCCTGCAGGTCCCGCGCCTCGCCCGCCAGCGGCTTGATCGCCACGCCGAGGGCGTCCTGCAGGTAGTGGCCGATCTCGTGCGCGATGGCGAGCAGGTCGGCGCTGATCATCCGGCGATCCGTGTCGAGATAGAGCTTCTGGTCGAGCGGGCAGTAGGCCGGCCATCTCGGCTCCGCGCGGTCGGCGCAGCCGCCCTCGTGCCAGAGCGCGCCGTCGGCGAGGCGGAACGGCTGGTAGACCATGCCGATCTCGGCGAAGATCCGCGCCCAGACGAGGTTGCTGCCGGCCGCGATCACCGCCGGCGGCGGGGTCACGACGGCGGCGCCGGCCTGCCCGGCGACCGGCCCGGCATCGAGCGCGGCGCCCTGCTCCTCCGCCGGCAGCGCCACCGCCTCGGCGCCGCCCATGGTCGAGCCGCTCACCGCCCCGCTCGCGCCCGGAACCGCACCCGGAACCGCGCCGTGGCTGGCCGCCTCGACCTTCGGGCCGCGCAGCGGCGCCGGCCCGGCGGCCGCCGCGGCCGGCTTCGGCTCGGTCGCCGCCGGCAGCACCCGCCCGCCCAGCCCGAGCGGGGCCACCAGCCGGATCTCGCCGCCATCGGCGATGCGTGCGGTCTCGGACACCGGCCCGGCAATCGGCGCGGGCCGGTGGGCGGCCGCCGCGCCGGCGCCGGTCTCGGGATCGTCGCCGGTGAGCACGGTGGAGAAGGCGGTCGCCATCAGCCCGGCCGCGACCACCGAGACCGCGGCGCCGAGCCCGACGCTGCGCAGCAGCTTCCGGCGGCGGATCGCGGGGTCCTCGAAGCGCGGCCGGCGCCGCGGCGCCGGAACCACGACCGGCCCGCCATTGATGACGTCGCGAAAGCTGTCGTTCGACTCGACCATACGTACCACGTCTCCCACACGCACCGGCTGGACTTGGGTCGTACTCATTGCTACCGACTGCACCCAGCACCGGCCGTCGCCCTCGCAATACAGGGCATCACCCACCGGATCGAGAGTGATGTTAACGAAACTTTATGACCGGATTTTGGCGATGGCCGAGCGCCGGGACGCGCTGTGGCTGCTCGCCGGGGTGTCGTTCGCGGAGAGCTCGGTGTTCCCGATCACGCCGCTGGTCATGCTGATCCCGATGGTTCTGGCGCGGCCCGACCGGGCCTGGCTGATCGCCGCGGTCTGCACCGCCGCCTCGGTGGCCGGCGGGGTCGCCGGCTATGCCATCGGCGCGCTGCTCTTCGAGGAGGTCGGGCAGCCGGTGCTCGCATTCTACGGCAAGGAGGACGCCTTCGGCGAGGCGGCTGAGATGTTCAACGAGAACGGCTTCGCCGCGGTGCTGACCGCGGCCTTCACGCCGTTTCCCTACAAGGTCATCACCATCGCCTCCGGGGTCACCGGGCTCGCGCTCTCGACCCTGGTGCTGGCCTCCATCGTCGGCCGCGGCGCGCAGTTCTTCCTGGTGGCGGCGATCCTCTGGAAATTCGGCCCGCCGGCACGGGCCTTCATAGAGCGCCGTCTGGGGCTCGTGGCCTCGGTCGGGGCGGCGCTCCTGATCGGCGGATTCGCAGCGGTGAAGTTCCTGATATGACGGTCTATGGACGCACTTTCCTCGCCGGCGCCGCCTCGGCGCTCATGCTGCTCGCGGCGTTCGGCTTCCAGTATCTCGGCGGGCTCGCGCCCTGTCCGATGTGCCTCTGGCAGCGCTGGCCGCATGCCGCGGCGGCCGTGCTGGCGGTGCTGGCGGTGACCGCGTTCTGGCGCATGCACCGCACGCTGGCCGGGCTCGGCGCGGTGGCGATGCTGGTGAGCGCGGCGCTCGGGTTCTACCATGCCGGCGTCGAGCAGGGCTGGTGGCGCGGGCTGTCCGGCTGTGTCGCGCCCGATCCCTCGGCGCTCTCGGCGGATGCGCTGCTGACGCAGATCCTGGAGACCGACATCGTCCGCTGCGACGAGATCCCCTGGTCCTTCCTCGGCCTGTCGATGGCGGCCTGGAACGCGGTGGTCTCGCTCGGCATCGCGGTGGTGTGGATCTGGTCGGCGCTGAGCACCCTGCCGGCAGCCGGCACCGGCGGCGCCGAGCCGCAGCAGGGCAAGTGAGGCGCCGGGCGGCGCGCGACCGGGCTCAGGCCTCCAGCTCGGCGTCCCAGTAGAGGAAGTCCATCCAGCTCTCGTGCAGCAGGTTCGGCGGGAACTTCCGCCCCTTGTTCTGCAGCTCCTCGGCATCCGGGCGATAGGCCGGGCGCGCCAGCTTCATGCCGGCCTGGCGCAGCGTCAGGCTGGCCTTGCGCAGGTTGCAGCGCGCGCAGGCGGCGACGACATTCTCCCAGGTGGTGCGCCCGCCGCGCGAGCGGGGCAGCACGTGGTCGAAGGTCATCTCGCCGCGCGAGCCGCAATACTGGCAGGAGAACTCGTCGCGCAGGAACAGGTTGAACCGGGTGAAGGCCGGGAAGCGGGCCGGCTTGACATAGTCGCGCAGCACCACCACCGAGGGCAGCCGCATCGCCATCGAGGGGCTGTGCACCTCGACATCGTATTCCGCGACGATCTGCACCCGATCGAGAAAGGCAGCCTTCACCGCCTCCTGCCATGGCCACAGGGAGAGGGGAAAATAGGAGAGTGGCCTGTAGTCGGCATTCAGCACGAGCGCAGGGTGATCCCTGAGTCCGGCCGGTTGCCGCACAAAGCTGCTCGCAAAGGATGCATCCATGCTGCTCGCCTCGTCATTGAGTGCGACAGTGCCGAGGCGGGTTGCCAAGCACGCCCCCGCAATCGCACTATATCTCGGGCCGGCACGGTTGCAACCATCTAGATATCCCGCTGGTCCGCGCCTGCAGACCTCATAACAAAGCGCTGCAACAGAATTGTGTCGGGGCCGCCGCGCGGAATCCCGCGCGGGCTGTCCACAGGGTTATCCCCAGGCAGCGCGATTCGCCGTGCCGGCGGCACGGGGCGCGCTTGGCCCCTGCGCCTCCGGAGGTGCGCGGCGCAGGGTCGGTCGCCCGGGTCGGTCGCCCGGGTCGGTCGCCCGGGTCGGTCGCCCGGCTCAGTCCACCGGGTCGGTCAGCGGGCCGAGGCCGAAGACCTCCGCGAGGAAGCCGGTGGCCAGGCCCAGCCCGTCCGGCGCGATGCCGTGGCCGGTGCCCTTGCTGGTGAAGGTGTTGACCGGGAAGCCCGCCGCCGACAGGCCCTTCTCGGCCTCGGCCAGCGAGCTGTGCGGCACCACCTCGTCGGCATCGCCATGCACCAGCAGCACCGGCGGGCGCGCCTCGGCGAGGCCGAGAGCGGCATGGTCGATCAGCCGCCCGGAGAAGCCGACGATGCCGGCCAGCCCCGGCGCCCGCCGCGGGCCGACCGAGAGCGCCATCATCGTGCCCTGGGAGAAGCCGAGCAGCGCGGTCGCCTCGCGCCCCACCCCGGCCTCGGCGATCGCCGCCTCGATGGTGCTGTCGAGCAGCTCGGCCGCGGCGACATAGCCCTCGTGCATCTCCACCTCGGAGCTGCCGTCGATCGGCGGGATCGGGAACCACTGCCGCCCGGCCGGGTTGACCCGGCAGGGCTGCGGCGCATCCGGCGCGAAGAAGGCGGTGTCGGGCAGATAATCCGCCATCGGCCGGGCGAGGCCGATCAGGTCGTTGCCGTCGGCACCATAGCCGTGCAGCAGGATGACGAGCTGGCGCGCGGTGCCGGATTTCGGGGCGGCCCGGGGGCCGGTAAGCTGGGTCATGGGGGTCTCCCGCTGGGGCCATCAGGGCTGGTCGCGTGTGATAGCCGCCATGGCCGCCCGCGGCAAGCGAGGGCAGGCGAGGGCGGCCCGCGGCGGGCGGGGGCGGCCCGCGGCGGGCGGGGCGCTCAGCCGGTGACGCCCTCGCGGTTCCGGGCATGGCGGTAATAGGCCCAGAGCATCCGCGCCGCCACCGCGCGCCAGGGCGCCCAGGCCTCGGCCTGCCGGCGCAGCGCCTTCGGCGTCGGCCGCGCCTCCAGCCCGTAGAGGATCCGCGCCGCCTCCTGCAGCGCGAGATCGCCGGCGGCGAAGACATCGCGCCGGCCGACCGCGAACATCAGGTAGATCTCCGCCGTCCACTGCCCGATGCCCTTGACCGCGGTGAGCGCCGCCAGCGCCTCGTCCTCCGGCATCCCGGCGAGCGCGGCATAGTCGAGATCCGCCGCCGCCAGCGCCTGGGCATAGGCGATCTTCTGGCGCGAGAGCCCGGCCTTGCGCAGCGCCTCGTCGCCGGCCGCGAGCAGCACCGCCGGGTCCTCCGCGCCCAGCGCCGCGAGCCGGCCCCAGACCGCATCGGCCGAGGCGACCGAGAGCTGCTGGCTGACGATCGCCTGCAGCAGCGCCGGATAGCCCCCGGGCCGGCGGCGCAGCGGCGGCAGACCGCAGAGCGCATGCGCCTCGGCCATCCGGTCGCAGCGCCCGGCGAGCCAGGCGCAGCCCTCGGCGATGTCGTCGGCGGTCTCGATCAGGCGGCTGTCCATGGGCGCGAGGCTGGACCAGCCCCGCCCCCGGATCAAGCGCCGCGTTCGGCCGCCGGCTCAGCCCTGCCCCGCCTCCAGCCCGTAATGCGCCACCAGCCGCTGCAGCGCGAGCTTCAGCACCACCTTGCCCGAGCGCGCCGACCAGCCCATCCGCTTCTCGCAGGCCTCCAGCCCCTCGAGGAAGCAGCAGACCCGGAGCGCCACGTCCGAGAGCCCCGGGCCGAGCACGTCGAGCGCCCCGCGCACCCGCTCCCGCGCCGCCGCCGGGCCCTCCGCCGGGCCGCGCCCGGTGCCGGCGCCGCGGTCGCATGGGGTGAGGAAGGCCGCCCAGTCCTGCCCCACGCGGGGGCCGATCTGCGCCGCCTCGAACTGGTCGCGCAGCCGCTCGCCGGCCTCGACCTCGGCCGGCGTCAGGAAGGGCTGCCCGTCCGGCCCCTTGCGCCGCGCCAGCCAGCCGAGCGGGCTCTCGCCGAGATTGACGCCGCGGACCTCCGGCCGGCCGCCCGCGGGATCGGGCAGCAGCCGCTCCCCGGCAACCCGGTGCTGGGCCTGGAACGGCGTCGGCGCCTCGGCGAGGCCGGGCCCGGGGCCCGCCGCGGCACGCGCCTTCGCCGCCTGCTCCTCCGCCAGCAGCCGCTTCAGCGCCGCGCGGCCGGCCTCGGTGATGCGGTAGCGCAGGCTCGCCGCGCCGCGGCCGACGAGGCGGATCCAGTCGCGCCGCACCAGCTCGCCCGCCGCCTTCAGCTCCAGCATGGCGATCGGCTTGCGGTGCTCGTTGGCGGCGCAGAAGATGCCGCCCTTGCGGTTGCCGGGGGCCACCAGCAGGAAGGCGCCGGGTTCGGAGAGCCGCCGCAGCGCCGTCTTGGCGGCGCGGCCGGGGCGCTCGTCGGCGGCCGCGGCGGCCGGGTCGGGATGCGCCGCCAGCCGGGCCGCGAGCTGCGCCGCGGGCCGGGCCGCCCGGTCTTCCGGAGATGCCGCGGCATGCGCGGCGCGGAGCGCGCAGGGGGCGGCGACATTGGCCGCGCGGTCCGGCGGCGCGGCGGCATCGGCGCAGGGCTGGGCCATCAGCCGGTCGAAGATCGGATCGTCGCGCTTCTCCTCCACCCGCTGCACCGCGCGCATCACCGTGGAGGGGTGGCGGCCGATCTCGCGCGCCAGCGAGCGCAGGCTGGCCCCGGCCTCGGTATGGGCGCGGTAGAGTGCCGCGTCGCGCGCCGTGCCGGTCGCCGCCGCGCCGGGGAAGGATCTCTGCGCCCAGTCGGCGCAGTGGTCGAGAATATCGCAGGTCTTTGCCACGGTCTTGCCCCTTATGGATCGAATTTTTCTACAATTGGTTGTATGTCCCAAATTCTAACAGCTCGTTAATGGCCGTCTTTCCGGTTTTATTTACTATCTATTAACCGTTTCGGACGGCATGACCGTGCGCTGCCGGCGATTTTCGCGCAACAGGGGGCCGGCCCGGCCCATGCTCTGGGCATCGGAGCAACCGGAAGGATCACCGATGTTCGACATGCATGATGCCGGCGCGCTGGCGCCGCAGCGCCCCGCCGGAGCGATCGCCGAGATGATCGCCGGGGCCGTCGTCGCGGCTCCCGCCACAACCGCCGCAACCGCCGCGACCGGCGCGATCGGCCCCATGGCCCGGCCGAAGCCGCTGGCCCGCGCCGCCCGCAGCGCCGCGCGGAGCTATCGGCGGATGCGCGACCTGCCCGGCGCGGTGCCGGGGCTCGCCGCCGCGCCGGAGGCCGAGATCCTGCCGCGGCTGGCGGCGGCCGAGGCGCGCTGCGAGATCGCGCGGCAGGCCCGCGCGGCAGGCTATCGCCCGGCGCAGCACCTGCAGATCCTGGCCGCGCTGCTCGCCGAGGCCCGCCGCGCCGCCGGCCCCGGGCGCTGAGCCGCCCGCGCCTCAGCCGAAGGCGTCGGGCTCCTCGGCCTTGCGGCCCGCGACATAGGCCTGCAGCGCCTCCTCGATCGCCGGGTCGAGCGCCGGCTGCTCATAGGTGTCGAGCAGGTGCTTCACCCGGCGCGCGGCGAACTGGACGCTGTCCATCCCGCCCTCCTCGATCCAGGTCTCGTAGGGCTTGTAGTCGAGCACCTGGGTCCGCCAGAACGCGGTCTTGAAATTGGCCTGGGTGTGCGAGCAGCCGAGATAGTGTCCGCCCGGGCCGACCTCGCGGATCGCGTCCATCGCCATGCCGTTCTCGTCGAGCGAGATGCCGCCCGCGAGCTGGTGCAGCATGCCGAGTTGGTCGGCGTCGAGCACCAGCTTCTCCGGGCTCGCCACCAGCCCGCCCTCGAGCCAGCCGGCCGAGTGCAGCATGAAGTTGACCCCGCCGAGCAGCGCCGCGTTGAGCGTGTTCGCGGTCTCGTAGGCGGCCTGGGCGTCCGGCAGCTTGGAGGTGCAGAGCGCGCCGCCGGAGCGGAACGGCAGGCCGAGCCGCCGCGCCAGCTGCCCGGCGCCGTAGAGGATCAGGCTCGCCTCCGGGGTGCCCATGGTCGGGGCGCCGGAGTTCATGTCGATCGAGGTCACGAAGGCGCCGAAGATCACCGGCGCGCCGGGCTTCACCAGCTGCGAATAGGCCACGCCCGCCAGCACCTCGGCGAGCACCTGGGTCAGCGTCCCGCCGATGGTGACCGGCGCCATCGCGCCGCCGACGATGAAGGGCGAGACGATGCAGGCCTGTCCGGCCGCGGCATAGACCTCGAGCGCGCCCATCATCACGTTGTCGAAGGTGAGCGGCGAGTTGATGTTGATCAGCGAGGTCATCACCGGGTCCGCCGGCAGCGCGCCGCCGAACAGGATCTCGCTCATCCGCACCGAATCCTCGGCGCGCTTCGGGTCGGTGACCGAGCCCATGTAGGGCTTGTCCGAGAGCCGCATATGCGCCAGCAGCATGTCGAGATGGCGCTTGTTCACCGCCACGTCGGTCGGCTCGCAGACCGTGCCGCCGCTATGGTGCAGCCATTTCGACTGGTAGGTCAGCTTCACGAACATCTCGAAGTCGGCCATCGTGGCGTAGCGCCGGCCTTCCTCGTAGGTGCGCACGAAGGGCGGTCCGTAGACCGGCGCGAGCACCAGGTTCCGGCCGCCGATCTCCACCGCGCGCTCGGGGTTGCGCGAGGTCTGGGTGAAGCGCCCGGGCGCGGTGGCGCAGAGCTTGCGGGCGAGGCCGCGGGGGATGTGCACCCGCTCGCCCTGCACGTCGGCGCCGGCCTCGCGCCAGCGCTCCAGCGCCGCCGGGTTCTCGACGAAGTTGACGCCGATCTCCTCGAGCACGGTCTCCGCATTGGCCTCGATCAGCTCGAGCGCCTCGGCGTCGAGCACCTCGAAATCCGGAATCCGGCGCTCGATGAACCGCGCGACCTCGTGGCGCGTGCTGGTCCGCTCGGCCCGCCGCGCCGCACCGCCACCGCCGCGCGCGCGGCGCCTGCCCGTATCCGCTGCTCCTGCCTCGGCCATGCGCTGCTCCTCATGCCAGCCAACCGGGCCGCGCCGACGAGGTCGGTCACGGCTTCCCGATTCCCTGATGACGCGAAACTCCCGCAGGAGGGGGGCGGTTTTCGCCCCTCGGTGGCCCGGAAGCGACATCGTCTAGCCCCGCGCGCGACAGATCCCGTCGCAGCCCGCACGCCGCGCCGGATGCCGCGCCGGATGCCGCCGCGATTGTTGCGCCGCACCCGCCGCGCTGCGCCGCACCAGCGCGCGCCGTCCGGCGCCGCCCGGGCGTGACAGCGCGCCCGCGAGGGTCTAGAGGAAGGCGCGAGATCCATCCCCGGGAGCCAGCGCCGATGACCGCCGAAGCCGCCGACATCCACGAGCTGTGCCTGATCGTCGATTTCGGCAGCCAGGTGACGCAGCTGATCGCCCGCCGCCTGCGCGAGATCGGCGTCTATTGCGAGATCCACCCCTTCGACCGGGTCGATGCCGCGATGCTGGCGGCGCATCCGCCGAAGGCGGTGATTCTCTCCGGCGGCCCGGCCTCGGTGGAGGACGAGGGCGCGCCCCGCGCGGCGCCGGAGATCTTCGAGCTCGGCGTGCCGGTGCTCGGCATCTGCTATGGCCAGATGGTGATGGTGCACCAGCTCGGCGGCCGCGCCGAGGGCGGGCATATCCGCGAGTTCGGCCGCGCCGAGCTGCGTCTGGCCGAGCCCTCCGAGCTGTTCGAGGGCGTCGCCGGGCCGGGCGAGACCGCCGAGGTCTGGATGTCGCATGGCGACCGGGTGAGCGCGATGCCGCCGGGCTTTCACGTGCAGGGCGCCTCGGAGGGCGCGCCCTATGCGGTGCTGGCCGACCCGGCGCGGCGCTTCTACGGGCTGATGTTCCACCCCGAGGTCGCGCATACGCCGAAGGGCGCGGCGATCCTCGAGAACTTCGTGCGCCGCATCGCCGGCATGAAGGGCGACTGGTCGATGGCCGCCTATCGCGACGAGGCGATCGCGCGGATCCGCGAGCAGGTCGGCGATGCCCGGGTGATCTGCGGGCTCTCCGGCGGCGTCGACAGCTCGGTGACGGCGATCCTGCTGCACGAGGCGATCGGCGACCAGCTGACCTGCGTCTTCGTCGATCACGGGCTCCTGCGCCAGGGCGAGGCGGAGGAGGTGGTGACGCTCTTTCGCGACACCTACAACATCCCGCTCGTGCATGCCGAGGAGGCCGACCGTTTCGTCGGCGCGCTGGCCGGGGTGACCGACCCGGAGACCAAGCGCAAGACCATCGGGCGGCTCTTCATCGAGGTCTTCGACGAGCACGCCAAGGGCATCGAGGCGGATTTCCTCGCCCAGGGCACGCTCTACCCGGATGTCATCGAATCGGTCTCGGTGAGCGGCGGCCCCTCGGTCACGATCAAGTCGCACCACAATGTCGGCGGGCTGCCGGAGCGGATGAAGCTCAAGCTCGTCGAGCCGCTGCGCGAGCTGTTCAAGGATGAGGTCCGCGCCCTCGGCCGCGAGCTCGGCCTGCCGCCGGCCTTCGTCGGGCGCCACCCCTTCCCCGGGCCGGGCCTGGCGATCCGCATTCCCGGCGAGATCACGCCGGAGCGGCTGGAGATCCTGCGCGCGGCGGATGCGATCTATCTCGAGGAGATCCGCCGCGCCGGGCTCTACGACGAGATCTGGCAGGCCTTCACCGTGCTGCTGCCGGTGCGCTCGGTCGGCGTGATGGGCGACGGGCGGACCTATGACCAGGCCTGCGCGCTGCGCGCCGTCACCTCGGTCGACGGCATGACGGCGGATGTCTATCCCTTCACCCCGGCCTTCCTGTCGCGGGTGGCGGGGCGCATCGTCGGCGAGGTGCGCGGCATCAACCGGGTGACCTACGACATCACCTCGAAGCCGCCGGGAACCATCGAATGGGAGTGAGCCGCCAGGAGCCGCGCCAGTGCGGATGATCGGGCGAACGCTGCGCTGGGGCCTGCGCCTCGGCCTCGCGGTGCTGCTCGTCACCCTCGCCGCGGTGATCTGGGCCGACCGCGCGACGCTCTCGGAGACCCTCGACGGCGCCGCGCTGTCCGCCCCGGTCGATGCCGCCATCGTGCTCGGCGCCGGGGTCTCGGGCGACGGGCGGCTGCATTACAGCTCGCGCCGGCGGGTCGAGGGCGCGGTGGCCCTGCTCGCGAGCGGCAAGGCGGAGCGGCTGATCTTCAGCGGCGGGATCGGCGGCAACCATCCCACCGTCTCCGCCGCGCAGCTGATGCGCGACTTCGCCGAGGAGCTCGGCGCCGACCCGCAGCGGCTGCTGATCGAGCCCCGCGCGGTCTCCACCTTCGAGAACATCCGCTTCTCCTTCGAGATCGCCGCGGCGCGCGGGCTGGACAGCCTGGCACTGGTCTCCGACCCCTATCACCTGCCGCGGGCGCGCCGCATCGCCGCCTGGTTCGGGCGGCCGGAGATCCCGGTCTCGGCGGTTGCCGGCTTCGACACCACCTGGTGGCCCGAGCGCGGGCTGCACTACACCCGCGAGGCGCTGGCCTGGTGGCTCAATCTCGGCAAGATCGCCGGCTGGGAGGGGCTCGCGCTGCTCGGCGTCAGCCCCGAGGCACGGGCGGAGATGATCCGATGAGCGCGCCGGGGCTCGAGACCCACGCCGCGGCGGACCGCTCGGGCGAGATCCGCGCCGCGCTCTGGATGACCGGGGCGATCGCCTCGTTCTCGCTGATGGCGGTGGCCGGGCGCGAGCTTGCCGGGCATCTCGACACCTTCGAGATCATGACCTACCGCTCGCTGATCGGGCTCGTCGTGGTGCTCGGGCTCGGCGCCGCCACGGGCCGGCTGCGCGACATCCGCACCCGCCGCCTGCCGGCGCATCTCTGCCGCAACCTGTTCCACTTCGCCGGGCAGAACCTCTGGTTCTACGCCGTCGGCGTGATCCCGCTGGCGCAGGTCTTCGCGCTGGAGTTCACCACGCCGATCTGGGTGGCGCTGCTGGCGCCCTTCGTGCTGGCCGAGCGGCTGACCCGGACCCGCCTGATCGCCGCCGGGCTCGGCTTTCTCGGCATCCTCCTGGTGGCGCGGCCGGGGCTGACACCGGTCGGCCCCGGGCATCTCGCGGCGGCGCTGGCGGCGGTCTGCTTCTGCGGCAACGTGCTGGCGACCAAGTCGCTGTCCGGCACCGACCGGGTCTGGACCATCCTGTTCTGGATGACCCTGATGCAGGCGGCGATGGGGCTGGCCTGCGCGCTGGTCGACGGCACCATGACGCTGCCCGACGCCACCAGCCTGCCCTTCGTCGTCGCGGTCGGGATCTGCGGGCTCACCGCGCATCTCTGCGTCACCTCGGCACTGGCCGCGGCGCCGGCGCTGATCGTCGCGCCGATGGACTTCCTGCGCCTGCCGCTGATCGCGCTGGTGGGCATGGCGCTCTATGACGAGCCGCTGGAGATCGCGGTCTTCGCCGGCGCGGGGCTGATCCTCGCCGGCAACCTGATGAACCTGCGCAGCGGAGGCCGGCGATGAGCGACGGATCGGATCACGGCAGCCGCCCGCTGGCGGATCGGGAGGCCTCGGACGCGCTGGTTTGGGACGGCGCCGGCAGCCTGCCGCGGCTGCTCGAGATCATGGCCCGGCTGCGCGCGCCGGATGGCTGCCCCTGGGACCGGGAGCAGGATTTCGCCTCGATCGCGCCCTACACCATCGAGGAGGCCTGCGAGGTCGCCGAGGCGATCGAGCGCGGCGAGATGGGCGAGCTGCGCGACGAGCTCGGCGATCTGCTGCTGCAGGTGGTGTACCATTCCCGAATCGCCGAGGAGGCCGGGGATTTCGCCTTCGCCGATGTCGTGCAGGCGGTCTCCGACAAGATGCTGCGCCGCCATCCGCATGTCTTCGGGCCGGTGCGCGGCGCGCCGAAGGCCGATCCGGCCGAGGTCGACTGGGAGACCCTGAAGGCCGCCGAGCGCGCCGAGAAGGGCGAGCGGCGCGACAGCGTGCTCGACGGCGTGCCGGCCACCCTCTCGGGCCTGACCCGGGCGCTCAAGCTGACCAGGCGCGCCGCCCGCGTCGGCTTCGACTGGACCGAGCCGCGCGACGTGCTGGCCAAGATCGCCGAGGAGGCGGGCGAGCTCGCCGAGGAGATCGGCGGCGAGCCGGCGCGCATCGAGGAGGAGTTCGGCGACCTGCTCTTCGTCATGGTCAATCTCGGGCGGCATCTCGATGTCGATCCGGAGACCGCGCTGCGCCGCGCCAATGCCAAGTTCGAGCGCCGCTTCCGCGCCATCGAGGCGGCGCTGGCCGCCGAGGGCCGCAGCCCCGAGCAGGCGACGCTCGCCGAGATGGACGCGCTCTGGGACGCCGCCAAGGCCGCGGAGAAGGCGGGCAAGGGCTAGACCTGCCGCCGCCCCTCGGCGAAGACCCGGCGCCAGGCGAGGATGCGCACGGCCCGGCGCAGGCCGGTCGGCCAGAACGGGTCCGCCTCCACCAGCGCGCGCGCCGCGGCCTCGTCCGCCGCCTCGACGATCCAGAGCCCGCCGGCCGGGGCGCCGGCCTCGGCGAGCGGCCCGGCCGCCCGGATCTGCCCGGCATGGGCCTCGAGAAAGTCGAGATGCGCGGCCATGTGGCGGGCACGCTCCCCGGCATGGGCCTCGTCGTCCTCGAACAGGATCGCGAAATGCATGGGCGCCTCCGTTCGGTGCATTGCGGTTGATGCGGCCAGCATAGCGCGGCAGAATTGCCTCCGATCGGTGCATTTTCGCGGAACGGAGAGGCAGAAATGCAGGGCGGCGCGCGCGAGGACTGGGACGCCTTCCGCCTGCTGCTGGCGATCTCCCGCGGCCGCGCGCTGGCCAGGGTCGCGGCATCGCTCCGGGTCGATGCCAGCACCGTGCTGCGCCGGCTGGCCCGGGCCGAGGCCGCGCATGGCGCGCGGCTCGCCGAGCGCATCGGCGGCGAGCTCCGCCCCACCGGCGCCGGCGCGCGCCTCGTCGCCGCCGCCGAGCGCATGGAGCGCGAGGTGCAGGCCGCCCGCGCCGCCGTCACCGGCACCGACAGCGCGGTGGCCGGCCTCGTGCGCCTGACCGCGGTGCCGATCCTTGCCAACCGGGTGCTGGTGCCGGCCCTGCCGCGGCTCTGCGCGGCGCATCCGGCGCTGGCCGTCGAGCTGCAGGCCGAGCCGCGCGATCTCAGCCTGCTCGGCCGCGAGACCGACATCGCGCTGCGCCTCGCCCGCCCGGCGCGGGAGATGGCCGCCCGGGCGCGGCGGGTCGGGCGGCTCGCCTATGGCGGCTTCGTCCGGCGCGGCGCCGAGGCGGCGGCCGGCGGCCCGCTGCCCTGGATCGGCTATGCGGCGGCGATGCAGGCGCTGCCGCAGAGCCGCTGGCTGGCCCGGCACTGCCCGCCCCCCGCGGTGCTGGTCTCCGATGCCGAGTCGATGCTCGCCGCCGCGCTGGCCGGGCTCGGCCGCGCGCTGCTGCCCGCCGCCATCGGCGCCGCCGAGCCGGCGCTCTGCCCGGTGCCGCTGCCGGCGCCGGCGCCCGAGCGCGAGCTCTGGCTGATCACCCATCCCGAGCTGGCGCCGCTGCCGCGGATCCGCGCCGCGGCGGCATGGATCGGCGAGACCGTCGCGGCGCTCGCCGCGCCGCAGGCCCCGCAGGCCGCGGCGTCGAGCCCGCCCGCGGGCTGACCGCGGCGGCAGCGCCGCTTTACGCCCCGGTCCCGGCAGTGTAGTGCTCGCCCTGCCCTGACCGCTTGACCACAGGAGGCCGCCCCCCAATGTCCGCCATCATCGACATCACCGCGCGCGAGATTCTCGACAGCCGCGGCAACCCGACCGTCGAGGTCGACGTGCTGCTCGAGGACGGCACCACCGGCCGCGCCGCCGTGCCCTCCGGCGCCTCGACCGGCGCCCACGAGGCGGTGGAGCTGCGCGACGGCGGCACCCGCTTCCACGGCAAGGGCGTGCGCAAGGCGGTGGACGCCGCCAACGGCCCGATCTTCGACGCGCTGGCCGGCGTCGATGCGCTGCTGCAGAAATCGGTCGACCAGGCGATGATCGAGCTCGACGGCACCCCCAACAAGGCCAAGCTCGGCGCCAACGCGATCCTCGGCGTCTCGCTGGCGGTGGCCCATGCGGCGGCGAAATCCACCGGCCTGCCGCTCTACCGCTATGTCGGCGGCGTCGCCGCGCGCACCCTGCCGGTGCCGATGATGAACATCCTCAACGGCGGCAGCCATGCCGACAACCCGATCGACATCCAGGAATTCATGATCATGCCGGTGGGCGCGGAGAGCTTCTCGCACGCGCTGCGCATGGGCGCCGAGATCTTCCACACCCTGAAGGCCGAGCTGAAGGCCGCCGGCCACAACACCAATATCGGCGACGAGGGCGGCTTCGCGCCGAATATCGGCTCCTCGCGCGAGGCGCTGGACTTCATCCTGCGCGCCGTCGGCAAGGCCGGCTACGATCCGGGCGGCGACGTGATGCTGGCGCTCGATGCCGCGGCCACCGAGTTCTACGACGCCGGCAGCAAGCGCTACAGCCTCGCCGGCGAGGGCAAGTCGCTCAATGGCGACCAGATGGCGGCCTATCTCGCGGATCTGGTCAACGACTACCCCATCGTCTCGATCGAGGACGGCATGGCCGAGGACGACTGGGACGGCTGGGCCCGGCTCACCGCCGAGATCGGCGACCGCTGCCAGCTGGTCGGCGACGATCTCTTCGTGACCAATTCCGAGCGCCTCGCCCGCGGCATCAAGGCCGGCACGGCCAACTCGATCCTCGTCAAGGTCAACCAGATCGGCACGCTGTCGGAGACCCTGGCGACCGTCGACATGGCGCACAAGGCCCGCTACACGGCGGTGATGTCCCACCGCTCCGGCGAGACCGAGGACGCCACCATCGCCGATCTCGCCGTCGCCACCAATTGCGGGCAGATCAAGACCGGCAGCCTCGCGCGCTCCGACCGGCTGGCGAAATACAACCAGCTGCTGCGAATCGAGGAGGAACTCGGCGAGGCCGCGGTCTATGCCGGCCGCGCGGTGCTGCCCGGCCGCCCGCGCTGAGGCGGCAGACGCGACGATCTCCGTTCCCCGACCACGGGCCCGATGACGGCCCGCGGTCGCATGTTCGCGCATGCACACAATCTATGCGTGCAGACCGGTGGGTTTTCTGCTACCTATGCGGCAATGGTGAACGGGGAGTGAATCATGCAGCGGCGATTCGTTTCCGCGCTTGTCCTGGGAATTCTGGCCTGCGGCCCGGCCGAGGCCGCCGTGGTCAGCTTCGACTTCACGGGCGAGGTGCCGAACACCGCCGGCACGGTGGTGTTCTCGGCGCTGGCCGCCACGCCGCCGCCCAACATCGCCTTCCTCGACGCCACCGCATCGACCGGCTTCGTCGGGCGTGACGCGCTCGGCATCGGCGCCGGCCCCGGCCTCGGCGACAATGGCGACAGCGATGCGATCGACGCCAACAGCGCCTTCGTGAACCTCGCCTTCGATCCGGGCGAGCTGATCGGCGGCGAGGCCACGCTGCTCTCGGTGGTGTTCGACGATGTCGAGGCGCAGGGCGGCGGCGACCAGGTAGACATCTTCGTCGACAACCTGCAGATCGCCACCAATCTCGACCTCGCCAGCCTGCCGGCGGCATCCGGCGGCGGCGTGCTCTATACCTTCGCGGCCAACACCACCGGCCTCGAGGTGCGGTTCCAGGCCACCGACGGCAATGACGACTTCTTCATCCGGGGCTTCGAGGCGGATGTGCTGCTGCTGCCGCTGCCCGGCGCCGGGCTGATGCTCGCGGCCTCGCTGGCCGGGCTGGCGGGCCTCGGCATCGCCGGCCGGCGCCGCAAGGGGAGCGGGCAGCCGGGCAGCGCCGCCGCGTGACGCCGTGCCGGGCGGCGCCGCCGCCCGCGCGCTGCCGCCGCGGCAGGCTTCCCTTGCCGAAGACCCGACGGGCCGGCGCGACCATCCGACCGGCTGCGGCCCCGCGGATGGCGGCGGCCTGAACCGAGATCTCCCGATGCGGCGGCTTCCGGGCTCGCCGGGCACTGCCTGACCGTCATCGATGCCGGCGATTCGCCGGATGGCGGCAGGCTCCCTCACCGATACGCCCGATCCCCCGCTGACCGGCGGCGGCGATGCGGTTGCCGCAAGGACCGCCGCGGGGCACGGTGCCGCCTCCCGCAGCCCGCTGCGACCCTGCGGCCGGGAGGCGCGGGACCGTGGCGGCGCCCGCAAGGGGCGGGCTCCCGGGGCCGGTTCGGTGCCGCGGACAGCGCGCAGCGGGCCGCCAGCGGATGGCGACCGGCCCGTCCGGCGCTGTTGCGCGGCGGACTCACCGCTGCGCCCCGCCTCCGGATCGAGTCGAGAAACCCGGTGCAAGCCTCTCGTTTCCATGGCAGACTCGCAGCGACAGGAGATGAGGGGCAATCGATGCCGCAACAGGGGCTCAGCCGGATCGCCGGCCTGCTGATCTACGGGATCGTCGCTGCCGGCTGCGGTGTCTTCGGCTGGTCCGGACTGAAGGGCGAACGGGGCCTTGCCGCGCTCGCCGCCGCCGAGGCCGAGGAGGTCCGCCTCACCGAGAAGCTTGCCGCGGTGGAGGCCGAACGCGTGGCGGCGGAGAACCGGGTGCGCCGGCTCGGCACCGACTATCTCGATCTCGACCTGCTCGACGAGCGCGCCCGCAGCGTGCTCGGCCTGGTGCGCCCGGACGAGGTGGTGATCCGCCCCGTCGCGCGCTGAGGCCGCGGCCCGCCGGCCTCCGGCACGCCCGCAGTCCCCCCACCCGCAGGACCCCCAACAGGAAAGGGCACGCGCCGGCATGAGCCCGGCACGCGCCCTGCTTCCGATGGGACGAGCCCCCAGGCCCGCAAGCCGGTCAGGGAGCCAGCAGCGCCTCCGCCGCGGCGATCGCCTCGGCCGCCCGGCTCGGATCGCTGCCGCCGCCCTGGGCCATGTCGGGCCGGCCGCCGCCGCCCTTGCCGCCGAGCTCGGCCACCGCCGCGCGCACCAGATCGACCGCCGAGATACGGCCCGTCAGATCCTCGGTGACGCCGGCCGCCACCGCCGCCTTGCCGCCGGTATCGGCCACCAGCAGCACCGCGCCGGAGCCGAGCCGCGCCTTGTGGGTGTCGATCAGCGCCCGGAGATCCTTGGCCTCGACGCCGCTGAGGCTCTGCGCGAGGAACGGCACGCCGCCGACCTCGCGCGCCTCGGGCGCCGCGCCCTCGCCGCCGCCGAGCGCCAGCTGACGGCGCAGATCGGCAAGCTCGCCCTCCAGCCGCCGGCGCTCGTCGAGCAGCACCTGCGCCCGCTCGGCAACCTCCGCCGGGCGCACCTTCAGCACCGCCGCGGCCGCCGCCAGCGCCTGCGCCTCGCTCTCGACATGGGCCAGCGCCGCCGCCCCGGTCAGCGCCTCGATGCGCCGGATGCCTGCCGCCGAGGCGCCCTCGGCGACCACGCGCAGGAGCCCGATATCGCCGGTGCGCCCGACATGGGTGCCGCCGCAGAGCTCGATGGAATAGACCCGGCCGCCCGGGCCCTCCTGCCCCTCGGGCCGGGTGCCCATCGAGACCACGCGCACCTCGTCGCCGTATTTCTCGCCGAACAGCGCCCGCGCGCCGAGCGCCTGGGCATCCTCGATCGGCATCACCCGGGTCTGCACCTGGGCGTTCTGGCGGATATAGGCGTTGACCTCGGTCTCGATCGCCGCCTGCTCCTCCGGGCTCACCGCCTTCTGGTGCACGAAGTCGAAGCGCAGCCGGTCCGGCGCCACCAGGGAGCCGCGCTGGGCGACATGCTCGCCGAGATGGCCGCGCAGCGCCTCGTGCAGCAGGTGGGTGGCGGAGTGGTTGGCGCGGATCGCGGCGCGCCGGGCGCTGTCGACCGCGAGCTTCGCCGCCTCGCCCTGAACCAGCTCGCCCTCGACCACCTCGGCCATGTGGACGAAGAGCCCGCCGGCGCGCTTCTGCACATCGGTGACGCGCGCCCGGCCGGTGTTGGTGACCACCTCGCCGTGATCGCCGACCTGGCCGCCGCTCTCGGCGTAGAACGGGGTCTGGTTGAACACCAGCGCCACGGTCTCGCCGGCCTGCGCCGAGCCGGTGCGCTCGCCGCCGCGCAGCACCGCGCGCAGCACGCCCTCGGCGCTCTCGGTCTCGTAGCCGAGGAAATCGGTCGCCCCGACCTCCTCGGCGAGATCGAACCAGATGCCCTCGTCGGCGGTCTCGCCGGAGCCGGTCCAGGCCGCGCGGGCCTGCGCCTTCTGCGCCGCCATCGCCGCGTCGAAGCCCTCGAGATCGACCGCCCGGCCGCGCTCGCGCAGCGCGTCCTGGGTGAGATCGAGCGGGAAGCCAAAGGTGTCGTAGAGCTTGAAGGCGGTGGCGCCGGGCAGCGCATCCGCCTCGCCGAGGGCGCCCAGCTCGTCCTCCAGCAGCTTCAGCCCGCGGTCGAGGGTGCGGCGGAAGCGGTGCTCCTCGCGCTCCAGCGTCTCGGCGATCAGCGCCTGCGCCTGCGGCAGCTCGGGGAAGGCCTGGCCCATCTGGCGCACCAGCTCCGGCACCAGCCGGTGCATCAGCGGCGCCGCGATGCCGAGCTGGTGGGCATGGCGCATGGCGCGGCGCATGATCCGGCGCAGCACGTAGCCGCGGCCCTCGTTCGAGGGCAGCACGCCGTCCGCGATCAGGAAGGAGCAGGCCCGCAGGTGATCCGCGATCACCCGGTGATGGATCCGCCCCGGCCCGTCCGGATCGGCGCCGGAGGCCTGCGCCGAGGCCTCGATCAGCGCCCGCATCAGGTCGGTGTCGTAGTTGTCGTGCTTGCCCTGCAGCACCGCGCCGACGCGCTCGAGCCCCATGCCGGTGTCGATCGAGGGCTTGGGCAGGTTCTCGCGCCGGCCGTCCTCGAACTGCTCGTACTGCATGAAGACGAGGTTCCAGATCTCGATGAAGCGGTCGCCGTCCTCGTCCGGGCTGCCCGGCGGGCCGCCGGGGATGTGCTCGCCGTGGTCGAAGAAGATCTCCGAGCAGGGGCCGCAGGGGCCGGTCGGGCCCATCGACCAGAAATTGTCCGAGGTGGCGATGCGGATGATCCGCTCGTCCGGCAGCCCGGCATATTTCTTCCAGATTGCCGCAGCCTCCTCGTCGTCATGATAGATCGTGACGAGGAGCCGGTCCTTCGGCAGCCCGTATTCCTTGGTGATCAGGTCCCATGCCAGCGGGATCGCCTGCTCCTTGAAATAGTCGCCGAAGGAGAAGTTGCCGAGCATCTCGAAGAAGGTGTGGTGCCGCGCGGTGTAGCCGACATTGTCGAGGTCGTTGTGCTTGCCGCCGGCGCGCACGCATTTCTGGCTGGTGACCGCGCGCACATAGGGCCGATGCTCGAGCCCGGTGAACACGTTCTTGAACTGCACCATGCCCGCATTGGTGAACATCAGCGTCGGATCGTTGCGCGGCACGAGCGGCGAGCTCGCGACGATCTCGTGGCCGTGCCTGGCGAAATAGTCGAGGAAGGCGGTCCGGATCTCGGAAAGCGACGTCATGTTCTGGCCCTGCGCTGTGCTGGTCGCGCACCTCTAGCGCGGCAGTCAACCGGCTGTCCACCGGTGCCGGCGCCGCGGGGGCCCGCGCAGGCCCCGGGAGACCGGTTTCAGCCGCCGAGCCGGGCCGCCAGCCGCTTCGGCGCGGTGAGCGCGAAGCTGCGCCGCACCAGCCGCGCGACCTCGTCCCAGTCCACCGCCGCGCCGTCGGGGGTCGCGTCGAGCCGCATGCCGATCCAGCCGCGATGGCCGACATAGGGCGGGCGGAAGAAGCGCGCGGGATCGGCGCCGACCAGCACCTCCTGCGCGCCCTCCGGCGCCTTCATCCAGACCGAGGGATGCCCGTCGCCCGCCTTGAGCATGGCGAAGATCCTGTCGCGCACCCGGAAGGTCGGGGCGCCCCAGGCGGTCTTCTCGGTGGCCTCGGGCAGCGCGAGGCAGAGCGCGCGCAGCCGGGCCTCCGCCGCGCCCTCCGCGCCCTCCGCGGTCTCGGTCACGGGCTCAGCCCTCGACCACCTCGCTGTCGTCGTCGGACATGCCGAGGGCGAAGTCGAGCCCGTGCGCGGCGCGGATCTTGTCCTCGATGGTCAGCGCGATGTCCGGGTTGTCGCGCAGGAACTTCTTGGCGTTCTCGCGGCCCTGGCCGATGCGCTGGTCGGAGAAGGAGAACCAGGAGCCGGATTTCTCCACCACCCCGGCCTTGACGCCGAGATCGACCAGCTCGCCGGTCTTGGAGATGCCCTCGCCATACATGATGTCGAACTCGACCTGGCGGAACGGCGGCGCCACCTTGTTCTTCACCACCTTGACCCGGGTCTGGTTGCCGACGACCTCGTCGCGGTCCTTGATCGAGCCGATGCGGCGGATGTCGAGCCGCACCGAGGAGTAGAACTTGAGCGCGTTGCCGCCGGTGGTGGTCTCGGGCGAGCCGAACATCACGCCGATCTTCATGCGGATCTGGTTGATGAAGATCACCATGCATTTCGAGCGGGAGATCGAGGCGGTGAGCTTGCGCATCGCCTGGCTCATCAGCCGCGCCTGGGCGCCGACGGTGGCGTCGCCCATGTCGCCCTCGAGCTCGGCCTTCGGGGTCAGCGCCGCGACCGAATCGACCACCACGCAGGAGATCGCGCCGGAGCGCACCAGCGTGTCGGTGATCTCGAGCGCCTGCTCGCCGGCATCCGGCTGCGAGATCAGCAGCTCGTCGACATCCACCCCCAGCTTGCGGGCATAGACCGGGTCGAGCGCGTGCTCGGCATCGACGAAGGCGCAGACCCCGCCGAGCTTCTGCTCCTCGGCGACGCAGTGCAGCGCGAGCGTGGTCTTGCCCGAGCTCTCCGGCCCGTAGATCTCGATGATGCGGCCCTTCGGCAGGCCGCCGATGCCGAGCGCGATGTCGAGACCGAGCGAGCCGGTGGAGACCGCCTCGACATCCATCACGTCGCGCTGGCCGAGCCTCATGATCGAGCCCTTGCCGAAATTCCGCTCGATCTGCGCGAGCGCGGAATCCAGCGCCTTCTGCTTGTCCATGCTCCGCCTTTCGTCAAGCTTGAGCAACCCGTCGGTCATCTCACGGTCTCCTTATTCCACATCGGCCGGCAGCGGGGCAATCGGGCCCGTGCATCGCCGCGGCCGGGCGCCTGCCCTGCCGGCGATGCGGGCGGGCCGGGCCGCCGTTGGCCACCTTTGGCCACCGCCTGCTACCGCCTGCCGCCGCCTGCCACCTCTGTGGTTCCCATCTATGGTCCTGCCTCGTTCGCTCAACGTTCGCACATTGACTGAAACGAATACAGAACAAACTTGCATCAAACGCCGTCTTTTTCCAACATTGGGGACTGCAAGGGTGAAGGATTGGTTAACGCGCCGGCACCGCGGCTGCCGGGGCCTCACTCCACCGGCATCTCGGCCAGCGCCTCCTTGACCTTGGCGGTCAGCTCGTTGAGCGAGAAGGGCTTGGGCAGGAAGTGGAAATCCGTCTCGGTGAGGTTCTTGCGGAAGCTCTCCTCGGCATAGCCGGAGACGAAGATCAGCCGCAGCCCCGGGCGCATCTGGCGCGCCTTGGCGGCGAAGGTCGGCCCGTCCATCCCCGGCATCACCACGTCGGAGACCAGCAGGTCCACCTGGAACTCCGGATCGGCGAGGATCTCCATCGCGTCCTCCGCCGTCGCCGCCTCCGCCACCTCGTAGCCGCGCAGCTTCAGCGCCCGCGCCGCGAAGGCCCGCACCGGATGCTCGTCCTCGACCAGCAGCACCGAGCCGCGCCCGGTGAGATCGCGCCGCGGCTGCTGCGCCTCGACCGGCTCCGGCGGCGCCGGGCGCTGCTCGCTGGCGCGCGGCAGCAGGATGCGGAAGCAGGCGCCGCCGCCCCCGGCATTCTCGGCGAAGATGTAGCCGCCCGACTGCTTGACGATGCCGTAGACGGTGGAGAGGCCGAGCCCGGTGCCCTCGCCCTTGGGCTTGGTGGTGAAGAAGGGGTCGAAGACCTTGTCGATCACCTCCGGGTCGATGCCCGGGCCGGTATCGGTGATTCGGATCTCCACATAGTCCCCCGCCGGCTCGCGCTTGGCGCCCTCGCGCAGGTCGCGGGTGACGTTGCGCACCGAGATGGTGACGGTGCCAGTGCCCCGCATCGCGTCGCGCGCGTTCACCACGAGATTGAGCAGCACCTGCTCGAGCTGCTGGTGATCGGCGCGCACGAACCAGAGATCCGGCCCGATATCGAGCACCAGGCTGGTGGTCTCGCCGACCAGCCGGTTGAGCATGTAGTGGGTCTCGGAGACCACGTCCTGCACCGAGAGGATCTCGGGCTTCAGCGTCTGCTTGCGCGAGAAGGCGAGGAGCTGGCGCACCAGCGCGGCGGCGCGGTTGGCGTTCTGGGTGATCTGCATCAGGTCGGAATAGTCCGGGTGGCTGGCATCCTTGCGCAGCAGCAGCAGGTCGCAATGCCCGACGATGGCGGTGAGCACGTTGTTGAAGTCGTGCGCGACGCCGCCGGCCAGCTTGCCGACCGCCTCCATCTTCTGGCTCTGGGCGAACTGGTCCTCGAGCTGGCGCAGCTGCGAGGCATCGGTCAGCACCGCGATCAGGGTCTCGCGGGCATAGAGCGAGACCCGGGTGAGGGCGATCTGCAGGAAGGTGTCGGCCCCCTTGAGCTGGACCATCTGGCCGCGCCCGCGCCCGCCCGGCTGGGCCGCCAGCGCCGCCGCCTCGAGCGTCGCGCCGGGCTGGCCGAGCGGCACGAAGAGATCGGTGAGATTGGCGCCGGGGCGGGCCCGGTCCGACAGGATCTCGCGGGCGCGGGAATTGCACCAGAGCAGCGTGCCGTCGGTCTCGAACTGCGCCAGCGCCACCGGCACCAGCTCGAGCACCCGGGTCGGGCCGGAGCGGGCATAGCCCTCGCGCGCCACGGGAAACAGGAAGAGCTCGCGCCCCGCCCCGCCCGCCTGCCCGTCTCCGGGCGCGGCGGCCGCCGGCACCGGGGCGGCCCATTCGGCCGGGTCCTGCGTGCCGCCGGTCTCGCCGAGGAAGGCGCGGTAGATGCCTACATGCCCGTCGCGCCGGGTCAGCAGCACCCGGTCGCCCTCGGCGCGGGCGCTGCCGGGCAGCGCCGCCAGCACCGGCGCCGGATCGCGCCCGAACTGCTGCGCGAAGGCGGTGTTGACGAGGGGCGATTCGCCCTCCCCGAACGCGACATGGGCGAAGGGTGCGTGCTGGTAGGGCGAGGCGACCAGCGCCGGCGCCGCCTCGGCCAGCGCCTCGGCGGTGAGCAGCGACCAGAGCAGGTGCCCGTCCTCCGCCGCCCAGACGCCGAGATAGCGCGGCTCGGCGCTGCCGCGCAGCGCCACCGGCAGCACCGCGAAGCCGAGCCGCCGGGCGCCCTGGCTGAGCCGGTAGATCGCCGCGGCGCCGCAGCGCTCGAGGCAGCCGCCGAGGGTGGCCTCGATCCCGGCGCGCATCGGGGCCAGCGCCTCGAAGGCCCGATTGGCGGCGATCGCCCGGCCTGAGAACCGCGTGAGCAGCGAAGGATGCGGCGCCTGCTCGAGCCGCGCGCGCAGCCGGTCCATCCGCCGGCGGTCGCGCACGTCGCCGACCGCGACGCCGGCGCTGATGCCGAGAAGCGCCGCCGAGGGGCCGGCCAGCAGGATCAGCTCGAATACATCCATACACCAGTCCGTTCCGGTTCGCCGGCGCCCGCCCCGACGGGCCTGCGGCGCGCCCGCTGCCGATGCGTCTCCGCCGGCTGCGCTCTCCGGCAAGGACGGGCCGGCAGGGCGGAGCTGTCAAGCGGAGAATGATCCGAACGCGCCTATCCGAGGGAACTGTACAAAACTGAATGAAGGGTTAACGATCGGGACCGCTCCGGCGCCTCCCGGAGCGCCCCCGGCGACGGCGACCTTCGCGGCAGCTCGGGGCTTGCATCCGGGCGGTGCCGGGCGTATGTGTTGCGGCAAATCGCTAAGGGCGCGCCAGCCCGGCGCGGCCCGCGAAGGCCCGCTGGGCCATATGTTCTCCGAGACAGGAACGGGAGATCATGCGTGGCGCGGCCAAGGCGCGCCACCGTCCGTCCGAGGAGCATGTTGCCCATGGCAGATCTTGTCGCGAAAGCGCCGTTCGACCGCCGGCTGGCCGAGATCGTCCGCCCGACCGTCGAGGGGATGGGCTTCGCGCTGGTACGCCTTCGCCTGATGGGCGGCAAGACCAAGACGCTGCAGGTGATGGCCGAGCGCCCGGACGGCCGCATGGAGATCGAGGACTGTGCCGAGCTGTCGCGCGCCATTTCGGCGGTGCTCGACGTCGAGGACCCGATCACCGACGAGTACAACCTCGAGGTCTCGAGCCCCGGGATCGACCGGCCGCTCACCCGGCTGGAGGATTTCGCCCGCTGGGAGGGCTACGAGGCCAGGATCGAGACCGAGGAGGCCATCGAGGGCCGGCGCCGCTTCAAGGGGCTGCTGGCCGGCGTCGAGGGCACCGAGGTGCTGGTGGAGATCGACGAGGGCGTCGTCGGGCTGGAATTCGACTGGCTGGGCGATGCCAAGCTGATCCTGACCGACGAGCTGGTGGCCGAGAGCCTGAAGGCCTCCGAGGGCCGCGTGGACATCGACGAGAGCGCCTTCGACGCCATCGAGGAAGAGCCGGAGGAGACCGAGGCAGCGGATCAGGACCCCGCCGCGCCCGCCCTCAACGATTGGAAGGACGCCTGAGCCATGGTCAGTGCCAACCGACTGGAGCTGTTGCAGATCGCCGATGCGGTCGCCCGCGAGAAGCTGATCGACCGCGAGCTGGTGCTCGAGGCGATGGAGGAGAGCCTCGGCAAGGCGGCGCGCTCGCGCTACGGCGCCGAATACGACATCCGCGCCTTCATCGACCGCAAGTCGGGCGAGGTGCACATGTCGCGCGCCATGGAGATCGTCGAGGAGGTGGAGAACCACTTCACCGAGATCGCGCTCGAGGAGGCCCGGCTGAAGAACCCCGAGGCGCAGATCGGCGATTTCATCACCGACCCGCTGCCGCCGATGGATTTCGGCCGCATCGCCGCACAGACCGCCAAGCAGGTCATCGTGCAGAAGGTGCGCGAGGCCGAGCGCGAGCGCCAGTACGAGGAATTCAAGGACCGAATCGGCGAGATCATCAACGGCGTGGTCAAGCGGGTGGAATACGGCAACGTGGTGGTCGATCTCTCCCGCGCCGAGGCGATTCTCCGCCGCGACCAGCTGATCCCGCGCGAGAGCTACCGTGTCGGCGACCGCATCCGTGCCTATATCAGGGATGTGCGGCGCGAGGCGCGGGGGCCGCAGATCTTCCTGTCGCGCACCGCGCCGGAATTCATGGCGAAGCTGTTCCAGATGGAGGTCCCGGAGATCTACGACGGGGTCATCGAGATCAAGGCGGTGGCGCGCGACCCGGGCAGCCGGGCCAAGATCGGCGTGCTGAGCCACGACAGCGGCATCGACCCGGTCGGCGCCTGCGTCGGCATGCGGGGCTCCCGCGTGCAGGCGGTGGTCAACGAGCTCCAGGGCGAGAAGATCGACATCATCCCCTGGGTCGACGATGCCGCCGCCTTCATCGTCTCGGCGCTGCAGCCGGCCGAGGTGGTCAAGGTGGTGATGGACGAGGATGCCCGCCGCATCGAGGTGGTGGTGCCGGACGAGCAGCTCTCCCAGGCGATCGGCCGGCGCGGGCAGAACGTGCGCCTCGCCAGCCAGCTCACCGGCTGGGACATCGACATCATGACGGAGGCCGAGGAATCGGAGCGCCGTCAGCAGGAGTTCAACGAGCGCAGCCAGATGTTCATGGAGACGCTCAACGTCGACGAGATGGTGGCGCAGCTGCTGGTCTCCGAGGGCTTCGCCTCGCTCGAGGAGGTCGCCTTCGTCGAGATCGACGAGCTGTCCTCGATCGACGGCTTCGACGAGGAGACCGCCGAGGAGCTGCAGGCCCGTGCCCGCGAGAGCCTCGAGGAGGTCAACCAGAAGGCCCTCGCCGAGGCCCGCGAGCTCGGCGCCGGCGACGACCTGATCGGCTTCGAGGGGCTGACCCCGCAGATGGTTCTGGCGCTCGCCAAGGACGGGATCACCTCGCTGGAGGAGTTCGCCACCTGCGCCGACTGGGAGCTGGCCGGCGGCTACACCACGATCGACGGCAAGCGGGTGAAGGATGACGGGCTGCTCGAGCCCTTCGACATCGGCCTCGAGGAGGCGCAGTATCTGGTGATGAAGGCGCGGGTCGATCTCGGCATGGTCGATCCCTCGGAGATCGTCACCGACGAGGATATCGAGGCCGCCGCCGCCGAGGCGGAGGCCGGCGAGACCGGCGAGGCCGCGGGCACATCCCCGTTCGCCGATGCGGAGACGTCCGCGCGGATCTGATCCGCGCGGGCAGCGGGGCGCGCGGCATGGCGCTCGGGCACGGAACCGGCATCGACGGAGACGGACAGGCGATGAGCCGCGGCGGGCGCGCGAAGAACAGGGCTGACGGCCCGGAGCGGCGCTGCATCGTCACCGGCGAGAGCGGAACGCGCCGAGGGCTGATAAGGTTCGTGCGCGACCCGGAGAATCGGGTGGTGCCGGATCTGGCCGAGAAGCTGCCCGGACGCGGCGTGTGGTTGACCTCAGAGCGCGCCTTGGTGGAAAAGGCAGTCGCGAAGCGGCTGTTCGCCCGGGCCTTCCGGGGGCCGGCCGAGGTGACGCCGGATCTGGCAGACAGGCTCGAGAGCCTGCTCGCCGACCGGCTGGTGGCGCAGGTCGCGCTGGCGCGAAAGGCCGGCCAGGCGGTAACCGGGTTCGAGAAGACCCGGGAGAGGCTGCGGGCGGCGAACGCGCCGGGCGTGCTGCTCGAGGCGGCCGAGGGTGCCGCCGACGGGCGCGGGAAACTGCGCCGGCTGGCCAGGGGCTGGCCGGTGATCGGGCTGTTGTCGGCCCGGGAATTGGGTTTGGCTTTCGGGCGCGATTTTGCGATACATGCCGCTCTCGACGCGGGCGGGATCGCGGAACGGGCGCTTCGCGAGGCCGAGCGGCTGGCAGGTCTCCGGGGCGCCGGGCAATCGGGCGCCGACGGACCGATGGAGCAGGCCGGGCAAGGCCCCGGCACGGATTGCACGACCGATGGCGCGGAGGGCATTCGGCCCCGCGCGCCCGAAGATGACAGTGATGCAAGCGGGCCCGTTCCGGGCCCAGTACGGGATGGCGGATGAGCGACACGGATAGCGGCGACAAGAAACCGGCGGCACGCGGCGGACGCGGAGGTCCTGGCGGCGGGCGCGGCGGCGGACGCCCGCCGAGCCGCGGCGGCGCGACCAAGCCGGTGGTCGTGGAAAAGAAGCGTAAGCGCGTGCTCACCGCACCGGGCAGCGGCGGCGCGGCCGGCGCCGCCCAGGCCTCCGGCGGTGCGGCCAGCGTCAAGACCGCAGCGAGCGTGAAATCGACGGCCTCGGCCGGCCAGGGCGGCGCCAGCGTCGCCACCAAGAGCCGTCCGCAGGGTGCCGAGGCCGGGCGCGCCGACAGCGCGCCTGCGCGCAGCGGCGGCGGCCGGGCCGATGGCGGCAGCGGCGGCAATCGCCGCGGCGGCGGCGGCCAGGCTGCCGGCGACGCGCCGCGCGGGCGCGGCCAGAACCGGGGCGGCAAGCCGCAGATGCTGCGCTCGCTCTCGGACGAGGAATACGCGCGCCGCCTCGAGGCCCTGAAGCAGGCCAAGAAGCACGAGGAAGAGGCCCGGCGGCGTGCCGTCGAGGACGCCAAGCGCCGTGCCGAGGAGGAGGCCAAGCAGGCCGCCGAGGATGCCAAGCGGGCCGCCGAGGAAGCCGCCGAGGCCAAGCGCCGCGAGGCCGAGGAAGCCGAGGCCAAGCGCCGCGAGGCCGAGGAGGCGGAGGCCAAGCGCACCGCCGCCGAGGAGGCCGAGCGCCGCGAGAAGGCGGAGCGCCAGCGCGCCGCCGAGGCGGCTGCCGGGGCGACCCCCGCGCCGCTGCCGGGCGAGCAGGCCGCGCCGAAGCCCAAGCGCGCCGCGGCGGCCGAGGGCCAGGCCGCGAGCCCGGCATCGCCCCGCTCCAAGGACGACGGCGACGACGGCCGCGGCCGCAACAAGCCGATGCCGCAGACCAAGAAGCGCGAGAAGGAGCAGCCGACGCCCAACAAGGGCCGCGGCGAGGACAAGCGGCGTACCGGCCGCCTGACCATCTCCAAGCTCGGCGGCGACGAGGACGGCCGGCAGCGCTCGCTGGCGGCGATGCGCCGGCGCCAGGAGCGCGAGAAGCGCAAGTCGCGCGGCCACCAGGAGACGCGGGAGAAGGTCATCCGGGACGTCACGCTGCCGGAGGTCATCACCGTCCAGGAACTCGCCAACCGCATGGCCGAGCGGGTTGCCGACGTCATCAAGGCCCTGATGAAGAACGACATCATGGCCACGCAGAACCAGTCGATCGACCAGGACACCGCCGAGCTCATCATCGAGGAGTTCGGCCACCGGGTGAAACGCGTCTCGGAGGCGGATGTGGAACAGTCGATCGAGAGCGCAGAGGATTCCGAGGGCGACCTCGAGCCGCGTGCGCCCGTGGTGACCATCATGGGTCATGTCGACCACGGCAAGACCTCGCTGCTCGACGCGCTGCGCAAGACCAATGTCGTGGCCGGCGAGGCCGGCGGCATCACGCAGCATATTGGCGCCTACCAGATCAACACCGAGGCCGGCGCCAAGATCACCTTCCTCGACACGCCGGGCCACGCCGCCTTCACCTCGATGCGTGCCCGCGGCGCGCAGGTGACGGATATCGTGATCCTGGTGGTCGCGGCCGATGACAGCGTGATGCCGCAGACGATCGAGGCGATCTCCCACGCCAAGGCGGCCGAGGTGCCGATGATCGTGGCGATCAACAAGATCGACAAGCCGGGCGCCGATGCCAACCAGGTCCGCACCGAGCTGCTGCGCCACGAGATCGTGGTCGAGGGCATGGGCGGCGACGTGCTCGATGTCGAGGTCTCGGCCCTCACCGGCCAGGGGCTCGACACGCTGGTCGAGAACATCACGCTACAGTCCGAGCTGCTGGAGCTGAAGGCCAACCCGGGGCGGCCGGCCGAGGGCGCGGTGATCGAGGCCAAGCTGGATGTCGGCCGCGGCCCCGTGGCCACCGTGCTGGTGCAGCGCGGCACCCTGCGCACCGGCGACATCTTCGTCGTCGGCGAGCAGTGGGGCAAGGTGCGCGCGCTGATCAACGACCAGGGCGAGCGGATCACCGAGGCCGGGCCGTCGGTGCCGGTCGAGGTGCTCGGGCTCAACGGCACGCCGGAGGCCGGCGACGTGCTCAACGTCGTCGAGGACGAGGCCAAGGCGCGCGAGATCGCCGACTACCGCCACCGCAAGGCGCGCGAGAAGGTGGCCGCCGCCGGCAGCCGCGCCTCGCTCGACCAGCTGCTGGCCCAGGCCAAGTCGGACGAGAACGTCAGCGAGCTGCCGATCGTCGTGAAGGCGGACGTGCAGGGCTCGACCGAGGCGATCGTGCAGGCGCTCGAGAAGATCGGCAACGACGAGGTGCGGATCCAGATCCTGCATTCCGGCGTCGGTGCGATCACCGAATCGGACGTCAACCTCGCCGAGGCCTCGGGCGCGCCGATCATCGGCTTCAACGTGCGTGCCAATGCGCCGGCCCGCAACGCCGCCAACCAGAAGGGGGTCGAGATCCGCTACTACTCGATCATCTACGACCTGGTGGACGACGTGAAGGCGGCGGCCTCGGGCCTGCTCTCGCCGGAGGTGCAGGAGACCTTCATCGGCTATGCCGAGATCAAGCAGGTCTTCAAGGTCTCGGGCGTCGGCAAGGTCGCCGGCTGCCAGGTCACCGAGGGCGTCGCGCGGCGCTCGGCGGGCGTGCGCCTGCTGCGCGACAACGTGGTGATCCACGAGGGCACGTTGAAGACGCTCAAGCGCTTCAAGGACGAGGTCAAGGAGGTCCCGGTCGGCCAGGAATGCGGCATGGCCTTCGAGAACTACGAGGACATCCGCGAGGGCGACGTCATCGAGATCTTCGAGCGCAAGACCGTGGAGCGCACGCTCTGATCCGGGGCGGGGCCACGGCCCTGCCCGCCATCTCTCAGTCGAGCCCCCAGAGCCGGGGCTCGGCAAACTCCACCGAATTGCCGGCAGGATCGCGGACATAGACCGAGCGCGCGCCGTTCGGCCACCGGAAATCCGCCTCGATCGCGACCCCGGCCGCCGCGAGACGCGCGGTCCAGTCCTCGAGCTCCGCCGCGCTGGCGCGGAAGCAGAGATGGCCGGGGCCACGGGCGCCATGCGGCGGCACCGGCAGCCGGCTGCCCGGGGCGGGCGGGTTGGCGGTGGCGCCGGGATCGAAGACCAGCAGCATCCCCGCCCCGCATCGGAAGAAGACATGACGGCCGGGCTCGCGCAGCACCGGCTCGAGGCCGAGCAGGCCGCCGTAGAAAGCCTCGGCAGCGGCGAGATCCTCGGCATAGACTGCGGTTTCGAGCACGCCACCGGGCTGCATCGCGGGTCCTCCCGGGGGCGAGGCTCGCACCGCCAGGCACAGGAGGTCAAGCAGATGGCCAGGGACAGGAACAAGGGCGGCGCACGCGGCCCCAGCCAGCGCCAGCTCCGGGTCGGGGAGACGATCCGGCGCGCGCTGGCCGAGGTGCTGATGCGCGGCGAGGCGCACGGGCTCGGCATGGCGGCGGCCTCGATCACGGTGACCGAGGTGCGCCCCTCGCCGGATCTGCGCCAGGCGACGGTCTATGTGATGCCGCTCGGCGGGCGCGATCCCGAGGGCGCGATCGCCGCGCTGATGGAGGCCCGCGGCGAGATCCGCCGCTCGGTGGACCGCCGGCTCAGCCTGAAATACTCGCCCGACCTGAAATTCGTGATCGACGACACCTTCGACCGATATGACGAGACCCGGGCGATGCTGAACCGGGACACGGTGCGCCGGGACCTCGAGGGCTGAACGCATCTGGCTGAACGCGGCGGGCTGAAGTCGGCGGGCCGTGAGGCAGGCAGCGCCGGCGCGCGCCGCAGGCCCCGCCCACCCCGGCGACCGGCCGGCCCGGTGGAGAGGCTCCGCTCCCCCACCGGCCTGCGGCGCGCGCCTCAGCTCTGGCGGATGCCGGCGAGCACGGCGAACCGGCCCCTTGCCCAGGGGCAGTGCGCGGCGAAGTCCGCCGCCCCGAGCCAGGCGAGGAGGTCCGTGACGGTGGCGCAGCGGTCATGCGCCATGCGCGCCCGCGCCGCGGCGAGCGCGGCATCGCCGGCGCCCGCCGCACGGGCCGCCGCCTCCCATGCCCGATCGGCCGCCGCCTCGGCCGCCGGGTCCGGCTGCAGGATCTGCTCGGCATCGACGAAGCGCCCGCCCGGCGCCAGGATCCTCGCGATCCCGCGGAACAGGGCAGCCTGTGCCGGATGCTCGAGATGATGGATCGCGAGCGCGGAGATCACCGCATCGAAGCGCCCCTCGGGGAGCGAGCCGGCCATGTCGGCCAGGCGGGTCTCCGGCGCCGGCAGGCCGAGCCCGGCGAAACGCGCCCCGGCCAGCGCCAGCATCCCCGGCGCGACATCCTGCAGCACCAGCCGCGCGCCCGGATGGGCGAGGGCGACCCGCGCCGCGAAGAGCCCGGTGCCGGCGCCGAGATCGAGCACCCGCGCGCCGCGCGGCAGGGCCCCGAGCGCCGCGACCCCGGCATCGTAGAATTCGTCGAGATCCGGCACCAGCCGGCGCCGCTCGGCGTCGTAGCCGGCGGCGTCCCGGTCGAACAGCGCGCCGACCGCCGCCCCGCCAGCCGGCGCGGGCCCGCCGCCTCCGGGTGGGTGGGCGGGGGAGGCGGCGGGCCCGCGCCCCGCGCCGTCGGCGCCGCCGCTCACAGCGGCTCGCCCCGCATCAGCCGCGGCACCTCGCCGGCCAGCCCTTCCGCCTCGCGCATCAGCGCGCGCCCGAGCGCCGGGCTCGCCCCCACCGCCGCGAGCCCGGCCTGGCGCAGCACCGAGAGCGCGCCGCTCGCATTCGAGAACAGCCGGTTCAGCGCATCCATGCCGAGCGCCAGGCAGCCGGCGTCGAAGCGCCGCCAGGCCTCGTAGCGCCGCAGCACGTCGATGGCGCCGATATCCTCGCCGCGCCGCGCCGCCTCGACCAGCACCTCGGCCAGCGCCGCGACGTCGCGCAGCCCCATGTTCATCCCCTGCCCGGCGATCGGGTGCACGCCATGCGCCGCATCGCCGACCAGCGCCAGCCGCGGCGCGGCATAGCGCTCGGCCAGGGTGAGATCGAGCGGATAGGCCCAGCGCCGCCCGATCAGCGCGAGCCGGCCGAGCCGCGGCCCGATCCGCCGGCGAAGCTCCGCCAGATAGGCGTCCTCCCCGAGCCGCATCAGCGCCGCCGCCCGGCCCGCCTCCTCCGACCAGACGATGGCCGAGCGCCGCCCGGTGAGCGGCAGCACCGCGAAGGGCCCGCCGGGGAAGAAGCTCTGATGCGCCAGCCCGCCATGCTCGGCCTCGTGCGCCACCGCCGCCACCAGCCCGGTCTGCGCATAGCTCCAGCCGATGCGCCCGATCCCGGCCGCCGCGGCGAGCGCGGAGCGCCGCCCGTCCGCCGCCACGGCGAGCCGCGCGGTGATCGCACGCCCGTCCTCGAGCGCGATCCGCGCCGCGCCGGGGGCATAGTCCACCGAAGCCACCGCGGCGGGTGCCAGATGCGTCGCCCCGGCCTCCGGCGCCGCCAGCGCCTCGAGCAGCGCGAGGCGCAGGTGATGGTCCTCGACGATCCAGCCCACCGGCCGCTCGACCAGCCCGCGCGGGTCGAAATGCAGCAGCGCCGGCGAGCCCGCGCCCTCGCCCACCTCGATGTCGCGGATCTCCTGCGCCTGCGGTGCCAGCCGCGCCCAGAGCCCGGCCACGGCGAGCAGCCGCGACGAGCCGAGCGCCACCGCATAGGCGCGCCCGTCGAAATCCGGCGCGGCGCGGGTTTCCGCCGCCACCCGGTCGAGCAGCGCGACCGAGAGCCCGGCCCGCGCCAGCACCAGTGCGAGCGCCGAGCCGACGAGGCCGCCGCCGACGATCGCGATGTCGAAATCCCTGTCCGTCATGGGCTTTACTATCCGGGCGCGCTGCCCGAATGTCCAACCTCCCGGGGTGCGACCAAAGCGGGCGCGGGCGGGCCCCAACCACACGATGCGGAGGACAGGATGACGGACTGGAGAGGCGAGACCGCCGCGGCGCAGGGACGCGCCATCGCCGAGGGGCGGCTCGACCCGCGCGATCTGACCGAGAGCTATCTCGAGGCGATCGCCGCCGATCCCGAGCATCCTCTGATCTATGCCCGGCTCACCCCTGACCGCGCCCGCGACGAGGCCGCCGCCGCCGCCGCCCGCGTCGGCGAGGGCCGCCCCGCCGGCCCGCTCGACGGCGTGCCGGTGAGCTGGAAGGACAATATCGACACCGCCCATGTGGCGACCGAGGCCGGCACCCGGCTGCTGGCCGGCCGCGCGCCCGGGCGCGATGCCGAGGTGCTCACCCACGCCACCGCGGCCGGGCTGGTCTGCCTCGGCAAGACGCATCTCTCCGAGCTCGCCTTCTCCGGCCTCGGCGTCAACCCGATGACCGCGACGCCGCCGAATGCGCTGGCGCCCGAGCGCGCGCCGGGGGGCTCCTCCTCCGGCGCCGCGGTCTCCACGGTGCGGCGGCTGGCGAGCGCCGGGATCGGCTCGGACACCGGCGGCTCGGTGCGCATCCCGGCCGCCTGGAACGGGCTGGTCGGGCTGAAGACCACGGCGGGGCTGCTCTCCGGCGAGGGCGTGGTGCCGCTCGCCGCCAGCCTCGACACGGTGGGCCCGCTGGCGCGCACGGTGGAGGATGCCGGGCTGCTGCTCGCCGCGCTCTCGGGGGCGCCCTTCGCGCCGCTGCCGGAGCCGGCGCGGCCGGCCGGCCTGCAGGTCGCCGAGACCGTGGTGCTCGAGGGCTGCGACCCGGAGCCGCTGGCGGCCTTCGAGGCGGCGATCGAGCGGCTGGCGCAGGCCGGCATCGCGCCGCTGCGCGGCCCCTGCCCGGAATTCGCCGAGACCTTCGAGGTGGCCGGCCGGCTCAGCCCGATCGTCACCGCCGAGGCCTGGACGACCTGGGCCGAGACCATCGAGGCGGCGCCCGGCGTGATGTATCCGCCGATCGAGGCGCGCTTCCGCTCCGGCAAGGCGGTGGACCCGGCGAAGGATGCCGAGGCGCGGGCCGAGTTCGCCCGCATCGGCCGCGCGCTCGCCGCGCGCATCGCCAGCGCCGGGCCGATCGCGATGCCGAGCGTCGCCTGCCTGCCGCCGGAGGTCGCCCGCCTCGAGGCCGACGAGGCGTACTACACCGAGCGCAACCTGCTGGCGCTGCGCAACACCCGCATCGCCAACCTGCTCGGGCTCTCGGCGATCACCCTGCCGCTGCCGGAGACGCATTGCGGGCTGATGCTGTTCGAGGGGCCGCACCAGGAGCGCCGGCTGGTCGCCTGGGCGCGGGCGCTGGAGCCGCTGCTCGCCGCCTGACATAGGGGCAGAATCGGCGGCGGATCGGAGACCGGCGGGCTCGATTCGTTCGCACTTCTGGACTGTGCGGTCCCACTCGGCTATTGTCCGCCCACGCGGCGCGACAGACGTCGGACAGGTTCGAAAGCGGGCAGAGATGCAGTTTCCAGCGCGTTTCGAGAGCCTGCCGGAATATGCCTTTCCGAGGCTCCGGCGGCTTCTCGGCGACACGCCGCCTGGCGGCGATCCCATTGCGATGTCGATCGGGGAGCCGCAGCACCCGGTGCCGGATTTCGTCGGCCCGATCATGCTGGAGCACAGCGCCTCGCTCTCGCGATACCCGCCCAACGAGGGGCTGCCGGAGCTGCGCGGCGCGATCTCCGACTGGCTCGCCCGGCGCTATGGCGTGGCCGAGGCCTACCGCGACCCGGAGCACTCGATCCTGCCGCTCAACGGCACCCGCGAGGGGCTCTTCGCCGCCTGCATCGCGCTCTCGCCCGAGGCCAAGAACGGCCAGCGCCCGGCGGTGCTGATGCCGAACCCGTTCTACCAGTGCTATGCCGTGGCGGCGATCACCGCGGGCGCCGAGCCGGTCTATGTCCCGGCCACGGCCGCCACCGGGCACCTGCCGGATTTCGCCGCGCTGCCGGAAGACCTGCTGGCGCGGACCACGGTGGTCTACATATGCGCGCCGGCCAATCCGCAGGGCGCCTGCGCCGATGCCGGCTACTGGCGGCGGCTGTTCGCGCTGGCCGAGCGCCACGATTTCCGCATCTTCGCCGACGAGTGCTACTCGGAGATCTGGCGCGAGCGCCCGCCCGTCGGCGCGCTCGAGGTGCTGAGCGCCGATCGCGGCGACCCGGAGCGGCTGGTGGTGTTCCACTCGCTCTCCAAGCGGTCGAACCTCGCGGGGCTGCGCTCGGGCTTCGCCTGCACCGGGCCGGAGAACCGCGCGCGGATGCTGCAGCTGCGCGCCTATGCCGGGGCGCCGCTGCCGATCCCGGCGCAGCATGCCGCCGCCGCCACCTGGGCCGACGAGGCGCATGTCGGGGCCAACCGCGCGCTCTATCAGGAGAAGTTCGCCATCGCCGACGAGATCCTCGGCAATCTGCCGGGCTATGCGGCGCCGGAGGCGGGCTTCTTCCTCTGGCTCGAGCTCGGCGACGGCGAGGCGGCGGCGCTCCGGCTCTGGCGCGAGGCGGGGGTGCGCGCCCTGCCCGGCGCCTATCTCTCGCGGCCCGTTTCCGAGCGGCTGGGCGGCGGCGATCCGGGCGCGGCCTATCTGAGACTTGCGCTGGTGGCGCCGGCGGCGGATGTGCGCCGCGGGCTCGAGGCGGTCGCCCGGGTCTTGACCTGACGCGCCGAAGGGAGACAGGGAACATGGCGCTATTCGCAGGTGGCTTCGGTGGCGAGGGGGGAACCGCGCAGATGGCCGAGACCGGGACCCAACTGGCGGTGCGCCGCAGGCTGGCCGAGCTCTGGGGGCTCGCCTTCCTGACGCTGGGGCTGCTGCTCGGGCTGGCGCTGGCGAGCTACGACGCCGCCGATCCGAGCCAGTTCAGCGCCCCCGGCGCGGCGCCGGTCAACTGGCTCGGGCGCCCCGGCGCGGTGCTGGCCGATCCGCTGACGCGGGTGCTCGGCCGCAGCGCCTGGTTCCTGGTGATCTTCCCGGTGGTCTGGGGGCTGCGGCTCGTGCTGCACCGCGGCGACGAGCGGATCTGGGCGCGGCTGCTGCTGCTGCCGATCGCGGTGATCCTCGGCGCGCTCTTCGCCTCCACCCACACCCCGCCGGAGAGCTGGCCGCTGACGGTCGGCCTCGGCGGGCATCTCGGCGACAATGGCGCGCTGGCGCTGCTGCGGGTGCTGCCGCTGGCCGAGGATGCCGGCGTGCGCGCGCTCTCGGCGGTGCTGGGAGCGGCGGCGCTGGCGAGCTGGGCGGCGGCGCTCGGCATGACGCTCGCCGAGGCGCGGGCGCTCGGCGGCTGGATGCTGGGCTCGCTCGGCATGGTGGCGCGCCAGGGCATGGGCGCGGCCGCGACCGCCGGTGCCAGGCAGGTGCGCATGCGCCGGGCGCGGGAGGCGGCGCCGAAGATCGCCCCCCGGGCGCCTGTGCCGGACGCGCCGGAGACGGCGGAGGCGGCCGAGCCCCCGGCCCGGCCCGCCGGCCTCGGCGCCCGGATCGCCGGCATCGGCCTCGGCAGGACCCGCCGCCCGGAACCGGCGGCGGCGGACGACGCCCCCGCCGGCGCAGCCGATCGCCGCGAGCCGGCCATCGCCGGCCCCGGCTCGCCCCGGCGCAGCCGCATCGTCCCCGCCGCCGTGGAGGCCGCTCCGGCCGAGGCGAGCGCTGCCGACAGCGCCCTCGGCGCCGCGATCCGCAAGCTCAGCCGCTCGGCCGAGGCACTCAGCCAGGCCGACCGGGACGCCGCGCGCGAGGCCGATGCGCTCGGGCTCGACCGCGAGGCGGCGATGCGCGCGCTGATGCCGGAGGCCGCCGGCGCACCCCGCGCCATGCCGGCCGCCGGCGACGAGCGCCCGCCGGCGCCCGCCGACCCGCATGACGAGGCGTTCGGCGACGGGCGCGAGGCGGCCGGCGCCGCTGCCGGGCCCGAGATCCCGCGGGGGCCCCGCATCGCCCCCGCCGCCCCGCCCGCCCCGGCCCCCGCCGCGCCGGAGGACACGCTGATCGGCAGCACCTCGCGCCTGCTGAACCGCGCCACCGACGACGACGAGGACGACGACGACGAGACGCTCCGCCCCGCCGCCCCCGGCGAGGCCCCGGCCGACCCGGCGCCCGCGCCCTATGACGCGCCGCCGCTCGACCTGCTGCAGGAGCCCTATCCCGCCGGCAGCAACGAGCCGCTCTCCGAGCTCGCGCTCGAGGAGAATGCCCGCCAGCTCGAGACGGTGCTCGCCGATTACGGCGTGCGCGGCGAGATCGTCGCGGTGAAGCCCGGCCCGGTGGTCACGCTCTACGAGCTCGAGCCGGCGCCGGGGCTGAAGGCGGCCCGGGTGATCGGCCTCGCCGACGACATCGCGCGCTCGATGTCGGCGCTCTCGGCCCGCGTCTCCACCGTGCCCGGCCGCTCGGTGATCGGCATCGAGCTGCCCAACGTGAAGCGCGAGACGGTCTATCTGCGCGAGGTTCTGGAAGCCGAGGAATACGCCGAATCGCGCCATGCCCTGGCGCTCGCCCTCGGCAAGTCGATCGAGGGCACGCCCTGCATCGCCAACCTCGCCAAGATGCCCCACCTGCTGATCGCCGGCACCACCGGCTCGGGCAAGTCGGTGGCGATCAACACCATGATCCTCAGCCTGCTCTATCGCCTGAGCCCCGAGCAGTGCCGCCTGATCATGATCGACCCGAAGATGCTCGAGCTCTCGGTCTATGACCGCATCCCGCATCTGCTCGCCCCTGTCGTGACCGACCCCAAGAAGGCGCTGGTGGCGCTGAAATGGGTGGTCGGCGAGATGGAGGAGCGCTACCGCAAGATGTCGAAGATGGGGGTGCGCAACCTCGAGGGCTACAACGCCCGGGTGCGCGAGGCGCTGGCCCGCGGCGAGAACTTCTCGCGCACCGTGCAGACCGGCTTCGACGAGGACACCGGCGAGCCGGTCTTCGAGACCGAGACCATCGTGCCCGAGGCGATGCCGCTGATCGTGGTGATCGTCGACGAGATGGCGGACCTGATGATGGTCGCCGGCAAGGAGATCGAGGCCTGCATCCAGCGCCTCGCGCAGATGGCCCGCGCCTCCGGCATCCATCTCATCATGGCGACGCAGCGCCCCTCGGTGGATGTCATCACCGGCACCATCAAGGCCAACTTCCCGACGCGGATCTCCTTCCAGGTGACCTCGAAGATCGACAGCCGGACGATCCTCGGCGAGCAGGGCGCGGAGCAGCTGCTCGGCCAGGGCGACATGCTCTACATGGCGCCGGGCGGCCGGGTGCGCCGCGTGCACGGGCCCTTCGTCTCGGACGACGAGGTCGAGGAGGTGGTCAACCACCTGAAGTCGCTCGGCGCGCCGGACTATGTCTACGCGGTGATCGACGGCGGCGACGAGGAGACCCAGGCCATGGTCGAGGAGAAGCTCGGCCTCGCCAGCTCGGGGGACAGCGAGGACGAGCTCTACGACAAGGCGGTGGCGATCGTCGCGCGCGACCGGAAATGCTCGACGAGCTACATCCAGAGAAAGCTCCAGATCGGCTACAACAAGGCGGCGCGCCTGGTGGAGCAGATGGAGGACCAGGGCGTGGTCTCCCCGGCCAATGCCGTCGGCAAGCGCGAGATCCTGATCGAGGAACGCTGAGCGCCGGCCGCCGCGCGGATGCTCCGGCGCGCGCCCGAAGCGCCGCGTCGGGCCGAGCGGCCCGTGGCACGGCCAGCGCCCGCGGCGCGGTGCCAGCCTCTCGCCGGTGGCACCGGGGCGGGAAGGCAGACGTCCGGCGAGCGGTCCGGGCGGGGAGACGGTGCCGCCGGCGGTTCGCCCGCAGCCGCGCCGCGGGCCGGACATCGCCACCGGCGCCGAGGCCGGACGCGGCGCCCCCTCAGGCCGCCGGACAGGCGCAGGCGGGGCAGCCGGCGCCGCCCCGTCCCGACATTTCGGTGCAGGCCCGGATCAGTAGCCGTAGCCCTGATACTCGTTGTAGTTCACCACATGGCCGCCGTGGTAGCCGCCATACGACGAGCCGCCGCCCTGGTGGCCATAGGTGCCGCCGGAATGCGACCCACCCGAATACGAGCCGCCCGAATAGGACCCGCCCGAATACGAGCCGTGGCCGTAGCCACCGCGGGCGCCGTAGCCGGCATGGCTCCTGTAGGTGATCTTGTAGCCGCGGGCGCTGTAGCCGTAGCTGCCGCCCCTGTAGCTGTTGTACTGGTAGCCGTAGCCCTTCTTGTATTTCGGCGGCTGCTGGTAGCCGTAGCCGCCGCCCGAGCCATAGCCGCTCTGCGGGATGTTCAGCACCCAGCCGGCGACGATGTGGTGCGGGTTGCGGATGTAGGGATTGGCCTGCATCAGCGCGTAGACCGAGGTGCCGCAGCGGGCGGCGATGCCGGCGAGGGTGTCGCCATAGCCGACACGGTAGCTCGCGCCGCAGCCGCCCGCGGAGGCGGTGGTGGCGGCGCCGGCGAGGGTCAGGCCGATGGCGAGGGCGGCAGCGGCGGTCGCGAGACGGGAAATACGCATGATGTTCTCCTGGTCGTTCCGAGTTCACTGGTCGGTGATCCGGTCATCGAGACCGTCCAGTCCGGCGATGGCGGGGGCAGGAGGAAAATTCACGTCACCGCCGGGATGCGCCGCCAGATACGTGGAAACCGCGGTGCCGGGCCGGGCGCCGGAAGCGCCGGGGGCTTTTCTCGCCGCGCCAGCCGTGCGAAGCGGACCGGGACCAGAATAGCCGAGCCCTGCGCCTGACGCACGGGAAACCTGGAAAGGACGGAGCATATGTGGCAACAGAGCCTGAAGCGGACGCTCGGTGCGGCGCTTCTCCTCGCCGCGGGCCTCACCGCGACCCTCGGTGCGCCGGCGGGCGCCCAGGGCGTCGACCAGCGCGATCTCCTGCGCATCTCCAACTATCTCAACGGGCTGACCACGCTGGCCGGCGACTTCGTGCAGATCGACGCCGAGGGCGGGCTCTCGCGCGGCACCTTCACGATGCGCCGGCCCGGGCGGCTGCGCTTCGACTACCGCCCGCCGAACCCGGCGCTGATCGTCGCCGACGGCACCTGGGTCGGGGTCTGCGACCGCGAGCTGGAGAGCTTCGAGCGCTATCCGCTGGAGGAGACCCCGCTCGACCTGCTGCTGCGCGACCGGGTGGACTTCCGGACCGAGGGCGCGGTGCAGGCGATCACCCGCGGCGAGGGCCAGCTCAGGGTGCGCGCGATCGATCCGGACGCGCCGGACCAGGGCTCGATCACCATGATCTTCACCGAGGTGCCGCTGGCGCTGACGCAGTGGGTGGTGGTCGATGCGCAGGGGCTGACGACCACGGTGGCGCTCTCCGACACCCGCTCCAACGTCTCGGTCAACCCCGAGCTCTTCGTCATCGAGGAGGGCGACTGCACCGGCTTCTGAACCGCCCCCTCCGGCCGGATCGGTGGCGCCGGGGGGCGGACGGGAGCGAGACCAAGGCGCCGGTCGCATGACATGCGGCGGCACCGTCCCGGCCCCCGCTCCCCCGCGCCGACATGCCCGCGCGATCGGCGGCGGGGTGGCGTGATCGGGCGCGGCGGGTGGAGGCCGGTTGCCGTCGGGCTGGCCGGTGCCTTCCCTCCCGCCACGACCGGGCGCGCCCGCGGAAACGCTGAAACGCCCCTGCGGATGCAGGCGCGGCGGTGCCGGCAGTGTCGTGGCGGCTTCCGGCCGCGCCGTGCTGGCGCGTTCGTGCAGGCGCTGCCGCGGCGCGGCGGGCGGCGCCGGCACCCCGGACGAGGCGGGCAGCGCACTCGCCCCGATGTGGCGTGGCAGCGCCAGGTCACGCTCCCGGCATCCGGCGACCCTCGCCGCGACCGCGGGTCTCACCCGGGCCGGCAGGGCCGCTTCGGCCAGCGCCATGGCAGCACTGCCGGCACCGGTGACCGGCTCGCGCAGCGCATCCGGACGGGCGGCCGCGGCAGCGGCACGATCCGCAACGTCCTCGATTCGGGCGGTGCGGCCCCCTGCCGGGCCGGCGACCTGCACGGCGTGATCGACCGATCTCCTGCGCGATGCGGGGAAGGCGATCCCGTCCGGCTCGGGCGGCTGCGTTCGTTCCTGCCGGGGCGCCGCCCCGAACAGGCCGCCGCTCCAGGCCGGGTTCAGCGTGCCGGTCCCCGCCGGCCGGCGACGCAGCCGCGCAGGGGCAGTGCCCGGCGAGTTTCCCGCTTCGCTTCCGGGGCGCCCGCAGCCGGTTTGATCGCCTCGGGTGACTGTTTGCCATCCCGAATCGCCATCGCGCCGACCGGATGGTGGCCGGCGCGCGGGGCCGACGCCGCCCCCTAGCCCGCCGGCCTCGCCCCTAGGCCACCAGCGCGGTGCACCGCCACGAGCCGCCTCCGTGGGCCTGCCTTGCGTGACCCCCCGCCCCCGGGCGACATCCCGCGCCCTGGTCCGTGCCGCGAGCGATGACATGGCGCTGCCCGGAACTGCGAGCCGTCTCGCCGGCAGCGGCGGCGATCTCGCTGCCGTCACCCTTCCGCCCGCACCTGCGCCGACGGGCCTCAGGCCAGCAGCGCGAGGGTCGGCAGGGTGAGCAGGCTGGTCCAGACGATCACCTGCGCGATGGCATCGGTGCGCACGCCGTAGAGCAGCGCGAGGCTGAATGCCATCGCCCCCGCCGGCCCGGCGGCGCCGAGCAGCGTCAGCTCCTGCCCCGGCGCCGCGCCGGCGAAGAGCGCCAGCCCGACCGCCACCGCCGCGGGGAAGGCCACCAGCTTGACGCCGGCGAAGACCGCCACCGTCCGGTCGGCGCGGAACGGCGTCTGCGACAGCACCACGCCGAGCGCGAACAGCGCCACCGGCGCCGCCGCCGCGCCGTTGAAGTCGAGGAAGGTCTTCACCGGCCCGGGCAGCGCGACCCCGGCCAGCGCCACCGCGAAGCCGGCGAGGATCGCCTGCAGCAGCGGCGTCCCCGCCAGCCGCGCCGCCACCATCCCCAGCGAGACCTGGCCGAGCGAGAGCACCTGCAGCGCCACGATCGCGGCGGCGAAGGTGACGGTGGCGTCGAGGGTCACGATGGCGGTCACCGGCAGCGCGCCGGCATCGCCGTGCAGCAGCCGCGCGATCGGCAGCACGTAGAACGCGTTGTTGGCGAAGATGCCGCCGAAGGCGAGCAGCAGCGCCTCCGGCGCCGGGCGGGCGAGCCAGACCCGCGCGAGCCAGAACCCGGCGGCGAAGACCAGCGCTTCCGCCCCGGCATAGACCGCCAGCGGCACGACGGAGAAGCTGCGCACCGGCGCCGTCGCGATCAGCCCGAAGATCATGATCGGCAGCAGCACCGACATCGCGAAGCGGTTGATCAGCCGCGCCTCCTCGACGCTGATCCGCCCGGACCGCCCCATGGCGAAGCCGAAGGCCAGGATCGCGAAGACCGGCAGGATCGGGTCGACGAGGACGGCGAGGACGGAGCCCAAGGCCGGCGCCTCAGCCGAGCTCGAAGGCGGCGATCACCGGCACGTGGTCCGAGGGTTTCTCGACGCCGCGCCAGGGCTTCAGCACGCGCGAGGAGCCCGGCACCGCCGCCGCCCCGCCGCGCGCCCAGATATGGTCGAGCCGGCGGCCGCGATCGGCCAGCGCCCAGTCCTTCGCGCGGTAGGACCACCAGGAATAGAGCTTCTCCTCCGGGGAGATGTCGGCGCGGGTCACGTCGCCCCAGCCGCCGGCGGCGCGGGCGGCCTCGAAGGCCTCGACCTCGACGGGGGTGTGGCTGACCACCTTGAGCATCTGCCTGTGCGACCAGACATCGTGCTCGAGCGGCGCGATGTTGAGATCGCCCACCGCGATCGCCGGGCCGTCGAGGCCGCGGCCCCAGTCCGCCATCTCGGCGACGAAATCGAGCTTGTGGGCGAATTTCGGGTTGGTGTCGCGGTTCGCCTCGTCGCCGCCGGCGGGCACGTAGAAATTGTGCAGCGCCACGCCGCCGGGCAGCCGCGCCGCGACGTGCCGGGCATCGCCCTTGCCGCAGAAATCCTCGTGCCCGAGCGGCTCGAGCGGGATCCGGGAGATGATCGCGACGCCGTTGTAGCCCTTCTCCCCGCGCGCGGCCATGTGGCTGTAGCCCAGCTCGGCGAAGCGCTCGGCGGGGATCTTGTCCACCGGCGACTTGGTCTCCTGCAGGCAGAGCACGTCGGGCGCCTCCTGCTCGAGGAAGGCCGCCACCAGCTCGACGCGGAGCCGGACCGAGTTGATGTTCCACGTGGCGATGGTGGCGCGCATGGGCTCTCCCCCTGTTCTGTCGGGCCTGGTCTGCCGGGATGCCGGCCCGGGGGCCGGAGAGGGGGCAAAGTGACCGCCCGCGCGCGCCGGGGCAAGAGCGGATGCGCGCCGCCCGTTGGCCGCGCGCCAAATCCGGTTGCGCAAGAATATTTGGAACGCTTAGTGTACCCAGAGTAATTCAGGAACACATTGCGCGCCTCGAGAGTACTTCATGCGTGATCTAAATTTTACCGCCATTGATGTCGAAACCGCGAACTCTGATCCCGGAAGCATCTGTCAGATCGGCCTCGCTGTCGTAAGGCAGGGAAAACTTGCCAATACCTTTGTATCGCTGGTCGATCCGGGAACAGATTTCAATCCCAGGAACACGATGATTCACAAGATCACGGTGGATCATGTTGCTGGAGAACCAAGATTTGCCGAGGTTTTCCCGAGAGCCCTCGAGATATTCGGAGAGCATGCGATTGCGTCTCACACGCTATTTGACAGGAACGCACTCGGCATCGCTTGTGAACAGGCCGATCTCAAGATGGTGGAGGCAGATTGGGTCGACACTGCCGCTGTCGCACGCGCCAGATGGCCCCAGCGTTTTGGCCGGAGTGGCTATGGCCTCAAGGCAGTGGCAAAGGCGTTTGGCATAGAGTTCCGCCACCACGATGCCGGGGAGGACGCGCGCGTATGTGCCGAGATCCTGATAAGGGCATGCAAGGAGACGGGACTGACGCTGGAGGACTGGTTCTCCCGGCCGAAACCGCCGCGAAAGCGCCCCGAGTTCGCTGGAAAGAAGGTCAGGAGAGACGGTGATCCCGCCGGCCCCCTCTTCGGGATGGCTGTGGTCTTTACCGGCGATCTCTCGGTGCCCCGCGAAGAGGCGGCCGATATCGCCCATGGTCTGGGGCTCTGCGTGAAGGGCAGCGTCTCGCGAAAGGTCTCGTTGCTCGTTGTGGGTTCGTCGGGAGGGAGACGCCCCGAGTGGCCGGAGAAATCCTCGAAACAGCTGCGCGCCGAAACGCTCATCTCCGAAGGTCACGACATGATCGTGATGTCGGAAACCGATTTCTTCCGCTTGGTTCGCGAATATTCAGCCTGACGGAAAAAAGGGGGGGGGTGCGGACGGGGTGAGGGGGAACCCGTCCGCAGGGAGGCAAGCGATCGGGGGGGGATCATTGCCTCCTTGACAAACAATATGGTTCCGGTTCCGGGGGCCTTCAAGGGAGATGCAATCACATTCCGGGCCGCCCCCGCCGGCTCAGAGACCGAGCCGGTAGCCGCCGGTTTCGGTCACCAGGATGCGCGCATTCGCCGGTTCCGGCTCGATCTTCTGGCGCAGGCGATAGATATGCGTCTCCAGCGTGTGGGTCGTCACCTCGGCATTGTAGCCCCAGACCTCGCGCAGCAGCGTGTCGCGCTCCACCATCCGGCCGCCGGCGCGGTAGAGGAACTTGAGGATGTTGGTCTCCTTCTCGGTCAGGCGGATCTTCTTCTCCGCCTCGTCGACCAGCAGCTTCTGGCTCGGGTGGAAGGCGTAGGGGCCGATCTGGAACACCGCGTCCTCCGACTGCTCGTGCTGGCGCAGCTGCGCCCGGATCCGCGCCAGCAGCACCGGGAACTTGAACGGCTTGGCCATGTAGTCGTTGGCGCCGCTGTCGAGCCCGAGGATGGTGTCGCTGTCGGAGGTATGGCCGGTGAGCATGATCACCGGGCATTTCACGCCCTGCCGGCGCATCAGGCGGCAGACCTCGCGGCCGTCCATGTCCGGCAGGCCGACATCGAGGATCACGAGATCGTGCATCTCGCCCCTGGCGCGGTCGAGCCCCGCCTGGCCGGTCTCGGCCTCGAAGACGTCGAATTCCTCCATGAGCATGAGTTGCTCGGCAAGCGCCTCGCGCAGATCGGCGTCGTCGTCCACCAGGAGTATCTTTCGCGTGACCGGCATTCGGGTCCTCCCTTGCTGTCGCGGGTCGTCTTTCGTTGCTCCGGCGTGGCCGGGGCGGCGCCCGGAGCACTGCCACGAGATGGGCGCGCGCCGCCTGACGTGAAGGCAATGTGTCAGCCGCTCACCGGCTCGTGTAGCGGGCGGCGTCTCGCCGCGGCCAGATGTAATATTGTAACATTGGCGCCGGCCGCGGCGGGCGTCTATATGGCAGGAGAAGCGGGACAGGGACCGGCAGCGGTCGAGGAGGCGGTGATGGCGCTGGGCCTGAGCGTCGAGGAAATCGTGAGCCGCGCGCGCGCGGATCTGCGGATCGGGGCGCCGATCGCGCTGACCGGGGCGTCCGGCGGCGCGCTGGTGCTGGCGGCCGAGACCGTGACCGACCGGCGGCTGGCCGAGCTGCGCGCGCTGGCGCCCGATGCGCTCGACCTCGCGATCTCGCATCGCCGCGCCGAGACGCTGCGCGCGCGCGCCTATGACGGGGCGCTGGCGCGGGTGGCGCTCGGCCCGCTCGACGACGCCCGGTTCATCCGCGCCACCGCCGATCCGAGCCTCGACCTCGCCACCCCGCTGAAGGGCCCCTACCGCACCCGGCGCGAGGGCACCGCGGAGCTGCATGCGCTGGCGCTGCTGCTCGCCAAGCAGGCGCGGATCCTGCCGGCGGCGGTGGTCGCCACATGGTCCGACCCGGCGCGCCCGGCGGCGATCGCGGCCGAGGCGGGGCTGACCCGGCTCTCCGAGCTGGTCGTGCACCGGGCGGCGGATGCCGCCATCGCCATGCGGCCGGTCTCCGCCGCAAGGGTGCCGACGCGCTTTGCCGAGGCCGGGCGCTGCCACGTGTTCCGCCCGGACGACGGCGCCGAGGAGCACTATGCCATCGAGGTCGGCACGCCGAAGCGCTCCGGGCCGGTGCTGGCGCGGCTGCATTCGGCCTGCTTCACCGGCGACGTGATGGGCTCGCTGAAATGCGACTGCGGCCCGCAGCTGCACGCGGCGATGGAGCAGATCGCGGCGGAGGGCGCCGGGGTGCTGCTCTACATGAACCAGGAGGGCCGTGGCATCGGGCTCGCCAACAAGATGCGCGCCTACCAGTTGCAGGACGAGGGCTTCGACACGGTGGAGGCGAATCACCGCCTCGGCTTCGAGGACGACGAGCGCGACTTCCGCCTCGGCGCCGAGATCCTGAAGGCGATGGGCTTCTCCGGCGTGCGGCTGATGACCAACAACCCCGCCAAGGTGGCGATGATGGAGGCCAGCGGCGTGCATGTGGCCGAGCGGGTGCCGCTGAAGGTCGGCGAGGGCGAGCACAACCGCGCCTATCTGGCGACCAAGGCGGCGAAATCCGGCCATCTGCTCTGAGCGGGCGGCCCGCTCTCCGGCACGGCGGCGGCGGCCCGGGCGCCGTGCCGGCCGCGAGGCCCGCGCGCTGCCGCCCGGTCCCGCCGCGGCCCGCTCGCGCGGCGGCAAGGGCCGGAGCCGCCGTGTCAGCCGCGCAGCCGCACCGAACGCCGAGCGGTGCCGACATCAGCCCCGGCCGCGCGGTGCCAGGCGGGTCGTGGCAGCGCAGCATGCCGGCGCCGCCTCCCCAGCTCCGGGCGCCGTGCCGGCTGTCGCGGACGGCCGGCGCGGCTGTCGGGCGCGGCGGGCGCGCGCCGCCATCCGCAGCGCGGCGCCGCGCCCCGCGGAGCATGCCGGAGACCGCCTCGCCGCGACCGCGCCGCGGGGCCGGGGCGACCGGCGCGGCACGATCCCGCGCCGAAGCCGCCGCTTGGCACCTTTCCGCCGCGCCATGTTTTCGCTATATTGGGGTTGCTGATCGGATCGGGGGGCGCCCTGATACCGATCATTTTGCATATTGCCGCGCAAGCGGTGCCACAGAAGGAGGTTACCCATAGCCAGACGTCCGCACAATGCCCCGCCGACGCGCGATACCGGTCCTCGTGTGAACCGGGCGGTTCGCGCGCAGCAGATCCGCCTGATCGACGAGAACGGCGACAATGTCGGGGTCGTGACCCCGCTCGAGGCCATGGACATGGCAGCGGAGGCCGGGCTTGATCTCGTGGAGATCTCGCCGAACGCCAACCCGCCCGTCTGCAAGATCATGGATTTCGGCAAGTTCAAGTACGAAACGCAAAAGAAGGCTGCCGAGGCCAAGAAGAAACAGAAGGTCACCGAGATCAAGGAGGTCAAGTTCCGGCCCAACATCGACACGCACGACTATGACGTGAAGATGCGCTCGGTGTCCAAGTTCCTCGGCGAGGGCGACAAGGTGAAGGTGACGCTGCGGTTCCGCGGGCGCGAGATGGCGCACCAGGAACTCGGGCGGACGCTGCTGCAGCGGGTCGCCGGCGACATCGAGGAGATGGGCAAGGTCGAATCGGTGCCCAAGATGGAGGGCCGGCAGATGACCATGGTCATCGCCCCCGCCAAATGACCGCATCGCCGCCCGTCGGGCCGCCCCGCTCCAATCCGCGGAGCGTCGAGGCGGGCGAGGGGCGGCTCTCCGCCCCGGCGGCGGAGCGCAACATGGCCCCGGTCCGCGCCGCGCTGGCCCCGCTGCTGGCGGGGCTTTCGGGTACCGTGCTCGAGGTCGGCTCCGGCACCGGCCAGCACGCGGCCGACTGGGCCGCCGCCTTCCCCGGGCTCGACTGGCAGCCCTCCGATCCCGATCCGCTGCATCTGGCGAGCATCGCGGCCTGGCGCGCGGGCGCCGGGCTGGCCAATCTGCGCGCGCCGCTGGCCCTCGACGTCACCGCCGGCTGGCCGGAGACCGGGCCGCTCGCCGGCGTGATCTGCCTCAACGTGATCCATATCGCGCCCTGGCCGGTGGCCGAGGCGCTGGTCGCCGGCGCCGGTGCCCGGGTGGTGCCCGGCGGGCGGCTGATCCTCTACGGCCCGTTCCGCGAGGCCGGCCGGCACACCGCCCCCTCGAACGAGAGCTTCGACGCCTCGCTGCGCGCCCGCGACCCGCGCTGGGGCGTGCGCGACCTCGAGGCGGTGGCGGCGCTCGCCGCGGCGGCGGGCTTCGGAGCGCCGGACATCACCCGGATGCCGGCCAACAACCTGATCGCCGCGTTCCGCCGCGGCTGAGCCCGCGCCCCGGCCCGGCCGCGCACGAGACGCGCCGCCGCCCTGCTCCGGGCCGTCCCGACGCCGGAGCGGCGCGGGGTGGGCGGGCGGGAACGCGCCGCTGCGGCGTCGGGACGGCCCGGAGCCCGGAACCCGGAGCCTATTCCACCGTCACCGTGATCCGCTCCGACATCACCGGCGGGTCGTGCGGGATATGGCTCCAGTCGCCGAGCACGAGCTGCAGCGTGTGGCTGCCCGGCGGCAGTTCCAGCGTCACCTCGGTTTGCCCGCCGCCGAAATGGCGGTGATTCTCGTCCGACGGGATCGGCTCGTCGAGCTCCTCGCCCTCGATCGCCTCGTCGATGATGAGGTGGTGGTGCCCGGTATGCTCCTTCTCGGTGCCGGCGGGGGCCACGCCCATGCCGGAGAGCCCGAAGCGGATGGTGACCGGGTTCTGCACGGTATCGCCATCGGCGAGGCCGATGAAATAGAGCGACGCGCCCTCGGGAGCAGGCGTCTCGCCGGCCGCGGCGGGCCCGGAGGCGAACGGGACGGCCAGCGCGGCGGCGGCGAGAACGGCGGCGGTGATGCGGGAAAGTCTCAGCATGATCGGAACCTCCCTGTTGGCGCCTTCTGGCGCGGCTCCGCAACGAACATAGCGGCTATGCGCCCGCGTTCAAACGGGCTTTGGCCGCTTGCGGGGCGGCGGCCGCGCCGCTAGCGTCGGGTCATGTCACATGACCACGACGAGACCGGCCGGCGCTGGCACGACATGGGCGGCGCGGCGGCCGCAGGCCCGGCACCCGGGCCGGAGCACGACTACGCGCTCTGGGAGAAGCGGGTCGATGCGCTGATGGTGCTCGCCTCGGCGAAGGGCCATTTCACGGTGGACGGGCTGCGCCGGGCGCTCGAGGACATGGGTCCCGACGCCTTCGAGCGCCTGAGCTACTACGAGCGCTGGATCGCGGCGATCACGCAGAACCTCGTGGAGGCCGGCGTCTTCACCGTCGAGGAGCTGAACGCCCGCATGGCCGAGGTCGCGGCGCGCGGCGAGACCTATGGCGCGGCACAGGGAGACGGCGCATGAGCGCCCCGGCGACGCAGCGCCATGTCTGGCCGGCCGCGGAGCTGGAGACCCGCGGCTTCCGCTTCGGCCACCCGCTCGACGCGGAGGCGGAGGCGGAGATCGTCAGCCTCGCCCGCCTGACCGGGCTTGCCCGCACCGGGGTCAACCTGGTGCGCGTGGCGCCCGGGCGCCGGGCCTTCCCGACCCATCGCCACCACCGCGAGGAGGAATGGGTCTACGTGCTCTCCGGCACCGCGGAGATCCGCATCGGCGCGGCGCTGCACCGGCTCGGACCGGGCGGCTTCGCGGCCTTTCCCGCCGGCGGCGAGGCGCATTCGGTGCGCAACCCGGGCGATGCCGAGCCGCTGCTCTGCCTGATGGGCGGCGAGACCACCGAGACGGAGGCGGTCGACTTCCCGGACCAGGGCAAGCGGGTGATCCGCAGCGCCGGCGGCGCGCGCATCATGCCGCTCGAGGACGCGCCCTTCGACTTCTTCTCGCGCACCCCGCTGCCGGCAGGCGCCGCCGGGGAGGCGGGAGAATGACGCTGCCCGAGGTCACGCCGCCGGGTTTCCCGCCGCCCTATCCGGCGGGTGCGGCGCGCTTTGCCCCCGGCGCCGCGGTCCGCGTGCGGCCGGGCGACGCGCCGGGGCATCTGCGCACGCCCTGGTATCTGCGCGGGCGCGCCGGCCGCATCGAGCGGATCTGCGGCGCCTTCGCCAACCCCGAGGAACTGGCCTATCACCGCGACGGGCAGCCGCCGCGGGTGCTCTACCGGGTGCGCTTCACCATGGCCGAGCTCTGGGGGCCGGGCGCCGAGCAGCCCGCCGACACCCTCGATGCCGAGATCTTCGAACACTGGCTCGAGCCCATGGAGACCGGCGATGCCGCATGACCACCACGATCATGACCACGGGCACGGGCACGGGCCGCTGAGCCCCTCGGGCCATCCCTATCGCAGGGACGACGACGTGCCGCTGACCTACTGGCAGCGCATGGAGATCGCGGTGCGCGAGCTGCTGATCGAGAAGGGCGTCGCGACGGCAGAGGAGATCGCCGCGCAGATCGAGCGGATGGATGCCCGCAGCCCGGCCCTCGGCGCCCGCGTGGTGGCCCGCGCCTGGGCCGATCCCGGCTTCCGCGCCCGGCTGCTGGCCGACGGCTCCGCCGCCTGCCGCGAGATGGGCATCGAGGTGGATGCGCTGAAGCTGGTGGTGGTCGAGAACACCGCCGAGGCCCACAACATGGTGGTCTGCACGCTCTGCTCCTGCTACCCGCGCAACCTGCTCGGCCTGCCGCCGGACTGGTACAAGTCGCGCGCCTACCGCGCGCGCACGGTGAAGGAGCCGCGGGCGGTGCTGGCCGAGTTCGGCGTCACCCTGCCCGAGGGCATGGCGGTGCGCGTGCATGATTCGACCGCCGACATGCGCTATCTCGTGCTGCCGGCCCGCCCCGCCGGCACCGAGGGGCTCGACGAGGCGGCGCTGGCGGCGCTCGTCACCCGCGACGCGATGATCGGCACCGGCCTGCCCAAGACCCCGGACGCCCCATGATCGCACGGCTGCGCGCCGGGGCGGACGCCCTGGCCCCCGAGACCCGCGGCGCGCTCGGCATCGTCACCGCGATGTTCCTGTTCATCTGCATGGACACCATGGCGAAGTACCTGTCCGGGCACATGCCGCCGATGCAGGTGGTCTGGGCGCGCTATACCGGGCAGACGCTGCTGCTGGTGGCGATCTTCCTGCCGCGGCTCGGCCAGGTTCTGCGCACCTCCAACATCCGGATCCAGCTGCTGCGCTCGGTGCTGCTCTTCGCCGCCACCTCGCTGTTCTTCACCGGGCTCAGCGTGCTGCCGCTGGCGGAGGCCAACGCGCTGATGGAGATGGCGCCGCTGCTGATCACCATCCTCGCGGCGCTGGTGCTGCGCGAGCAGGTCGGGCCGCGGCGCTGGGCCGGCGTGGTGGTCGGGCTGATCGGCGCGCTGATCATCCTGCGCCCGGGGCTCGGGGTGTTCCAGCCGGCGTCGCTCCTGGTGGTGATGGCGGCCTGCTGCCTCGCCGGCTTCCAGGTGGCGACGCGGGCGATGTCGGGCAGCGACAGCATCTGGACGACGATGCTCTACACCACCCTGATCGGCAGCATCGCGGCGAGCCTGGCCATGCCGTTCGTCTGGGAGACCCCGGAGACCCGCTTCCTGCCCTTCCTGCTGGTGATCGGCTGCATCGGCTTCGTCGGCCATCTCTGCCTGGTCTGGGCGCTGTCGCAGGCGCCGGCCTCGCTGCTGGCGCCGTTCAGCTACACGCAGATGGTCTGGGCGATCGCGCTCGGCTGGATCGTGTTCGGCGAGTTCCCGGACACCGCGACGCTGGTCGGCGCCGGCGTGATCATTTGCGCCGGGCTCTATGTCTGGCATAGGGAGAGGATCCGCAAGGTGCCCAGCGCGCGCCCCGCCCGCTGAGCCCTCCCCCGCAGCCTGCCGCCGAGCCCTTCCATGCCACCGCCCACGACCCCCCGGGATGTCAGCGCCGAGACCCCCTTCGCCGCCCGCCTGGCCTGGCATCTGGGCGACCTGATGCGGCTGGCCTGGCCGGTGATGCTGTCGCGCGCCGGGATCCTGGTGATGGCCTTCGCCGACATCGCCATGCTCGGGCGCTATGCCCCCGGCGCGGTCGGCATCGCCAATCTCGGGCTCGCGGTGTTCATCCCGATGCTGGTGATGGCGATCGGGCTCTGCACCGGGCTGGTGGCGGTGGTGGCGCGGGCGCATGGCGCCGGCGACATGCGCGAGGCCGGCCATGCCTGGTGCCGCGCGATGGTCTGGGGCGGGGTGATCTCGCTGCTGGCGGCCTGGGTGGTCTGGCACAGCGAGACGATCCTGTCCGCCTTCGGGCAGGAGCCGCGGCTGGCGGCGGAGGGCGGCGCGGTGGCGCGCGCGCTGGCGCCGGGGCTCTGCGCGCAGGTCGTCTTCGCGATCTCGGCCTTCTATCTCGAGGGCACGCGGCGGCCGCATTTCGCGCTCGGCGTGATGGTCGGGGCGAACCTGATCAACGCCTTCCTCAACTGGGTGCTGATCTGGGGCCATCTCGGCATGCCGGAGCTCGGCCCGGTGGGCGCGGCCTGGGCCTCCACCGCGGCGCGCGTCGCCGCCGCCGGCGCGATGGTCGGCTTCATCCTGCTGCAGCGCCACGCCCATGCCCGCGGCGTGCGCGGGCCGTGGGACACCGTCTGGGGCCCGGGCGGCTGGCGCGCCGGCGCGACGATGCGCAAGCTCGGGCTCTCCGCCGGCATCGGCAACGGGCTCGAGACCATGGGCTTCGCGGCGATGACCTTCCTCGCCGGGCAGATCTCGCTCGCCGCGCTCGACGCCTATTCGATCTCGCACAACCTGGTCTCGATGCTGTTCATGGTCGGGCTCGGGCTCAGCATCGCCACCGGGGTGCGGGTCGGCCACGAGGTCGGCCGCGGGCGCCTGGCGGAGGCGGCCTTCGCCGGCTGGGCCGGCTTCGGCGCCACCGTGGCGGTGATGGGCACGCTCGGCCTCGCGGTCTGGTTCTGGCGGCACGAGATCGCCCCGGTCTATACCGACGATCCGGCCCTGCAGGCGCGCGCGGCGGGGCTGTTCGTGTTCTCCGCCCTGGTCTTCGTGCCGGATGCCTGCCAGGTGGTGCTCGGCCAGGCGGTGCGGGCGCTCGGCGATGCCTGGGTGGCGATCGCGGTCTACGGGCTCGCCTTCGTGGTGGTGCTGATGCCGCTCGGCTGGGCGATGGTTGAGATCTTCGGCACCGACGAGCGCGGCCTCGTGCAGGCGATCATCCTGAGCTGCCTGGTGGCCACGGTGCTGCTGGCGGCGCGGTTCCGCGCGCTCACCAGGGGCTGGCGGCGGACATGAGCGGCAACGGCAAGCAGGGCGGCAAGCACAGCAGCAAGCGGGGCGGCAACGGCAACGGCAATGGCGGGCCGACGCGGCGCGGCCCCGGCGGCCGGCGCCCGCGGCGCGCCTCGCAGACGGCGGCGGGGGAGACCGGGCGGGTCGCCTATGTGCATGCCCGCGACCGCTTCTCGGTGCGTGCCGGGGAGTGGGTGCTGTTCTCCCTGGCGCTGGGGCTGCGCTGGGTCACCTGGCCGATCGGCACCTGGACGCTGTCCAACCTGCTCGCCCCGCTCGGCGGCTGGGTGGCGCTGCTGGTGCCGGGCTTCCGGCGCCGCGCCGAGGACAACCTCGCCCATGTCTGGCCGGAGCGCAGCGCCGCCGAGCGCCGCGCGATCCTGCGCGATGCCGGGCGCAGCTTCATGCGCCTGATGCTGGAATACGGGCGGCTCGACCGGCTGGTCGGCACCGCCGAGATCGAGGTCGAGGGGATCGCGCATCTGCGCGAGACGCTGGCATCCGGGCGCGGCGCGGTGCTGGTGACCGCGCATTACGGCAACTGGGAGGCGGTGCGCATCGCCGCCCGCCGCGCCGGGCACGACTGCGGCATCATCTACCGCGCCTTCAACAACCGCTATCTCGACCGGTTCACCATGGGGCTGATCCCGCTCGCCGGGGAGCCGGTGCTGCAGAAGGGCCCGGCCGGGCTGCGCGAGCTGATCGCGCATCTGAAGCGCGGCGGCGCGGTGATGATCCTCGTCGACCAGCGCAATTCCGGGGCGCCCTTCATCGACTTCCTCGGCCAGCCGGCGGAGACCATGACCACGGCCGCCGAGCTGGCGCGGCGCACCGGCGCGGCGCTGATCCCGGCGGTGGGGCGGCGCGAGGTGGCGGCGCGGCGCTTCCGGGCGGTGTTCGAGCCGCCGGTGGCGGCGGCCCGCCCGCAGGACGCGATGGCCGAGGTCAACCGCCGCATCGGCGCCTGGGTCGAGGCCGAGCCGGGGCAGTGGTTCTGGTTCCACCGGCGCTGGCGCTCGACCCGGCGCTCGCGGCGCGACTGAGACCCGGCTCAGCTCTCGTATTTCGCGACGCAGAGGATCGCCCCCGGCCCCGCGCGCTGCAGCCAGACCGCGACGCCCTGCCCCGCCGGCGGCATCGGCACCGTCACCTCCTCGGCGCTGGCGCCGTCCCAGTCGAGCAGGGCGCGCAGCTCGCGGACGATGTTGTGATAGGTGATCCGCTTGCCGCCGTTCTCGCCCCGGCCGATATCGACCTCGCGCGAGCGGTCGTAGACCGCGAGCCAGAGCCGCGCCGGGCCGGCATTGCCGCCGCCCGGGGCGGGTTCGAGCCGGGCGGTGAGCCCGCCCCCGGCCCGGCCCGGCTCGAGCGCCAGCTCGGCCGGCATCGCCGCCGCCTGCGCTGCCTGCGCCGCCTCGATCAGCCCGGCGACCTCCGCCTCGTGGCTGCCCACGGCATGGCTGCGGCCCTGCACGATCACCTGCGGCGTGTAGACCATGCGCGCCCTGAGCGCCGTGCGATAGGCAAACTGGCGCTCGGTGTGGTCGGGCCGGGCGAAGGTGTCGCGCCAGCCGAGATAGTCCCAGTAGTCGACATGGAAGGCGAGCGCGACGAGATCCTCGCGCGCCGCCATCCGGCCGAGCGCGGCATCGGCCGGTGGGCAGGAATTGCAGCCCTGGCTGGTATAGAGCTCGACCATCACGGGCGGGCGCTCGCCGGCAGCAGCGGGGGCGGCAACGGCGGCGGCACCGAGAAGGGCGGCGACGAGGAGCGCCGCGATGCGGGAGGGCAACTGGATCATGGCGCCGAGAGTGCCGTGCCTCGGCCCGCGGCACAACTCAAAGCCCCGTGACGTGGAAAGCCCCGCGACGTGGCCGGCACAGCCGTGCACGGAACGGTGTCCGTTGCGCGGATGTGCCGGCGGGGGGTGCTCCGGTCTAGTTGAGCCTCAGTTCATGGCCGCCATAGCGGAATTCCTGCGGCCGCACGAGGGAGGAATGGCAGAGCGTCACGGTGTGGATCGGCCCTTCCAGCTCGCGGTCCCAGAATGCGAGGAATGCCTTCAGGCGCGGAAATTTCGGGGCGAGATCGTAGTCCTGCCAGACATAGGTCTGGAGCAGCTCGCGTGCATCCGGCATGCGGTAGAGGATCTCGGCGGTGGCCAGCGAGTAGCCCCGCAGCTTCAGCTCAAGCTCTGTCGGTCCTTTCATGGTCTCGATTGCCTCAGTGGTCGTCCTTCGCGCCCCGGCCGCGGCGTGCGTTGCGGCACGGCCCCGCGGGAAGCGGTCCGATGAGTGTGACAGAAATCCGTCAAGGATGTGTAGACTGGAAAATTCGTCGCATATGAGTACACTTCGCGCCGCAGCATCCGCCGGCCACGGTGTGGCGGGGGCGCGGCGGGGGCCTGGCTGGCGCGGCCGGCCGCTGCCGCAGGAAAGTTCGGGCGGGAGGTTCGGAGCGGCCCTGCGCCGCGAACCTCCGCAACGGCGCGGGCCCGGCGGAACTTCCCGGCGGCAGGTTCGGACCGAACCTCCGGGCGCGGGGTTCGGGCGGAACAAGGGTTCCGAGCGGCCGGAAACCGCCCGCCAGACCTGCGCCGCCAGGCCGGCGCTTCGCGCCGCGACCGGCGGCGGGCGCTGCCTCCGGCGACCGGGGCGCAGCGGTTTCAGGAAGGAGACAGGGCCCACAAACGCGAACGGCCCCGCAATGCGGGGCCGCTGCGTTTCGGTGGCGGGCCTGCGATCAGGCGGCGCGGGCGAGGTTGCGCAGCACGTAGTGCAGCACGCCGCCGTTCTCGACATAGGTCTTCTCGACCTCGGTATCGATCCGGCAGAGCAGCTCGATCTCCTTCGAGGTGCCGTCGGCATAGCCGATCGTGCAGCGCACCTTCTGGCGCGGGGTGAGATCGCCCGAGAGGCCCTCGACGCTGATCGTCTCGTCGCCGGTGAGGCCGAGCGAGGCGCGCGTCTCGCCGCCGGTGAACTCGAGCGGGATCACCCCCATGCCCACCAGGTTGGAGCGGTGGATGCGCTCGAAGCTCTCGGCGATCACCGCGCGGATGCCGAGCAGCGCGGTGCCCTTGGCGGCCCAGTCGCGCGAGGAGCCGGTGCCGTATTCGCGGCCCGCCACCACCACCAGCGGCACGCCCTGCGCCTTGTAGGCCATGGCGGCGTCGTAGATCGCCATCTCCGAGCCGTCCGGCCCCTTGGTGTAGCCGCCCTCGACGCCGTCGAGCATCTCGTTGCGGATGCGGATGTTGGCGAAGGTGCCGCGCATCATCACCTGGTGGTTGCCGCGGCGCGAGCCGTAGGAGTTGAACTCCCGCGCCGGCACCTGGTGCTCCACGAGGTAGCGCCCGGCCGGGGTGCTGTCCTTGAACGAGCCGGCCGGCGAGATGTGGTCGGTGGTCACCGAATCGCCGAGGATCGCGAGGATGCGGGCGCCGGTCACGTCGTCGATGGTGCCGGGCTCGTGGCCCATGCCCTCGAAATAGGGCGGGTTCTGCACATAGGTGCTGGTGCCCGGCCAGTCATAGGTGAGGCTCTCGGTGGTCTCGATCGCCGCCCAGCGCTCGTCGCCCTTGAAGACATCGGCATACTTCGAGCGGAAGGCCTCGCGGGTCACGGTCTGCTCGACCAGCTCGGCGACCTCTTTGGCGGTCGGCCAGATGTCCTTCAGGTAGACGTCGTTGCCGTCCTTGTCCTTGGCGATCGGCTCGCGCGTGAGATCGACGCTCATGTCGCCGGCGATGGCATAGGCGACGCAGAGCGGCGGCGAGGCGAGGTAGTTCGCCCGCACGTCGGGGTTCACCCGGCCCTCGAAGTTGCGGTTGCCCGAGAGCACCGAGCAGGCCACCAGGTCGCCGGTGTTCACCGCCTTGGAGATCTCCTCCGGCAGCGGGCCCGAGTTGCCGATGCAGGTGGTGCAGCCATAGCCCACCAGGTTGAAGCCGAGGGCGTCGAGATCGTCCTGCAGCCCGGCCTTCTCGAGATAGTCCGAGACCACCTGCGAGCCCGGCGCCAGCGAGGTCTTGACCCAGGGCTTGCGCTTCAGGCCGAGGGCGTTGGCCTTCTTGGCGACGAGGCCGGCGGCCATCATCACATAGGGGTTCGAGGTGTTGGTGCAGGAGGTGATCGCGGCGATCACCACCGAGCCGTCGCGGACCTCGTAATCCGCGCCCTCGACCAGGGCCGACTTGCGCGGGTCCACGGCGCCGCCCGGCGCCGGGCCCTCGGCCGCCATGTCCTGCGCGTCGCGCGAGATGTCGATGCCGCGATAGTCCGCCACCACGTTGCGGAACTTGGCCGCCGCCTCGGAGAGCCGCACCCGGTCCTGTGGCCGCTTCGGCCCGGCCAGCGAGGGCTCGACCTCGCCCATGTCGAGGCTCAGCGTATCGGTGTAGATCGGCGCGTAATCGGCCCCGCGCCAGAAGCCGTTGGCCTTGGCATAGGCCTCGACGAGGGCGATCCGGTCCTCCTCGCGGCCGGAGACGCGCAGATAGCGCAGCGTCTCGTCATCGACCGGGAAGAAGCCGCAGGTCGCGCCGTATTCCGGCGCCATGTTGCCGATCGTCGCGCGGTCGGCCAGCGGCAGGTGGTCGAGCCCCGAGCCGTAGAACTCGACGAACTTGCCGACCACGCCCTTGGCGCGCAGCATCTGGGTGACGGTGAGCACGAGATCGGTCGCGGTCACGCCTTCCTTCAGCGCGCCGGTCAGCTCGAAGCCGATCACCTCGGGGATCAGCATCGAGACCGGCTGGCCGAGCATCGCCGCCTCGGCCTCGATGCCGCCGACGCCCCAGCCCAGCACGCCCATGCCGTTGACCATGGTGGTGTGGCTGTCGGTGCCGACGAGGGTGTCGGGATAGGCCACCTGCTTGCCGTCCTGGTCCTTGTCGGTCCAGACCGTCTGGGAAAGGTATTCGAGGTTGACCTGGTGGCAGATGCCGGTGCCCGGCGGCACCACGCGGAAGTTCTCGAAGGCCTTCTGGCCCCATTTCAGGAACTCGTAGCGCTCCTGGTTGCGCTGGTACTCGCGCTCGACATTGAGCTGGAAGGCGCGCGGGTTGCCGAACTCGTCGACCATCACCGAGTGGTCGATCACCAGGTCGACCGGGTTCAGCGGGTTGATCTTCTCCGGGTCGCCGCCGAGGGCGATGATCGCGTCGCGCATCGCGGCGAGGTCGACCACCGCCGGCACGCCGGTGAAGTCCTGCAGCAGCACGCGGGCCGGGCGATAGGCGATCTCGCGGGTGTTCCTGCCGCCGGCCCTGCCCCACTCGCCGAAGGCGCGGATGTCGTCCTGCGTGACCGTGAGCCCGTCCTCGAAGCGCAGCATGTTCTCCAGCAGCACCTTCAGCACCGCCGGCAGGCGGGAGAATTCGCCGAGCCCGGCCTCCTCGGCCGCGGCGATCGAGTAGTAGGCGACGGTGGCGCCACCGGCGGAGAGCTCACGGCGGGTCTGGCTGCTGTCGTGTCCGACGGTTATGGTCATGGCGGCGTCTCCTGAGTAGCGTGGGGTTGCGCGAAGGCTAGGCCAAATCTCTCCATGCCACGAGCGCACGAAGCGTCGCGGAAAGATTTTCTAAAGGGGTATTAAGTTTTTCTTCCCGCGCCGTGCAAGGGACGCGTGGTCGCATGGGATGGGGCCGGGCGGGGGCCCCGTGCGGGAGCCTGCGCGGCGCTCAGACCCGCGGTGCGGTGCGACGGAGGAACGCCAGCGCGCCGAGGCCGGTCAGCAGGAGCAGGGCGGGGGCCGGCAGCGGCACATCCGCGTCTCCGGCACCGGAATAGGTGAGCGTGAAATTACCCGAAGCGGATCCGAAGCCATGCACGAGGATCCAGTATTCCTTGCCGGCCGCCGATGAAAAATCGACGCTGGACTGCAGCCCGCAGTGATCATCGTTGCCACCCTCCGCGGTCAGGCCGGAGAGACTCCCCATATAGTCGGAATAGACGCTGATCTTCGAATCGTAGGTCGTGCCCGTGCAGGTATCCAGCGTGATGACATCGCCGGTGCCAAACAGGCCGTACCAGACGCCGGGGGCTGTGACCGAGGTCCCGGAGAGCGGCGCACCGCTGTCGACTGTCGCGCCGCTCGTGGTGCCAGCGATCGAGCCGGGGCCGGGGCCGACGAAGATCGCGTCAACGATCAGATCGTTCACTGGCATGGCCCATGCGCCGGTCGACAGACCGAGCCCCACAGCCGCCGCCACAAGCATCCTTCGAGACATCGCAACGCCATCCAGACCTGAACACAACTCCCGCGGAGAGTATCAGGGCTCAACCGATCCGCAAACCGAACTTTCCTCCCCGCGCGAAATCGGCGATCCCGGCGCTGCCTGCCGGGTTGCGCTCGCATGTGGTTGCGCTATGGCAGGGCGATGTGTGGCAAGCGGGAGCGCCCATGGCTGACCAGACCGCCCGCGGGGGTTTCGTCCTCAGCCTCGATTTCGAGCTGATGTGGGGCGTGCGCGACAGCCGCAGCCTCGCGGATTACGGCCCCAACCTGCTCGGCGCGCGGGCCGCCATCCCGCGGCTCCTGGAGCGCTTTGCCGCCAGCGGCATCCGCTGCACCTGGGCCACCGTCGGCATGCTGTTCTTCGCGCGCCGCGACGACCTGATGGACGCCCTGCCCACGCTGCGCCCCGGCTATGCCGATCCGCGGCTCTCGCCCTATGGCGATCTCGACCGGGTCGGCGCCAGCGAGGCGGCGGACCCCTATCACTTCGGCCTGTCGCTGATCCGCGAGATCGCCGCCGCGCCGGGGCAGGAGATCGCGACGCACAGCTTCTCGCATTTCTACTGCCTCGAGCCCGGGGCGACGCGCGCGGCCTTCGCGGCGGATCTCGCGGCGGCGCGGGCGGCGGCGGCGGCCGAGGGCATCCGGCTGCGCAGCATCGTGTTCCCGCGCAACCAGGTCTGCGCCGAGGGGCTGGCGGCCTGCCGCGAGGCCGGCATCGGGATCTTCCGCGGCAACGAGGATCACCGCTTCTACCGCGCCGAGGCGGCCAGCACCGAGAGCCTCGCCAAGCGCGCCGGGCGGCTGGCGGATTCCTACGTGAACATCAGCGGGCGGCACGGGCACCGGCCGCGGCGGGTGGCCGGGCTGGTCGACATCCCTGCGAGCCGCTTCCTGCGGCCCTGGTCGCGGCGCCTCGCGCCGCTGGAGGGGCTGCGCATGGGGCGCATCCTCGGCGCCATGCGGGCGGCGGCGACGGCCGGCGAGATCTTCCACCTCTGGTTCCACCCGCATAATTTCGGCGCCAATGCGGAGGCCAATTTCGCGGTGCTCGACCGCATCCTCGCCGAGGCGGTCCGGCTCCGCGCGGCGCATGGCTGGCCGGCGCTGACCATGGCCGAAGCGGCGGAGGCGGCGTGAGCGCGCCGCGGGGCGAAGGCGGGGGCGAAGGCCGGAACGCGGGCGGGGGCCGGGGCGAAGGCTGGGGCGATGCGCTCGCGGTCGAGGGGCTCGGCTGCGACCGCGCCGGGCGGCGGGTGCTCTCCGGGCTCTCGTTCCGGCTGGCGCCCGGCGAGGCGCTGGCGCTGAAGGGGCCGAACGGGGTCGGCAAGTCGACCCTGCTGCGGCTGCTCGCGGGCTTCCTGCCGATGGCCGAGGGCACCGCCATGCACGGGCCGGTCTCGCTGGCGGCGGACCGCGCCGCGTTCCAGGAGCGCATCGCCTTCGCCGGCCATCTCGACGCGGTGAAGCCGGCGCTGACGGTGGCGGACAATCTCGGGCTCTGGGCCGGGCTGCACGGCACCGGGGCGGCGCGCGCGGCGGCGGCGCTCGCCCGCTTCGGGCTCGAGCGGATCGCCGGACGCCCGGCGGCGGAGTGCTCGGCCGGGCAGCGCCGGCGCCTCGGGCTGGCCCGGCTGCTGGTGATCGACCGGCCGCTCTGGCTGCTCGACGAGCCCACCGTCTCGCTCGACACCGCCTCGGCCCGGCTGGTGGCGGAGCTGATCGGCGCGCATATCGCCCGCGGCGGCGCGGCGCTGGTGGCGACCCATATCGAGCTCGGCCTGCCCGGGCTCGGCACGCTGACCCTGGCGCCGCCGGCGGAGGCCGCCCCGGCGCGCTCGGCCGACCCCTTCCTGGAGGGCCGCTGGTGAGCCGTCCCGCCCTCTCGGCGCTGCTGGCGCGCGACATCCGGCTGGCGCTCCGCCTCGGCGGCGGCGGCGCCATCGCGGTCGCCTTCTTCGTGCTGGCGGTGGTGCTGATCCCGCTCGGCGTCGGCCGCGAGCCGCAGACGCTGGCGCGGATCGCGGCCGGGGTGATCTGGATCTCGGCGCTGCTGGCGGTGCTGCTGAGCCTCGACCGGCTGTTCCAGGCCGACCACGAGGACGGCACGCTGGAGCAGCTGATGCTGGCGCCCGTGGCGCTCGAGCAGGTGGTGCTGGCCAAGGCGCTGGCGCACTGGCTGACCACCGGCCTGCCGATGACGGTGGTGGCGCCGCTGCTCGGGCTGATGCTGCAGCTTCCCGCCGCCGCGCTGCCGGCGCTGACCGCGGCGCTGGCGCTCGGCACCCCGGCGCTCTCGCTGCTCGGCGCGGTCGGCGCGGCGGTGACGGTGGGGGTGCGCCGCGGCGGGCTGCTGCTCTCGATCCTGGTGCTGCCGCTCTACATCCCGACGCTGATCTTCGGGGCCCGCGCGGCGGAGAACGCGGTGCTGGCGCTCGACCCCTGGCCGGCGCTCGGGCTGACCGCGGCGCTCACCCTCTTCGCCGCCGCCTTCGCGCCCTTCGCCGCCGCCTTCGCGCTGCGCATCAACGCAAGGTGATCGCGCCGGCCAAGGGGCCGCACCCCGCCGGCCGCGGGAATGCTTGCCTCGCGCGCGGGGCTGGCCTATCTGCCCGACATGTCGATCTGGCGCTATGCGAACCCGGCGGAGTTCATGCGGCTCACGAGCCATCTGCTCGCGCCCCTCTGGGTGGCGGCGGGGGCGCTGATGGCCGTCGCCCTCGGCTGGGGGCTGTTCGCCACGCCCGACGACTACCAGCAGGGCTCGACGGTCAAGATCCTGTTCATCCACGTGCCGGCGGCGATGCTCGCGATCAACACCTATGCGGTGATGGCGCTGGCCTCGGTGATCGGGCTGATCCGGCGGCACCATGTCTCCTTCCTGGTGGCCAAGGCGGCGGCGCCGGTCGGCGCGGCCTTCACCGCGGTGGCGCTGATCACCGGGGCGGTCTGGGGCCAGCCGATGTGGGGCACCTGGTGGGTCTGGGATGCGCGGCTCACCGCGGTGCTGGTGATGTTCTTCTTCTATCTCGGCTACATCGCGCTCTGGGAGACGGTGGAGGACACCGAGAAGGCCTATGACCTCTCGGCGGTGGTCTGCCTCGTCGGCGTGGTCTTCGCCTTCCTGTCGCGCTATGCGGTGAACTTCTGGGCGACGCTGCACCAGGGCGCCTCGCTGTCGCTGGCCGAGGGGCAGCGCATGGACGACGCCTTCCGCCTGCCGCTCTATCTCTCGATGGCCGCCTTCTACGCGCTGTTCGCCGCGCTGCTGGTGATGCGCGCGCGCACCGAGATCCGCCGGCGGCGGGCCCGGGCGCTGCGCCTCGAGGCGGTGCCGGCATGAGCGGCGCCGACCCCTATGCGCTCTATGTGCTCGCCGCCTATGGCGCGAGCGCGGCAATCCTCGGCTGGCTGATCTGGTCGAGCTGGCGGGCCAATGCGCGGGCGCGCGCCGAGCTCGAAACCGCGGAGAAGGACCGGCACCGATGAGCGAGACCGAGACCACACGGGCGGCCGGCCCGGCGACGACCGGCAGCGAGGCGCCCGGCGGGGCGGCCAAGGGCGGCTTCCGCCCCTGGATGCTGGTGCCGCTGCTCGGCGCCTTCGCGGTGCTCTCCACCTTCCTGCTCGGTCTCGGGCGCGAGGATGCCGACGTGCTGCCCTCGGCGCTGATCGACAAGCCGGCACCGGAGTTCGACCTGCCCGGCCTCGATGGCGGCCCGGGGCTGGCCAGGGCCGATCTCGTCGGCGGCGGGGTCAAGCTGGTGAACATCTGGGCGAGCTGGTGCGTGCCCTGCCGCGCCGAGCATCCCTGGATCGAGGCGCTCGCCGCGGAGGGTCACACCGTCCACGGCATCAACTACAAGGACCAGCCGGAGAACGCCGCCGGCTTCCTCGCCGAGCTCGGCAATCCCTATACCCGGATCGGCGTCGACGAGAGCGGCCGCGTCGGCATCGACTGGGGCGTCTACGGCGTGCCCGAGACCTATGTGGTGGATGCCGGGGGCAACATCGTCTACCGCCATGTCGGCCCGATCCAGGCCGGCGATGTCAGCAAGCGGATCCTGCCGGCGATCGAGGCCGCGGCCGCCGCCGGCGCCGACTAGGCCGCGGGCGCCGGGTCATGGCGCGCGGCCCGGACCGGCGGCTCAGGATCGGCATCGCGGGGGCCGGCATCGCCGGCCTCTCGGCCGGCGCCTTCCTCGCCCGCGCCGGCCATCACGTCACCCTCTACGACCGGTTCGACGCCCCGGCCCCGGTGGGCTCCGGGCTCATGGTGCAGCCCGTCGGCATGGCGGTGCTCGACGCCCTCGGCGCCGGCGCCGCGCTGCGCGACCACGCCGCACGGGTGACACGGCTGCTCGGGCGGCGCACCGGCGACGGGCGCATGGTGCTCGATGTCCGCTATGCCTCGCTGCGCCGGGGCCTCGCCGGCCATGCCTGCCAGCGCGCGGCGCTGTTCGCGGTGCTGCTCGCGGCGGCCGAGGCGGCGGGGGTGCGGCTCGCACCCGGCCACGAGATCACCGGGGCGGAGCCCGGCCCCGAGCCGGTGCTGCTGGCCGGGGCGGAGCGGCTCGGGCCGTTCGACCTGGTGCTCGACTGCCTCGGCGCCAACTCGCCGCTCTGCCCGCGGCCCGGGCGGCTGCTGCCCTTCGGCGCGCTCTGGTGCCTGGTGCCGGCGGCGGGCTCGGTGCTGCCGCCCGACCGGCTGGAGCAGCGCTACCACGCCGCGCGGCGCATGGCCGGGGTGCTCCCGGTGGGCACGCGGCCGGGCGACCCGGAGCCGCGGATCACGCTGTTCTGGAGCCTCCGGGCCGCCGATCACGCCGCCTGGTGCGCCGCCCCGCTGGCGGCCTGGCGCGACGCCTTCCGCGCCGATTTCCCCGAGGCCGCGCCGCTGCTCGAGGCGGTCGAGAGCCATGCCGACATCACCTTCGCGCGCTATCGCCACCGCACGCTCGGGCGCCCGGTGAGCGGGCGCATCGCCCATCTCGGCGACAGCCACCACGCGGCGAGCCCGCAGCTCGGCCAGGGCGCCAACATGGCGCTGCTCGACGCGGCAGCGCTGGCAGCGGCGGTGGCGGGCACCGCCGGCCCCGACGCGGCGCTGGCGGCCTATGCCCGCTGGCGGCGGCTCCATGTCGGGCTCTACACCGCGGCAAGCTGGGCCTTCACCCCGGCCTACCAGTCCGAGAGCCGGGTGCTGCCCTGGCTGCGCGACCGGCTGCTGGCGCCGCTCTCGCAGGTCTGGCCGATGCCGACGGTGCTGGCAGCGCTGGTGGCCGGCGAGATCGGCGGCCCGCGGCGGGGCATCGGCCCGCTGCTCGCCGCGGCGCCGGGCGAGACCGCCGCCCCCCTGCCCCCCGCCTGAAACCACCGGCGCGCCGGCCTTGCCCGCCGGGGCCGGGCCGATGCGCCGGCTCGATGCGGAGGCGTGATGCGTTCGGGGCGTTCGGGACGGCGGGGCCGGCGCCGGCAGGGTGCCGTCCCGCCAGCCGCCGGCATCCGGTCATTCCGGCGGGGGCAGCACGCTCAGCGATTCGCCACCGCTCCAGGCCGCGGCCTCGTGGCAGACCCGTGCCCCAGCGCACCTACTGTCATCGCGGGCGATCAGCAGGATCGGCCGGCCGTCCCGCCGGTGCGCCGCCGGCCCTCGGCCTGCCGGGTGCGGGCAGGTCTCCCAACCACGCATGCAGCCCGCAGCCGCTCTCGGCAGACCAGCATCCCGGCGCACCTGCCGACGGAGACCACCTCGGCGACCCATTCGTCGCCTCGCCCACCGGCGCCGCCGGGAGCCCTGTGCCGGTGAGATTGCGCTCGATGACCGCTGCCGCCGCAGAGACGCCGGCGCCCCCCGTTCGCGGCAGCCGCGCCCGGCCTCGGCCAGCGGCGGCGGCACCCACAGGCGGTTGGGCCAGAGCGGCGCCGGCGGGGCAGCACATGGCGGGCCGGCGAATCGGCGCGGCATCGGCGGCCGCATCCGAAACGATCAGGCCCGGTCGGTGCCCTCCTCCTCGATCATGTGCCGCTTCAGCAGCGGGAACTGCAGCGCCATGAAGAGGATCGTGAGCGGCAGGTTGCCGAAGGTCTTGAAGCTCACCCAGAAGGCGTCGGACTGCGTGCGCCAGATCACCTCGTTGAGCACCGCGAGGAGCACGAAGAACCCGGCCCAGCGCCAGGTGAAGATCATCCAGCCGCGGTCGTCGAGCGGCATGGTCTCCCCGAGCAGGTATTTCAGATAGGACCGCCCCTGCAGCAGCCCGAAGCCGAGGATCAGGGCGAAGAGCCCGTTCACCACGGTCGGCTTCATCTTGATGAAGGTCTCGTCCTGCAGCACCAGCGTCAGCGTGCCGAACACCGCGACGACGATGCCGGTCACCACCGCCATCCGCGGCAGCCGGCGGGTCGCCACCCAGGACACCGTGAGCGACACCGCGATCGCCACCATGAAGGTCGCGGTGGCGACGAAGAGCGGCCCGGTCTGCCCGGCCAGCACCTTGGGCCCGGTGATCACCGCAAGCGCCTCGGCGACCCCGGGCATGGCCAGGATCTCCGCACCATAGCGGAACGACAGGAAGAAGACGGCGAGCGGCCCGATCTCGAGCGCGAGCTTGAGCCAGGGATTGATGGTCTGTGAACTCATGCAGCCGGGATACTCCGTTTGCGCGGCGCTGTCAGCCCGTCGCCATGCAACCCCTGCGGTCTTCGTGCCGCGGCCGGCGGCGGGGCTCAGCCGGCCGAGCGGCCGCTGCGCGCGGCGACCCGGGCGCGGGCCTCGCGGCGGTCGTCATGCGCCTTGCGGAGCGCCGCGAGCGCCTCGGCCCGTCCCCTGCCCGCCGGGCGGCCGAGCACCGCCGCGGCGATGGCCGCGAGATCGGCCGCCTTCAGCCCGCCGCCCCGGCCCGACGCGGCCTCGAGCGCGGCGAGCGCCGGCGGGAAGGCCGCCGGATCGCCGAGCGCCGCGGTGAGCGCGGCGACGTGATCGGCGGCGCCCTGCGCCTCGCCGGGCGCCGCCGCAGGGGCTGCCCCGCCGGCCGCGGCGGGCCTGCCCGCGGCGCCGGAACCTGCGGCGCCGGAAAAGGCCGCGGCCAGCGCCGCCGCATCTGCCGCGCCATGGCCGGCGAGCGCCTGCGCAAGCGCCTGGAGATCGGCCCGCACCGCCGGTTTCAGATGCGGCCCGAGCGCCGCCGCGAGCCCGCCGATCCCGGCGCCCAGCGCCGCCGCGCCCGCGCCTCCGCCGGCCGGCGCGGGAAGCCGGGCAAGCTCGGCGCAGGCCTCCTTCGCCGCCGCCGGGCCGCGCGCCTCCAGCCCCTCGGCCAGCGGCGCGAGCGCCGCCCAGGGCCCCGCGCTTCCGATCGCCGCGCCGAGATCGCGCAGCAGCGCCGCCAGCTCCGCCGCCGTCATCCGAGCTCCATCCTCTCGATCACATGGGCGCCGAGCGCCTCCACCGGGCCCCAGGCCTTCTCGGTCTGCGGCGTGTAGGGCTGGGTCGCATAGGCGATGTTCTCGCTCTTGAACCACACCAGATCGCGCAGGAAGCACTCCTGCGGCAGCACCTCGAGCCGGCCGCCGAGCCCGCCCTCGATCTGCGGGCGGCGCAGCCGGTCCTGCACCTCGAGATACATGTTGCGCTCGGTAAGGTTGCGGTCGCCGTTCCAGACCGAGCCGACCACCCCGAGATAGGCCAGGTGCGGGCAGATCCGGCGCCGCAGGTTCTCCACCTCGAAGGCATAGGCCACCACCGCCTCGGCCGACATCTTGTCGAAGATCGTCGGGATCAGCAGGTGGCTCGCCGCCGCCAGCGCCTGGATATGCGCCACCGTCAGCCGGGGCGGACAGTCGAGCAGCACGGCGCCGTAATGCTCGGTCACGGCCGGGTCGTGCAGCACCCGGGCCAGCGTGTAGCGGACATCGTTCCCCGGCAGCGTGCGGTCGGAGAGCAGCCATTCGACGGTGATCCGGTTCTCCGCCTGGGCGAGCTCGTAATAGGCCGGCACCACGCGCAGCCCGGCCAGCTCGGCCTCGCTCCGCCCGGCGGCGGGCAGGGTCTGGCCGATCAGCCTGGCGCCGGCCACGTCGCCGCTGATGAGCCGCGTGGCGAGGCTGTCGCGCCCCGGTGTCGGCAGCCAGCCCGCCCCGCGCACCGCCAGCGAGGAGAGCGAGCCCTGGAAATCGAGATCCACCACCAGCACCGGCTTCTCGAGCCAGCCGGCGAGATAGGCGGCAAGGTTGGCGGTGACGGTGGTCTTGCCGACGCCGCCCTTGAGATTGCCGACCGCCAGCACCCTGGCGCCGCGCACCCGGCTCTCGTAGCGCTCCGGCCGGTGCACCGGCCCGCTGATCCAGAGCCCGGTGCCCTCGACCAGCTCGCCCGAGGGCGTCGGCTGGCGGGCGACCACGGCACGGGCGATCTCGTCCGGCCGGTCCGGGCCGGTGACGCGGGCCCGCAGCCATTCGAACACCGCCTCGAACTGGCGATAGGAGACGAAGCGCATCGCGATGCCGACCACCAGCGCCAGCATGGCGAGGTTGCCCATCGCGCGGACCAGATCGGTCGCCAGCCAGTTGCCGAGCCCCTCGAGCACCTGCCTCTCCCTGCGCCTGGCCGGTCATGTCCTCCGGCGCGGAGAGGCTAACCCCTGCGGCGCGGGTTGTCAGCCTATCTCTCGGCGTGCCGCGCCCTGCGCTGCCGGGCCCGCCGGCGCGCCGGTCAGCCGGTCTCGACCAGCACCGCGCCGAGGGCGATGGCGCCCATCAGCCCGGCCCGCGCCCAGCCGATGCGCTCGCCGAGCAGCGCCCAGCCGATCACCGCGGCGAAGATCACCGAGGTCTCGCGCAGCGCCGCCGCCTCGCCCACCTTGTCGAGCCGCGTGGCCAGCATCACCCCGCCGAAGCTGACGAAACCGATCAGCCCGCCGATCATGCCGCGCAGCGCCAGCGGCCGCAGCGGCGGCGGCTCGGGCATCCGCGCATACCACCGGATCGCCAGCAGCGGGAACAGCAGCCCGTCGATCACGAAGAACCAGGCGAGGAAGGTGAAGGGGTCGGGCGCGAGGCGGATGCCGAAGGCGTCATAGGCGGTATAGGCCGAGACCGTGAGCCCGGAGGCGAAGGCGATCAGCAGCGCCGCGCGCAGCGTGCGCCGGCCGATATGCTCCATCGCCGCGATGTTGACCAGCGCCAGCCCCATGATCCCGCCGGAGAGCAGCAGCACCCCGGCCCATTGCAGCGGCCGGAAGCTCTCGTGGAAGAAGAGCCAGGCCAGCACCACCGTGCCAAGCGGCCCGGTGCCGCGCACCACGGGGTAGACCGCGGTATAGGCGCCGCGCGAATAGGCCATCGCCATCAGCCACTTGTAGAGCGCGTGGATGAAGAACACGCCGCCGAGCACGAGCCAGAGCCGGCCCTCGGGCAGCGGGAACACGAAGAGCGCGAAGGGCAGCGCCATCAGGCAATAGGAGAGGTCGATGGCGGCGCGTGCCAGCCAGGGATCGTGCCGGCCCTTCTGCAGCGCGCCGAAGGCGGCATGGGCGGCGGCCGAGATCAGCGCCAGAATCGTCGCGGCGGTGGCACCGGCGGGGGTGCCCTGGATGCTGAGGATGAGGTCGGTCAGGGTTCGCGCTCCGGCAGGTGGGAGACAAGGCGTAGCGCCGGCGGGGGCCGGAGCACAAGGGGGCCCGGCCGCCGCCCGATCCGGGCGCGGCGCTGGCCGCGGCGCCGGCGCGCCATATCTCGTGCGGAACCGCTCCCAAAGATGCGGGCGGCGACGGCAGCGAACCGAGAGGAGGACGGCGTGCAGATCATCGCGGCGATGGCCGAGGGCGGAATCACCATGGGCACGAGTTGGGACTGGCTCGGCAATGTCGCGGGCTCGGACCTGCGCGCGCACGGGATGATGGAGGTCGCGCTCCGGCTCTTTGCCGCCATGGCCTGCGGCGCGGCGATCGGTTTCGAGCGCGAGCGGGCGGCCCGCCCGGCCGGGCTGCGCACGCATATCCTGGTGGCGCTGGCGGCGGCGCTCTTCACCGTGCTGACCGGCGAGATCATGGTGATGCCGGGCGACGACGACCGGGTCACCGCCGATCCGCTCCGGGTGATCGAGGCGGTGACCAGCGGCGTCGCCTTTCTCGCGGCGGGCTCGATCGTGTTCAGCCGCGGCGCGGTGCGCGGCATCACCACCGGGGCGGGGATGTGGCTCGCCGGTGCCATCGGGCTGGCCTGCGGCATGGGGCTGCTGCAGATCGCGGCACTGGCCACCGCCCTTGCGCTGGTGGTGCTGGCGCTGCTGGCCCGGCTGGCGCCGGTGATCGCGCCGCAGGAAAAGGCGCCGCAGGAGCAGGCGCCGCAGGAAAAGGCACCGAAGGACGGCGACTGAGGGCGCTCGGGGCTACTCGCCCGGCGCCGGCAGCCCCAGCCGCGCGCGCAGCCAGGCCTCGGTCTTGGCGGCCACCGCCGCCACCGCGCAGCCCTGATAGGCGCCGCCATGGCCGGCACCGCAGCCGGGGACGAAGAGGCTCAGGCTCTCGGGATGCGCCTCCGCCAGGAAGGCAAGATGCTCGGGCCCGTTCCATTCGTCGGCCTCGAAGGCGACGAGGAGGGCCGGGAAGCGCTCCGGCGCCGCCAGCGCCGCCCGCACCCAGCCGTCATGCGCGCTGCCGCGGCGCAGCCGGCGGCGCAGGCCCTCGCCCCGGCCCTGCCAGGCCATGGCATAGAGCATCGCCCCGCCATAGCCCTCGGGCTCCGCCGCCAGCGCCAGCGCCGCCGCGGTTGCCCCGCCCGACTGCCCGGCGAGGAAGATCCGCTCCGGCGCCACCCCGGCGGCGCGGAGCCGGGCCGCCAGCGCCGCGATCTCCGCCGCCCGCGCCTCGAAATGGGCGCGCGGCCCCGCCGACTGGTCCGCCCCGGTGCAGAGATACCAGACCCGCACCCCCGCTATCCGCTCGAGCCGGATCACCGCCGGCGGCGGGAAATAGGCGGTGCCCATGCAGGAGGGCGCGTCCTCCATCGCCTGGGTGCCGTGGTTCCAGATCACGACGGTCGTTTCCGCCGGCCGGTCGATGCGCAGCGCGAGCAGATCGCTCCAGTACCAGGTGGAGGGCGCGACGTCGGGCCAGTCGTTCACGAAGCCCGAGCCCATCATCGAGCGCGGCGCTTCCGAGACCCGCCCGCCCGGCATCACCGCCAGCACGCCGATCGCGAGCAGCGCCGCGCCGAGGGCCAGCACCGCGAGCGCGAGGCGCCGGCCCACGGGATCAGGCCTCGCCGGCCGAGCCGGTCAGCGCCGCGGCGAACTCGCCCGGATCGAAGGGGGCAAGGTCGTCGATCCCCTCGCCCACCCCGATGGCATGGATCGGCAGGCGGTTCCGGTCGGCCAGCGCCACCAGCACGCCGCCCTTGGCGGTGCCGTCGAGCTTGGTCATCACGAGGCCGCTCACATCGGCGATCTTGCGGAAGATCTCGACCTGGGAGAGCGCGTTCTGCCCGGTGGTGGCATCGAGCACCAGCAGCGTGTTGTGCGGCGCCGTCGGGTCCTTCTTGCGCAGCACGCGGACGATCTTGGCCAGCTCCTCCATCAGGTCGGCGCGGTTCTGCAGCCGGCCCGCGGTGTCGATCATCAGGATGTCGGCCGCCTCGGCCTGCGCCCTGCCGAGCGCGTCGAAGGCGAGGCTCGCCGGGTCGGAGCCCTGCGGCGCGGTCAGCACCGGCACGCCGGCGCGCTCGCCCCAGATCTGGAGCTGCTCGACGGCGGCGGCGCGGAAGGTGTCGCCGGCCGCGATCACCACCGACTTGCCGGCGGCGCGAAACTGGCTCGCCAGCTTGCCGATGGTGGTGGTCTTGCCGGAGCCGTTGACGCCGACCACCAGCACCACCTGCGGGCGCTGTCCGCCGAGCGGCATCGGGCGCGCCACCGGCTCGAGCACCGCGGCGATCTCCGCCGCCAGCGCGGCGCGCAGCTCCTCCGAGGAGAGCCGCTGGCCGAAGCGCTCCTCGGCCAGCCGCGCGGAGATCTTCAGCGCGGTATCGACCCCCATGTCGGAGGCGATCAGCACCTCCTCGAGGCTTTCGAGCATGGCATCGTCGAGCACCCGGCGCGTGACCTGGGCGCCGCCGAAGACCCGGCCGAGCAGCCCGCGCCGCGGCGCCTCGGGGGCGGGTGCCGGAGCGGGCTCTGGTGCAGGCGCCGGAGCGGGTTTCGCGGTGGCGGGTGCTGCGGCCGGCTCGGCAGCGGCCGCCTCGGGCTCGGCGCCCTCCTCGACCAGCGCATCGAGCCCTTCGCCGAGCTTCGAGGAACTCCGTGTCAGCCGCTCGCGCAGCTTCTTGAAAAACGACATCTGCCTCTCCGACCGGTTCGCCCCTCTCTATCGCGCCGGCGGAGCCGTGAAAAGGCACCGCCGGCGGCAGGGGCTCAGGCCTCGCCGGCCTCGCCCTGCCCGGCGCGGCGCGCGGCGAGGGCGATGAAGACGAAGCCCCAGCCCTCGAAGATCAGCGAGATCGCGATCAGCACGCCGAGCAGGGTCAGCGAGCTTCCCGGCAGGCCGAGCACGATGATCGCGCCGAGCAGGACCGAGCCGACGCCGCCGGCGGTGATCCAGCCCCAGCCGCGCTCGGGCCGCAGCTTCAGCCCCATCGCGAGGCGCAGCCCGCCGTCGAACAGGAACACCACCGCCATCACCACCGTGAGCGCCATCAGCCCGGCCAGCGGGTTGAGCAGCAGCAGCGCCGCGCCCACGAGATAGGCCAGCGCCGAGATCAGGCACCAGGCGCTGGCCGACCAGCCGCCGGTGCGCAGCGCCTGGACGAGCTGGCAGACGCCGGCCACGGCGAACACCACGCCCACGGTCAGCTCGGCGGCCACCGAGGCGAGCATCGGCATCGCCGCCGCCGCGGTTCCGCCGAGGATCAGCGCGATGCCGACCGCCATGAGCCAGCCCCAGTTGCGCCGCACCGCCTCGGGCGGGTCGCGCAGGTCGATCACCGCCACGGGGGTGATGCCGGGGGGCGGATTGCCCGCTGCCGGCGTCTCGTTCGTCTCGGTATCGGTATGTGCCATTGAAACGTCCTTTTTCCGATGATCTGGAGCCGGAGGCCCGGGTCTCAGGCCTCCGGACGGGCTGCCGCAGCCGCAGCCGCAGGGAGCGGCGCCGCCCGGAGCCGCCCTCCGTCATGGCCGGTGATGCGCGCCGGCACGATCCCGCCCACCGGACGGTCCTCGGCGAAGACCACCTCGGCGAACTGCGCGGTGCGGCCGCGGCGCGCGCTCTCCATCAGCACCGCGTGCTCGCGGCCGGCCTGCGCCGCGAGATGCGCCGCCGCCGCGCGCGCGCCCGCCGCGCGCAGCCGTGCCGCCCGGGCCTTGCGCTCGGCCACCGGCACCTGCGGCATCCGCGCCGCCGGGGTGCCCTTGCGCGCCGAATAGGGAAAGACGTGCAGCCAGGTCAGCCCGCAGTCCTCGACCAGCGCGAGGGTCCGCTCGAAGGCCGCCTCGGTCTCGGTGGGAAAGCCCGCGATCAGGTCGGCGCCGAACACCACCTCGGGCCGCGCCGCGCGGATCTCGGCGCAGAAGCGGATCGCGTCGTCCCGCAGGTGCCGGCGCTTCATGCGCTTCAGGATCAGGTCGTCGCCAGCCTGCAGCGAGAGATGCAGATGCGGCATCAGCCGGGGCTCGCCGGCGATCGCCTCGACCAGCGCCGGGTCCGCCTCGATCGAATCGATCGAGGAGATGCGCAGCCGCGGCAGCTCCGGCACCAGCCTGAGGATCCGCTGCACGAGGTTGCCGAGCGGCGGCCGGCCCGGCAGGTCGTCGCCCCAGGAGGTGAGATCGACCCCGGTCAGCACCACCTCGTTGTAGCCGCGCCCGACGAGCCGGCGGATCTGCTCCACCACCACGCCGGCGGGCACCGAACGCGAGGGCCCGCGGCCATAGGGGATGATGCAGAAGGTGCAGCGGTGGTCGCAGCCGTTCTGCACCTGCACATAGGCGCGCGCGCGGGTGCCGAAGCCGTCGATCAGGTGGCCCGCGGTCTCGCGCACCGCCTGGATGTCGGCGACCGCGACCCGCTCGGCCGCACCCCCGGCCAGCCGCGCCCAGGAGGCCGGCGCCATCTTCTCGGCATTGCCGAGCACATGGGCGACCTCGGGCATCGCGGCGAAGGTCTCGGGCTCGGTCTGCGCCGCGCAGCCGGTGACGATGACCGGCCGGCCCGGGTTTTCCCGGGCGAGCTTGCGGATCTGCTGGCGCGCCTGGCGCACCGCCTCGGCCGTCACCGCGCAGGTGTTCACCACCACCGCATCGGTCAGCCCGGCGGCCGCGGCCATCTCGGCCATCGCCTCCGACTCGTAGGCGTTGAGCCGGCAGCCGAAGGTGGCGAATTCCGGCACGCCGGGGGCGCTCTCCGGGAGCGCGCTCACGGCGCGGCCTCCGCCGCCGCGGCCGCCGCCAGCCAGGCCGCGGAGAGCCGGCCCTCGAAGACATGCGCCACCGGGCCCGAGAGCAGGCAGTGCCCGTCCTCGCCATAGACGATCTCGAGCCGGCCGCCGGGAAGGTCCACCGCGAGCCGCCGGTCGGTCAGCCCGCGGCGGTGGCCGGCCACCGCGATGGCGCAGGCCGAGGAGCCGGAGGCCAGCGTCTCGCCGACGCCCCGTTCCCAGACCCGCGCGCGCACATGGCCGCGGTCCAGCACCTCGACGAACTGCACGTTGGTGCGCTCCGGGAACAGCGGATCGGTCTCCACCGCCGGGCCCCAGCTCTTCAGCGCCACCGCGGGAAGGCTCTCGACGAAATGCACCGCATGCGGGTTGCCCATGCTCACCGCCACCGGCGCGCCGGGCAGCGGCAGCGCCAGCGTGTCGGCATCGCGGGCGAGCGGGATCGCCCGCCAGTCGGTGGCCGCGGTGCCCATGTCCACCTCGACCGCGCCGTCGCCCCGGCGCCGCGCGGCCAGCGGCTCGCCGCGGCCCGCGACATGCAGCACCAGCTCCGGCCCCCGCCCCTCGCCGAGCAGCAGGTCGGCGACGCAGCGGGTGGCGTTGCCGCAGGCCGCGGCGCGCGAGCCGTCGGCATTCCAGAAGATCAGCCCGGCATCGGCGCCCTCCGCCTCCACCAGCACCGCGAGCTGGTCGAAGCCGACACCCCGGTGCCGGTCGCCGAGCGCACGCGCCAGCGCCGGCGTCACCGGATCGGCCCGGCCGCGCGCGTCGATCACCACGAAATCGTTGCCGGCCCCGTGCATCTTGCGAAACGCAAGGCCGGGGCCCTCGGTCATCCTGTCCATCGCCGCGATATAGCGCCAGACCGGGCCAGAAACCAGCCCGGCCGCGCGCCCTCGCCGGCGCCGGGGCAGCGCGAAGGCCGAGCCGGGGCGCGCGGGGTGGGCGGGCGGGAGCGCGCCCCGGCTCGGCCGCCCCTGCCGCCCGCTCACTCGCCGGTCATCTCGAGATAGCCCTCGCCGGCATGGCTGCCCTCGACGAAGACCGGCCCCTCCCAGTAGGCGGTGCTGAGCCCGTTCCAGGCGCGCGGGTTGAGCGGCCGCGTCTCCACCGCCAGCCCGCGTGCGGGGATCTCGATGCGCCAGCGCACCGTCATCTCGCGCCCCTCGGCGACCTCGGCGCGGGCGAGCGGGGCGAGCCGCACCGCCCCGGGCGCCAGCCGCGTGCTGGTGCCGTCCGGCGCGATCCAGTTGCCGGTGACATAGTCGCCGCGGGCGCTGTCGCGCAGCCGGTACACCATCAGCTTCTCGCCGCCGGAGAGATGCAGCGAGAACCAGTCCCAGCCGCTCTGGCTCCCGGCGAGCGGGCGGCTCGACCATTCCCGGTCCATCCAGGCGCGGCCGGTGACCTGCCGGCGCGTGCCCGCGACCTCGACCCAGCCTTCCACGGCGAAGAAGGGCTGGCTGGCGTAGTGGCTCGCCTGGCCGACCGCGGATTTCACCGAGTAGCCCGCCTCGCCCTGCAGCACCATCGGCCCCTCGGCGGCGAGCGTCACGTCATAGGCGAAACCCTCGCCCCGCGCCGCCAGCCGCAGCGGCGAGAACGCCCCGGCGCCGCCCGCGCCGGCATGGGCGAAGACCCAGTCGTCGATCCAGGCGGCGAAGGGGTCGGTGGCAACGCCGGCCTGGCCGATGCCGCCGCGGGCGAGGCGCTCGGCGGCGCGGTGCGCCTCGGCCGTGGTCACCGCAGCATGGCCCATCCAGATCTGCGGCGTCGCCCAGCCCGCATCCGCCGCGCCGCCGGGCCGGGTGGCGAAGCGGAAGAGGGTCCATTGCAGGCCGAGCGGGGCGCCCTCCGCGTCCCGCAGGTTGGCGGTGACATACCACCACTCGATGCGGAAGCCGGGATGGGCGCCATGGTCCTCCGGGAAGCGGAGCGCCGTCTCCGGCAGCACCTCGGCGAAACCCGCCCCGCCCGAGCGCATCCGGTCGAAGGCGCGCTCGGCCTCCTGCGCCGCCGCCGGGAGCGCCAGCAAGAGGCCGAGAACAAGGGCCAGCACGCCCGCCATCACCGCTCCTCCGCGAAGATCTTGGCGAGCCGCGCCGCCGGCAGCCGGGCCAGCCGCAGCATCGGCAGCGCCGCCGCCGCCAGCGCCGTCACCGCGGTCAGCCCGATCAGCCAGAGCCACTGGCCGGGGAAGAGATGCAGCGGCAGACGCCAGCCGAAGGCCTCGACATTGATTACCGCCACCAGCAGCCAGGCGAGGCCGAGCCCGAGCGGGATCGCCAGCACCGCCGTCAGCAGCGCCAGCGCCAGCGTCTTGCCGAGCTCCAGCGCCGCCAGCCGCCGCCGCGGCACCCCCGCCGCCCAGACCGGCGCGAGGCTTGCCAGCCTGAGATCGGAGAGCGTCAGCAGGCTCGCGAACAGCGCCACCCCGGCCACTCCGAGGGTGAAGAGGTTGAGCATCGCCGTCACCGCGAAGGTGCGCTCGAAGACCCGCAGCGAGAAGCGGCGCACGCCGGCATTGTCGACAAGCTCGTCCGGGCCGAGGCCGAACGCCGCCTCGATCGCCGCCATCACCGGGCCGGTGTCGGTGCCGGGCACGAGCCGGACGCCGTAGCCGTCGAAGCGGGCGCCGGGCCAGCGCGCCTCCATCGCCGCGAGCCCGACCGTCGCCTCGCCGCGCGGGTTGCCATAATCGGCATAGATCCCGACCACCGCCACCGGCCACGCCCCCCCGGGCGCGGGCAGCACCACGGCGTCGCCGAGGCCGAGTCCCATGCGCCGCGAGAGCTGCTCGCTGACGAGGAGCCCGGTGCCCTCGGCCAGCCGGTCCCAGGCGCCGGGGGCGGCCTCGAGCAGCGGCCAGCCCTCGCGATAGGCCGGCGCGGCGGGGCGGCCCATCAGCTCGAGGCGCTCGGCGCCGAGGCGGATCTCGGTGCGGCGCAGGCCGAGCAGTTCCGCCGTCTCGGGCCGTGCCGCCAGCCAGGCGCCGAGCGGGGCTTCCTGCTCCGCCCGCGCCGGAGAGACGTAGATATCGGCGACCAGCCGGCGCTCGAGCCAGTCGACGAAGGTGGTGCGGAAGCTCTCGACCATGGTGCCGACGCCGATATTCGCCGCCAGCGCCAGCAGCAGCGCCATCAGCGCGAGGCTCAGCCCGGGGATCTGCTGGCGGCTGTCCGCCACCGCCCATTCCGCCACCGGCCCGCGCGCCAGCCGCGCCGCCCGTGCCAGCAGCCAGGCGAGCAGCGCCGGCAGCAGCAGCACCGCCGCCAGCATCATCGCCGCCATCAGCGCAAAGCCCGCGACCAGCCCGGAGCCGAAGCCCCAGACCGCGGCGCCGGCGGCCAGCGCGGCGAGCCCCAGCGCCGCCTCGAGCCGCCGGGTGCGCCGCCCGCTCGCCGCCCAGTCCTGCCGCCGGGCCGAGGCGAGCGGCGGCAGCGCATAGGCCCGGGCCAGCGTGTGCCCGGCCGCGATGGCGGCGCCGGCAAGGCTCATCGCCAGCCCCTGCACCCACCAGCCGGGCGCGAGGCTGAGCCCGCCCGAGACCGGCGCACCGAAGAGCCCGGAGAGCGTTGCCGAGACGCCGGGCATCAGCAGCCCCGCCACCAGCCATCCGCCGACCAGCCCCAGCGCGCCGGCGAGCGCTGCGCCGAGGGCCAGCTCCGCCAGCAGCAGCCCCGCAACCTCCCGCGCCGAGACCCCGCAGGCCCGGAGCGTGCGGATCAGCCCGAGGCGCTGCTCGAAGGCCAGCCCCACCGCGGCATGGGTGATCAGCAGCCCCACGGCAAAGGCCAGGAAGCCGAAGGCGGTGAGGTTGAGATGGAAGCTCCCGGTCAACCCGTCGAGCCCGCTTTCGCCCGCTGCCGGCACCAGCACCAGCCGGTCGCCCGCGATCTCCTGCCAGGGAACCGGCGAGGCCGGCGCCTCCGGGTCGATCAGCAGCGCCGTGAGCCCGGGGCCGAGCAGCGCCGCGGCGGCGCCGATGTCGGTGAGCAGCAGATCCGGCGCGAGACGGTCCGCGGCCACCGCCGGCGGCAGGGCGCGGCCGTCATCGGCGCGGCCGCGGCTGCCGGGGGCGATGCCGAGCCGATCGAGCGTTTCGGCGCTTGCCAGCATCGCCCAGGGCGGGCCGGTAAAGGCGGCGATGTCCGGCCCGTCCGCCTGCAGCGCCTCGCCGAGCGCCGAGCGCGGCAGCGTCAGCGGCTCGACGCCGACCAGCCGCAGCCGGCGTCCGCCGACCCCGAGGCTGCCCTCGATCACCGGGCTCACCGCCAAGCCGGCCCGGCGCAGCGCCGCATAGGTCGCGACATCGAGCCGGCCCTCGGCCACCGGCTCCAGCCGGTCGATGCGGTCGCCCTCGAGCACCGCCGCCGCCTCGGCATAGGCCCGCTTGGCCTCGCCGTTCAGCGCCTGCACGCCGGACCAGAGCGCGGTCGCCAGCGCCAGCCCGAGCAGCGCCGCCGCCGCCTGCAGCGGCCGCCGGCGCCAGTGCGAGGCCAGCGCCCCGAGCGCCGCCGCCCAGCGCGCCGCGGCCCGGCTCACGCGACGCGCCCCTCGGCCAGCGTCAGCCGCCGCCCGAGCCGCGCGCCGAGCCGTTCGCTGTGCGTCACCATGAGGAAGGCCGCGCCGGTCTCGGCGACCAGCTCGAGCGCCAGGTCGAGCACCCGGTCGCCGGTCTCCGGATCGAGATTGCCGGTCGGCTCGTCGGCCAGCAGGAGCTCCGGGCGCACCGCCAGCGCCCGGCCGATCGCGACCCGCTGCTGCTGCCCGCCGGAGAGCGCCTCGGGCATCCGCTCGAGCAGCCCGGCGAGGCCGAGCCGCTCCGCCAGCATCGCCTGCCAGTCCGGGTCGTGCCGCCCGGCCAGCCGCGCCTGGAAGGCGAGATTGCCCGCCACCGTCAGGCTCGGGATCAGGTTGAACTGCTGGAAGACGAGGCCGATCCGGTCGCGCCGCAGCGCCGCGCGGGCGGCATCGGAGGCCACGGTGATCTCGGCGCCGCCGAGCCGCACATGGCCCGCATCGGCCGGCTCGAGCCCCGCGAGGATGTGCATCAGCGTGCTCTTGCCGGAGCCCGATTCGCCCATCAGCGCGAGGCTCTCCCCGGCGCCGAGCGCCAGCGACACGCCGGACAGCACCGGCACCGGCCCCTGCGGCCCGGCATAGGCCTTGGCGATCTCACGGACCTCCAGCATCAGCCTCCCTCCGCCTTGCCTGCGCGGCGATACGGGGCGGCGGGCCCGCCTGTCGGCGCCGGCTGCCGCGCTCAGAGCCCGGCCGCTGCCATCAGCTCGCGCAGATCCGCCTCCGGCCGCGCGCCGATATGCGCGATCACCTCCGCCGCCGCCTGGCAGCCCATGCGCGCGCAGTCCCGCGGGCTCCGCCCCCGCACGAGGCCGGCGAGAAAGCCCGCCGCGAAGAGATCGCCCGCGCCGGTGGTGTCGACCAGCGTCGTCGGCGCCGCGGGCACGGCGGTCCGCGCATCGCCGGCCACCACCAGCGCACCCTCGCCCGAAAGCGTGATCACCGCCATCTCCACGTCGCGCGCCGCGGCCACCGCCGCCGCGTCGAGATCCTCGGTCTCGTAGAGCGCCAGGATCTCGGCCTTGTTGGCGAAGAGCAGGTCCACATCCGCCGCGATCATCGCCCGCATGTCGTCGCGGTGCCGCGCGACGCAGAACGGGTCCGACACCGTGAAGGCGACGCGCCCGCCGCCGGACTTTGCCGCCGCGATGGCGCGGGCATAGGCCGCCTTGGCCGCCGGCAGGTCGAAGAGATAGCCCTCGAGATAGAGCCAGTCGGCCCGCGCCATCAGCGCCGCGTCGATCTCCTCCGGCTGCAGCGCCGCGGAGACGCCGAGATAGGTGCTCATCGAGCGCTCGCCGTCCGGCGTGACCAGCACCATGCAGCGCCCGGTCTCGGCGCCGTTCGCCGCCGCCTCCGGCACCAGCGGCCCCTCGTAGACCACCCCCTGGGCGCGGATGTCATGGGCGAAGATGCGCCCGAGCTGGTCGTCGCGCACCCGGCCGACATAGCCGACCTTCGCCCCCAGCGCCGCGAGCCCGGCGATGGTGTTGGCCGCCGAGCCGCCGGAGATCTCCCGGCTCGGCGGCATCGCGGCATAGAGCGCCCGCGCCGCGGCATCGTCGATCAGGGTCATCGCCCCCTTGGTCACCTCGTGGCGGGCCAGGAAGCCCTCCTCCACCCGCGCCAGCACATCGACGATCGCGTTGCCGATGCCCACCACCTCGAGCCGTTCGCTCATGCCGCCTGCTCCTCCGCTCCGGGGGTCTTCTCGTCGTATTGGCAGAGATCCCGGATCACGCAGGCGCCGCAATCGGGCTTGCGCGCCTTGCAGACATAGCGTCCGTGCAGGATCAGCCAGTGATGCGCATGCAGCGCGTATTCCGCCGGCAGCACGTCCTCGAGCATGCGCTCGACCGCCAGCACGTCCTTGCCCGGCGCGAGGCCGGTGCGATTCGCCACCCGGAAGACATGCGTGTCGACCGCCTGCGCCGGCAAGCGCCACCACATGTTGAGCACGACATTCGCCGTCTTGCGCCCCACCCCCGGCAACGCCGCCAGCGCGGCGCGCGAGGAGGGTACCTCGCCGCCATGCTCCTCGACGAGGATGCGCGAGAGCCTGATCACGTTCTTCGCCTTGTTGCGGTAGAGCCCGATGGTGCGGATGTGCTCGATCAGCCCGGCCTCGCCGAGCGCCAGCATCTTCTCCGGCGTGTCGGCCACGGGGAAGAGCCCGGCGGTGGCCTTGTTGACGCCCTTGTCGGTGGCCTGCGCCGAGAGCGCCACCGCCACCAGCAGCGTATAGGCATTGGTGTGCACGAGCTCGCCCTCCGGCTCGGGCCGGACCTCCGCGAACCGGCGGAACGCCTCCTTGATCTCGGCATGGCTGAGCGTGCGCGACATGGCCGCCCGAGTGGCACAGCGGGACCCGATTGACAAGCCGCACCGCGGTCGCCCCCCGCGCCGGACCGGCAGCCGCAGCCGGAAAACATGCGGACGGCGCTTGCCGCCACCGGCTGAGCCGTTAGGGTGCGAGGATCGTCCGTGCCCCTGACCTCCGCGTCAGTCGCGCCAAGCGCCGTCCGGCCGGGACCCCGCGCCATATCGCGGACCGCCCCCGATCCGCCCGGCCACCGATCCACACGAGCCATCAGGAGAGGGAGATGACCGAAGAAACCGCTGATCCCCAAGGCATACCCGAGCCCGAGGGGCCGGCCAATCTCATCGAGACCGACTACGAGATCGGCCAGGACAACATCCAGGGCCAGATCGGGCCTCTCGGCCTCGATGTGCACAACCCCGTCTTCGCCATCTCGGGCCTCAGCATCATCGCCTTCGTGTTCTTCGCGCTGGCGCTGCCGGGTCAGGCCGAGGCGATCTTCGGCGCCCTGCGCCCCTGGCTGACCAGCACCTTCGACTGGTTCTTCCTCGGCGCGGGCAACATCTTCGTCATCTTCTGCCTGATGCTGATCGTCAGCCCCTGGGGCAGCGTCCGCCTCGGCGGGCAGGACGCGACGCCGGACTATTCCTATCCCGGCTGGTTCGCGATGCTGTTCGCCGCCGGCATGGGCATCGGGCTGATGTTCTACGGCGTCTCCGAGCCGATGAGCCATTTCTCCAGCGCGCTCGGCGGCACCACCGTCGCCGACGGCGTGCGCACCGACTGGGCGCCGCTCGGTGCCGCGGCCGGCGATCAGGAGGCGGCGATACGGCTCGGCATGGCGGCCACGATCTATCACTGGGGCCTGCATCCCTGGGCGATCTATGCCGTGGTGGCGCTGGCGCTGGCGCTGTTCACCTTCAACAAGGGCCTGCCGCTCACCATCCGCTCGGCCTTCTACCCGATCTTCGGCGACCGGGTCTGGGGCTGGACCGGCCACATCATCGACACGCTGGCGGTGTTCGCCACGCTGTTCGGCCTCGCCACCTCGCTGGGCTATGGCGCGACGCAGGCCAATGCCGGGCTCAACCTGCTGTTCGGCGTGCCGGTCGGCACCACCACCGAGGTGCTGCTGATCACCGGGATCACCGCGATCGCGCTGATCTCGGTGGTGCGCGGGCTCGACGGCGGCGTGAAGGTGCTCTCCGAGATCAACATGGGGATGGCCTTCGTGCTGCTGATCTTCGTGCTGATCGCCGGCCCCACGGCGGCGATCTTCGCGATCTTCGGCGACAGCATCGTCGCCTATCTCACCAACCTGCCGGCGCTCTCGATGCCCTTCGGCCGCGAGGACACCAACTACAGCCAGGGCTGGACCGCCTTCTACTGGGCCTGGTGGATCTCCTGGTCGCCCTTCGTCGGCATGTTCATCGCGCGGGTCTCGCGCGGGCGCACGGTGCGCGAGTTCGTGATCTGCGTGCTGCTGATCCCCTCCTTCGTCTGCGTGCTCTGGATGAGCGTGTTCGGCGGCACCGCGCTGACGCAGTTCGTCGCCGACGGCTATACCGCGGTGCAGGACGCCCCGCTCGAGCTCAAGCTCTTCGAGATGCTGAAGGAACTGCCGCTGGCCTCGATCACCTCCTTCATCGGCATCCTGCTGGTGGTGGTGTTCTTCGTCACCTCCTCCGATTCGGGCTCGCTGGTGATCGACACCATCACCGCCGGCGGTAAGGTCGATGCGCCGATGCCGCAGCGGGTGTTCTGGTGCTGCTTCGAGGGTGCGGTGGCGATCGCGCTGCTGATCGGCGGCGGGCTGGCCTCGCTGCAGGCGGCGGTGATCTCCACCGGCCTGCCCTTCACCATCGTGCTGCTGCTGCTCTGCTGGGCGATCCTGAAGGGGCTGATGGACGAGCCGCGGCGGCGCTGAGGCCGCGGCACCCCGGGGGGCCGGCCGCCGGCCCCCTGCGCAGCCCCGGAAGCCGGGCCGCAGGAAACGGGTGGGAGGCGGCCCCTCGCACCCCTATCCTCGGGGCAAGAGATCCCGAGGAGACATCCGATGACCGCCGAGACCCAGCTCCGCCCCGAAACCGCCGCCCAGACCGGGACCGCCCCAGAGATCCCGGGCGGAGACCCCTTCGCCCACGAACTCATCGCCGCGGCGCTGGCCTATCTCGAGGCGCACCGCACCCGGCAGCCGGGGCTCGAGGAGGTCGCCGCCGCGATCGGCCTCAGCCCGGCGCATTTCCAGCGCATGTTCAGCCGCTGGGTCGGCGTCAGCCCCAAGCGCTACCTGCAGTATCTCACCCTCGACCATGCCAAGCGGCTGCTGGCCGAGCGCTTCACCCTGCTCGACGCGGCCTACGAGACCGGGCTCTCCGGCCCCTCGCGGCTGCACGACCTGTTCCTGCGCTGGGAGGCGATGACGCCCGGCACCTATGCCCGCCGCGGCGCCGGGCTGGAGATCGCCCATGGCAGCTTCGCCAGCCCGTTCGGCCCGGCGCTGGCCTTCGGCACAGAGCACGGGCTCTGCGGCCTGGCCTTCACCGCCGAGACCGGCGCCGAGGCGAGCTTTGCCGACATGGCCGCGCGCTGGCCCGAGGCGCGGCTCCGCGAGGCGCCGGAGCTGCTCCGCCCCTGGGTCGAGGCGGCCTTCTCCGGCCGCGGCGAGATCGCGCTGGCGCCGATGGGCGGGCCGTTCCAGATCAAGGTGTGGGAGGCGCTGATGGCGATCCCCTCGGGGCAGGTCACCACCTATTCCGAGATCGCCCGCGTGATCGGGCACCCCCGCGCGGTGCGGGCGGTGGGCACCGCCGTGGGGCGGAACCCGATCTCCTTCCTGATCCCCTGCCACCGCGCCATGCGCCGCGACGGCGGGCTCGGCGGCTATCACTGGGGGCTCGGCGTCAAGCGCTCGATGCTGGCCTGGGAGGCGGCGCGGGCCGATGCCGCCTCCGCCGCCTGACCTTGGCAACGGGTGGTCGGCTCAGACCACCCACTCGAAGCTGCCGTCGCTGTCGGCATCGGTGTAGACGATCTCCGCCACCTCCGGCGAGCCGATCAGGTTCTCGCCGCTGTCGGTGAAGCCGAGCAGCAGCAGCCCGCGGTCGCCGTTGAAGATCTCCGGGTCCTGGAAGGCGTTGAACCAGAAGTCGAAGCCCTCCTGGTCGGCCTCGCGGTTCAGCACGTTCTCGTAGAGCGTGCGCACGAAGTCCTCGTCGGAGAGGGTGTCCGGGTCACCGAAGCTGGCCGCGAACTCGTCGCTCTCGATGAAGAAGTTGGCGATCTGCACCAGGGTGAAGGTCTGATTGGCATCGATCCAGAAGTTGAGCCCCTCGGTGTCGATGTTGCCGTTGCGGTTCAGCCCGGCCTCGTAGAGATAGGCGATGCGCTGCGCCTCGGAGCGGGTCGCCTCGCCCTCGGCCACCGGCAGCCCCTCGGAGACCTCGATCACCACGACGCCGGTATCGGTGCCGCCATTGCCGTCGCTCACGGTGTAGCCGAAGGTGGTGGAGCCGGTGAAGCTGCCCGGGCTGCGATAGATGATCTCGCCGTCGACCACCGCGGCGAAGCCCTGGATCGGGATCGTCTCTTCGGAATCGGCGAAGCTGCGCTCGAAGATCTCGATCACCTCGAGCTGGTCGCCATCCTCGTCGAAATCCGTCGAGAGCACCGGCAGCACCGAGGCCACGAAGCGCTCGGTGGCGATCACGTCGTCCACCACCACCGGCGCGATGTTGCCGGTGTCCTCGTCGAGCTCGCCGAAATTGCCGAGCGCCGCGATGCCGTAGTCGCCGGTGTTCTCCGGGTTGTCGAAGGCGATGCTGAGATAGTAGGTGCCGGTATAGCCGGGGCGGAACTGCCAGATTGTGTCGGTGCCGTCCTGCTCCACCGCGAGATCGTTGCCGTCGATCGCGACCAGCGGATAGCCCTCGTCGTCGATGATGAAGATCTGCGTCTCGGCCACGCCCTCGGTGGTGCGCCCGAGCGACAGGAAGGTGTAGGCGGCGTTCTCGTCGAGCTCGAGCTCGATGAAGTCGATGAGGTCGCTGCCTGCGGTCAGCACGCCCTCGGGGCCGGGCTCGGCCAGGGTCAGGTCGCGTGCGCCCTCCCCGGTCGGCACGAAGACCAGCGGGGTGATCGGGCCTTCGTCCGCCGCGATCTCCGCCAGCACCTGCTCGGCAAGCTCGGCGCTCCAGTTCGGGTCTCTCTGCATCTCCGTCTCCTCATGTCTGCGGCCAGGGCGCGCCGGGCGCCGGCTGTCTCGTCCCGGGTCAGAGGAACGCCCAGAGCCCGGGTTCTGTCTCCACCAGCAGCTCCACCTGCGGAGAGCCGGCACGGTTTTCCTCGCTGGTCGCGAAGGCGATCAGCAGCTCGGCCGGGCCGATGCCCGGCTGCGCCGCCGCCTCGCGCCAGAAGTCCTGGCCCGGACCGTCGGCCGCGCGGTCCAGCACGTTCTCGTAGAGCCGGTCGACCAGCTCGGTCTCCGAAAGGCCGTCGGCGGCGCCGAAGCTCTCGGTGAACTCGGGCGCGGCGAGAAAGGCCTCGGCCAGCTCGGTGCGGGTCAGTCCGGCCTCGGCCGCGTCGATCCAGAAATTGAGCCCCTCGGCATCGATCGCGCCGTCGCGGTCCAGCGCCGCCTCGTAGAGATAGGCGACGAAGCGCGCCTCCGCCTCCGCGAGCCCGGCCCCGATCTCGCCCTCCGAGATCGCGAAGGCCTCGGTCTCCGCCCGCAGCGGCGCCGCCGCCACGCTCTCGGCGAAGAAGGCGGTGCCGAAGGCCTGGGTCTTGGTGAAGGCGGGCAGGCTCTCGGGCAGCGCGTTGCCAGTCAGCGTCGAGAGCGTCTGGTGCCCGTAGCCGACGCGGATCTCGTAGGCCCCGGCCGCGGTCTCGCCCGAGGCGATCACCGCCACGGTATCGACCACGAGGCTGATGCTGCCGAGGCTGAAGACGAAATCGTTGCCGACGACGATGGCGATCTCGCCGGGCGTCACCTCCACCCCGTCGATCACCAGCCGGGCATCCTCCGGCGCGACCGGATAGACCGCCTCGCGGGTCTCCGGGTCGATCTCCGCCGGCGCGGCGCCGGGGTCGAAGGCGAGATGGCCATAGACCGCTGGCATGCCGTCGAAATCCTGGTCCGACACCCTGGCGGCAAAGCTCAGCGTCAGCTCGTCCATCGCGCCCCGCTCCTCCCGGTCCAGCCCGCCGCGCGTCGTATCACGCATGGCCGAACTTGGCCATGCGCATCCCCGTGCAGCCGCCGGGTGTAGCGTGAACCTACTACCCTCTGCAGGGCATGGGAAGCCCCCTGTTGGAGGTGAAGCCGCAGATGGAACCGGCAGCGCCCCGGGCATGGCGGAAGCCCGGCCCGCCGCCCCGGCGCGCCGCTATCCGAGGAAATCCCAGACCCCCGGCGCGACCTCGGCGAGATCCTCCACGAAGGCCGAGCCGTCGAGGTTTTCCGGGCTCTTGGCGAAGGCGAGCAGCAGGTCGTCGCGCCCGAAGCCCGGCTGGGCAAGCACGCCGGTCCAGAAATCGATGCCGCCGGTTTCGCCGTCGCGGTTCAGCACGTTGCGATAGAGCACCTCGACCAGCCCCCGGTCCGAGAGCGTGTCCGGATCGCCGAAGGCGGCGGCGAATTCCGGACTGTCGAGGAAACGCTGCGCCAGCGCCGCCTCCGAAAGCCCGTTCTCGCGCGCGTCGATCCAGAAGTTGAGCCCATCGGCGTCGATGTTCCCGTCACGGTTCAACCCGGCCTCGTAGAGATAGGCGACGCTGTGGGCTTCATTGATGGACAACCCAAGCCCAAACGCTGACTCCGGGTAGATCTCAATAATTGCTGTGCCGATCGAATAGGCTCCATCGACATCTTCGACGCCATAGACAAAAAAATCACTTGTCAGGCCACCGGAAGGCGCCTCGTAGACCACCTTCCCGTTCTCTACCGATAGATCCTCATGTGAAGAGCCTAGGGCGTTGATCAAGAAGAGCGCACTGCCATCCGGATCGTAGTCGTTGCCAAGAACATCGAGCGCGACTTCCCGCCCAGCTCGGACATAAAAAACATCATCCACGGCAACTGGCGGCTCATTGGTGTCCGGGAACACGCTTATATAAAAAACCACATTCGAGGACCTGACCTCATCAAAATAAGGTGTGTAGTTTATATACTCATCGGCATTTGTGAATACATCGTACCCAAACCCCACGTCCAAAACCACGCTATCATAGCCAAATCCAAAACCCAGACCTAGAGCGCCGACATATGTCCCAACTTCTTCTGTTGAGACATCAATATCTCCATAAAAGCTGTCAAATTCATAGATAAGTACCGTTTCGTTTCTCCGAAGAACGCCATCATCAACGGTCTCCACAAGGATCCAGCTGTCATTGGGATAGAAAACGAAATCATCATTGTTCAGCTGGAGCGTCGGCTCAATCACATTAAAACCGGTCGTGAATGTATTGACCCGATTGTCAAATATTACGTACCCCATAGCACGCCAACCTATCTGGAAACGAAAACTCCTAGAGAATTGATAGTATCGTTGCCCTCAGTCGGTCAATGCCCGCCCCCGTCTCGGAGGAGGTGGTGAGGATCTCGGGATAGGCGGCGGGGTGCTTGGCGAGCTCGGTCTTCACCGCCTCGAGGGTGCGGTCGAGGGCGGCGCCGCGCTTGTCGGCCTTGGTCATCACCGCCTGGAAGCTCACGGCGGCCTTGTCGAGCAACTCCATGTGCTCGTGGTCGGCCGGCTTCACGCCGTGGCGGCTGTCGATCAGCAGGAACACCCGGCGCAGCGAGACCCGGCCGGCGAGATAGGCCCGGAGCAGCGCCTGCCAGGCCTCGACCTTCGGCTTCGGCGCCTTGGCGAAGCCATAGCCGGGGAGGTCGACGAGATAGGCCGCCTCGCCGAGCGCGAAATAGTTGATCTCCTGCGTCCGGCCCGGCGTGTTCGAGGCCCGCGCCAGCCCGCGCCGCCCGGTCAGCGCGTTGATCAGCGAGGATTTCCCGACATTGGAGCGCCCGGCGAAGCAGACCTCCGGCCGGTCCGCCGGTGGCAGCCCGTCGAGCGCGACGACGCCCTTCACGAAATCGCAGGGCCCGGCGAAGAGCAGGCGGCCGGCCTCGAGCGCCTCCGGCCCGACCTCCGGGTCGATGGAGAAGAGCGCCGCGCTCATGCCAGCACCCGGTCGCCGGGGGTGACGCTGCCGCCGGCGACAACCTGCGCATAGACGCCGAAATCGGTGTGCCCCCAGCGCTCGCGGAGGATCTCGAGCACCGGCGTGTCGCGCTGGCCGCTGGCGGGGCTGGCGGTGGTGGCGGCGCAGCGGCCGATCCGCTCGGTGATGCGCAGGCGCACCGGGCCGATGGCGATCTCGCGGCCGACGAGGTCGAACTCCGCCCAGGGGGCGAGGCCGTCGATCCAGAGATTGCCGCGGAAGCGCCGGCGCTCGAGCGGGCGGCCGGCGGCCTCCCCCAGCGCCCGCAGCGAGGCGTCGGAGAGGATCGAGACATGGGCATCGGCGACATCCGTCAGCCCGGCGCCGGGCAGCGCGGCGAGCCGGTAGGGGCCGGGCTGGCGGTGGCCGCATCGCGCCTCGGCCCAGGCGGCGAGGGCGGCGGCGCCGGCCGGGGTTCCGAGATCGGCGCTCAGCGGCTCGGCATCCGGCGCCGAGACCGTGACCTCGGTGCCGGAGAGCCGGAGCGCGGTGCGGGCGAGCTCGGGGCTGTGCGCGGTCTGCACGAAATTGCGCCGCGAGACGAAGGCGGGGGCCTCGGCATCAAAGGCGGAGCCGGCATGGGCGAGCGCCCAGCGGCGGTCGTCCGGCAGATGCCGGCCGGGGGTCAGCAACGCCGTCTCCAGAACCTCCTCGCCGAGGCCCTTCACGGGGAAGCGGTGGATCGCGGCGAGCCGCGCGGTGGTCTCGGTCATGTCGCCTCTCCTGCGGCCTCGAGTGCCGCGATGTCGGCCCCGCGGATCGCCGGCAGCGCCGCGGCGATGCGCGCCACCGGCCAGTCCCACCAGGCGAGCGCGAGCAGCCGCGCCGTGGTGTCCGCGTCGAAACGCCGGCGCACCACCCGGGCGGGATTGCCCACCGCCACGGCATAGGGCGGGATCTCGCCGGCCACCACCGCCCCGGCGCCGATCACCGCGCCCGAGCCGATGCGGCTGCCGGCCAGCACCGTCGCGCCATGGCCGAGCCAGACATCGTGGCCGAGCCGGGTCTCGCCCCGCCGCTTCGCCGCGCGCTGGCGGTCGTATCGGCTGCCGTCGAAGCCCGCGGCCCAGGCGCCGCCATGGATCTCGAAGGGATAGGTGCTGAACCCGTCCGTCAGGTGGTTGCCGCCATCCATCAGGAAGCGCACCCCCTCGGCCAGCGCGCAGAACCGCCCGATCGCCAGCCGGTCGCCCACGAAGGGCCAGTGATAGAGCACCTGGGTCTCGAAGAAGCGTTCTGGCTCCCGCGGGCTGCTGTAGTAGCTGAAGGCGCCGGCCTCGACATTCTCCCGCCCCTCGGCCAGCGGCGCCAGATGCACCACCGACCGCACCTCTGGCAGCGGGAACAGCGCCGCCGGGTCGGGCAGGCCGGACATGCCCGGCCTACTCCTGCGTCTGCTTTCGCTTCTTCTTGAAGCTCTGCTTGATGTTGCCGAGCAGATCCACCTGCACCCCCTGGCTGCGCATGATCACGTATTGCTGGATGATCGTGATCGTGTTGTTCGCGGTCCAGTAGATCACCAGGCCCACGGCGAACTGGCCGAGCATGAACATGAAGACCCAGGGCATCCAGGCGAAGATCATCTGCTGCGTCGGATCGGTGGGCGCCGGGTTCAGCTTCTGCTGCAGCCACATGGTGATGCCCATCAGGATCGGGAAGACGCCGATCGAGAAGATCGAGAGGAAGGCCGGGATATCCCAGGGAAAGACGCCGAACAGCGTCATCCAGGTCGAGGGGTCCGGCGCCGAGAGATCCCTGATCCAGAGGATGAAGGGCGCGTGCCGCATCTCGATGGTGACGAAGAGCACCTTGTAGAGCGCGAAGAAGATCGGGATCTGGAACAGGATCGGCAGGCAGCCCGAGGCCGGGTTCACCTTCTCCCGCTTGTAGAGCTCCATCATCTCCTTCTGCATGCGCTGCTTGTCGTCGCCGCAGCGCTCCTTCAGCTTCTCCATCTGCGGCTGAAGCGCCTTCATCTTCGACATCGAGACGTAGGACTTGTAGGCCAGCGGGAACAGCACCGCCTTGACGCAGAGGGTGAGCAGGATGATCGACCAGCCCATGTTGCCGATCACGCTGCTGAACCAGTGCAGCATCCAGAAGAACGGCTTGGTGAGGAAATAGAACCAGCCCCAGTCGACCGAATCGACGAACTTGTCGATCTTCAGCTCTTCCTCGTAGGCGGAGATCGTGGTGACCTCCTTGGCGCCGGCGAAGAGCCGGGTGCTGACCTCGCCGCGGGTGCCGGGGGCGACGCTGACCGCGGGCAGGCGCATCTCGGTGCGGAACTCCGGGCGGCCGGCGCCGTTCTGCACGCGGTAGACCGCGCTGAAGGGCTGGCCGGCGGCCGGGGCGAGCACCGTCATCCAGTACTTGTCGGTGAAGCCGAGCCAGCCGTTCTGCTCGACCTGGCGCGCCTGCAGGCGGCCGCTCTCGCGGCCCAGCGGGTCGACGGGCATCTCCAGCAGATCGTCGTAGTCGAGCTCGGAGAGCTCGCCGTCGAAAACCCCGAGCGCGCCCTCGTGCAGGATGAAGAAGCCCTGGGTGTCGGGCTCGCCGCGCCGCGCGATATAGGCATAGGGCGCCAGCGCCACCTCCGCCTCGGTGGTGTTCTCCACCGACTGCGTCATGGTGAACATGTAGTCCTCGTCCACCGCGATTCGGCGGCGGAAGATCAGGCCCTCGCCATTGTCCCAGGCCAGCGTCACCGGGCTCTCGGGGGTGAGGCGCTCGCCCTCCTCGACCAGCCAGTCGGTGGTCGGTCCGGGCAGCGGGCCGGCAGCGGTGCCGACGGCCGGCAGCCAGCCATAGACGACGAAATAGGGGTTGGGCGAGCGCGTCGGGTTGAGCAGCGTCACCGTCGCCGCATCCGGCTCGAGGCTCACCTTGTATTTCGAAAGGTCGAGATCGTCGACCCGGCCGCCGCGCACCGCGATCGAGCCGGACAGCGCCGGGGTCTCGATCTCGATGCGCTCGGCGCGCGAGAGCGCCGCGCTGCGGTCGAGCGGCACCACGGGGCCGCCGGCGGTGCCGGGGGCCGCGGCATCGACGCCGGCAGGCGCGCCGGCGCCCCCGGCGGTCACCTGCCCGGCCGGCTGCGGCTCCGGCTCCGGTGGCGGGAACAGCGCGTACCAGCCGACGATGACGAGCATCGACAGCGCCACCGCGATGATCAGGTTCCTGGTCTCGTCCTTGTCGCCCATCATCGGCGCCGTTCCTCCTCGTGGCTCGCGCACCCGCCTTCAACCGTCATCTCGGGGCGAGGTCAAGGGGCAGGCACCGGCATGGCGCCGCAGGGCGTGACGAATCCGGCCGGGTTTCGCCGCGCCGCCGCGGCGCCGCGCCCTCGATGCAGGGGGGAATGCGCCGCCGGCTCAGCTCAGCCAGCGCTTGCGGCGGCGATAGGAGCGCACCTCGCGGAACGACTTGCGCCCCTCCTCGCCCATGCCGAGATAGAACTCCTTGACGTCGGGGTTCTCGCGCAGCTCCGCGGCGTCGCCGTCCATCACCACGCGGCCGCTCTCCAGCAGATAGCCGTAATGGGCATATCGCAGCGCCACGTTGGTGTTCTGCTCGGCCAGCAGGAAGCTCACGCCCTCGTTCTCGTTGAGGCTCTTCACGATCTCGAAGATCTCCTCCACGAGCTGCGGCGCGAGGCCCATCGAGGGCTCGTCGAGCAGGATCGTCTCCGGCCGGCTCATCAGCGCGCGGCCGATGGCGCACATCTGCTGCTCGCCGCCGGAGGTGTAGCCGGCCTGGGACTTGCGCCGCTCCCGCAGCCGCGGGAAGTAGTTGTAGACCATCTCGAGATCCTGGTTCACCTTGCCGCGCCCGTCATGGCGGGTATAGGCGCCGGTCAGCAGGTTCTCCTCGACGGTGAGGTGCTCGAAGCAGTGCCGGCCCTCCATCACCTGGATCACGCCGCGCTTCACCAGCGCCGCGGGGTTGCCCTCCGGGATCGCCTCGCCGCGATAGCGGATCTGGCCCTTGGTGACCTCGCCGCGCTCGGACTGCAGCAGGCTGGAGATCGCCTTCAGCGTGGTGGTCTTGCCCGCCCCGTTGCCGCCGAGCAGCGCCACGATGCCGCCCTTGGGCACCGAGAGGCTGACCCCCTTCAGCACCAGGATCACGTGGTTGTAGATCACCTCGATATTGTTGACCTCGAGCAGGATCTCTGGCTCGGTCGCGGGGCTGACGCTGGCCGCCATGGGGATCTCCTCAGATTGGCGCATGGCCCGGCTCGCCGGGATGTTTCACGGAACCGGCCCGCCTGTCAGGGCCGGCTCGCGGCAAGCGGCGGCCCCGGAGCGCGCCGCACGCGTCGCCTGCCGCGCGGCCGGGGCCCGAAACGCGATGACCGCCGCGGCCCTTCGCGATGCGCTCCGCGTGCCGCGCCCTCGCGGAGGGGCCCGGCCGCTGGGCCGGACCCCCGGTTTCTATCGGCTCAGTTGCAGCGCGGCGAGATGCCGGCCTCGGCGGCATAGGCCGCCGAATCCTCCTCGATCAGCGGGTCGACCACCTGCCGGTCGGCCGCGATGAACGGGGTGATCAGCGACCAGGTCTTGCTGTCGGCATCCCACTGCTGGATCGCGCCGAGGCCCGGAGGACCATGGTTCTCGCAGGTCACCTGGAAGGTCGGCATGAAGCCCGGCAGCCCGTTGGCCTCGAGCACCGCATCGGTGATCTCGAGCGCCTCCATGCCGTCGCGCATCTGCGCCGCGTTGATGTCGGCGACCCCGTGGATCTCCTGCGCCTTCTTCGCCGCCTCGACGGCCAGCATCGCCGCCATCATGCCGCGGTTGTAGAGCACCGAGCCGTGCTGGTCGCCGGCGCCGGCGGCGAGGCCCTTGTCATAGACATGGGTCTTGAGGTCGGCATAGATCGGGAAATCCATGCCCACGCCGTGCATCGCGATCGCCTTGTAGCCGTCGGCCGCCTGGCCTGCCGGCAGCGTGTCGTTCTCCGAGGCCGACCACCACACGCCGATGAACTTCTCCATCGGGAAGCGGATCGAGGCGGCCTCCTGGATCGCCACCTGGTTCATCACGCCCCAGCCCCACATCACGACATAGCTCGGCTGCGCGCGGCGGATCTGCAGCCAGGTCGACTTCTGCTCCTGCCCGGGATGATCCACCGGCAGCAGCATCAGGTCGTAGCCGTGCTTCTTGGCCAGCACCTCGAGCGTGCGGATCGGCTCCTTGCCATAGGCGGAGTTGTGATAGACCAGCGCGATGGTGCGGCCCTCGAGGGTCTTGCCGCCCTCCTGGTTGAGGATGTGCTTCACGATGATCGAGGCGGCGTCCCAGTAGGTGCCGGGATAGTTGAACACCCACTCGAAGATCTTGCCGTTGGCCGCCGAGGTGCGCCCGTAGCCCATGGTGTGCAGCGGGATGCCGTCGGCGCTGGCCTTCGGGATCAGCTGGTAGGTGATGCCGGTGGAAAGCGGCTGGTAGACCAGCGCGCCCTCGCCCTTGGTCGACTCGTAGCACTCCACGCCCTTGGTCGTGTTGTAGCCGGTCTCGCATTCCAGCACCCGCGCGGTGGCGCCGCCAATGCCGCCGTCGCGCTCGTTCATCAGCGTGAAATAATCCGCATAGCCGTCGGCAAAGGGGATGCCGTTGGGCGCATATGGCCCGGTGCGGTAGCTGAGCGACGGGAAGACGAGGTCTGCCGCCGCCGGGGTCGCGATGGCGGCCGCGAGGGCCACCGCGAGCAATCGTTTCATGGTCTTCTCCTCCCTAGTGGTTGATCTATCGTTGTGTCAGTGCGGGAACGGCCAGAGACGCAGGCGCTCCTTCGTGGTGCGCCAGAGCGCGGCGATGCCGTGGGGCTCCTTGATAAGGAAGAAGATGATGAGCCCGCCGACGGTGATGATCTGCATGTGCTCGGCGATGTCGGTGGGCCAGCCGAGGCCGGAATGGGCCGCGCCCGCGAAATAGATCGAGCCCGCCGCCGCCACCGCGAGCCCGGCGATCGCCCCGCCCCGGGTCGCCGCCCCCGGCGCGATCCGGCGCAGCGCCCAGGCGACGAGCTGGAAGGCCAGCGCGCCGAGCGCGACGCCGATGATGATGCCCAGCGGCACCGCCACGATCCAGGCGCCGAAGCCGGTGACCATCAGGTTCTTGAAGAACACCGGCAGCAGCACGATGAAGGCGGCGCCGACCAGCGAGCCGAAGATCGAGCCGAGCCCGCCGATGATCACCATGAACAGCACCTCGAAGGACTGGTCGATGCCGAAGGCCTCGGTCGGCTCCGCCGCGCCCTGCCACACCGCGAAGTAGAGCGCCCCGGCCATCCCGATGAAGAACGAGCTGACCGCGAAGGCCGAGAGCTTGGTCAGCAGCGGGTTCACGCCGATGATCTCGGCGGCGATGTCCATGTCGCGGATCGCCATCCATGAGCGCCCGGTGCGCCCGCGCACCAGGTTGCGCGCGGCCCAGCCGAAGACGAAGAGGAAGCCGAGGCAGAGCAGGTAGGTCGCCCAGGGCGGCGCGTTCGGCCCGGTGACCGCGACGCCGAACAGGAAGCTCTCCGGCGCGGTGATCTGCCCGGTGGCGGAGTGGTTGTAGGCCCAGGACCACTTGTTGAACAGCCAGACCAGGAAGAACTGCGCCGCCAGCGTCGCCACCGCGAGGTAGAACCCCTTGATGCGCAGCGAGGGCAGCCCGAAGAGCACGCCCACCAGCGCTGCGCAGAGCCCGCCGAGGATGGTCGAGGAGACGATGTCGAGCCCCGGCAGGTCGATCAGCACGACCTCGGTCACCTGCCCGTCGACCTCGCGGTCCCACTTGATGTCGAGCCCGGTCATGAACTTGTAGCAGCCATAGGCGCCCACCGCCATGAAGCCGCCGGTGCCGAGCGAGACCTGCCCGCAATAGCCGGTGAGGATGTTCAGCCCGATCGCCGCCAGCGCATAGACGAAGAACGGCAGGAACACCGCCTTCTCCCAGTAGTCGGTGACCAGGAAGGGCACCACCAGGAAGGCCAGCGCGACGATGATCCAGAACCGCCAGAAATCGAAGCGGATCGGAAAGGTCGCGTGATCTGCCGCATAGGATGTTTTGAATTCGCCGGCCTCGCGATAGAACATCAGGACAGATCCTTCAGGTCAGGAAGAGGGCCGCGCATGTCGCTCGCAGCCGAACTGGAGAAGCTCGAGGCCCTGCACGCGGCGGGCACGCTCTCGGACGAGGAATACGAGGCCGCCAAGGCCAGGGTGCTGGAGGGCGGCGCCGGGCGCGCCGGCGGCGAGAGCCGCGGGGTCGCCCGGGCGGTCTGGGCGCTGGTGATCGTGGTCATCCTCGCCGCCGCGGCGGTGCTGATGATGCTCGGCTCGGTCAACGAGACGCTGGAGACGGCGGTCGGCATCGCCGGGCTCGCCGCGGCCGCCGCCGGCGGGGTGCTCGCGGTGATGGAGGACCTCTCGGTGATGGCGATCGGCGCCTTCGGCATCGCCGGGCTCGCCATCGCGGCGGTCGCCTTCGCCGGGGTCGCGCCGGCCGTGCTGCTGGCGGTGCTTGCCGTGGCGGTCATCGGCGCGGTCTGGGCCTGGTTCGGCGACATCATCGGCTGATCACGCCTCCCATGTCCTGGCATCGCCGGGGAAGTCGTCGCCCTGCGGCTTGACGAGGCAGAAGCGGTGCCCGGTGGGCGCCTCCATCACGATCCAGCCCTTGATCGCGGCGACGCGCCTTGCGCCCAGCGCCTCGAGCCGCGTCGCCTCGGCCTCGCGGTCGTCGGTCTCGATGTCGAGATGCACGCGGCTCTCGTGCTCGACCGCCTGCAGCAGCACCTTGGGATAGCCCTTGCGGTCGGCCAGCACGGCGTATTTCCCGTCCGGATCGACCTTGCCCGAGACCCCGAGCGCGACGGCCCAGAACTCGGTGGCCGGCCCGAGATCCTCGGTCTGGCAGTCGATCACGATCACCCCGATGCGCGAACGGTGGGTCATGCCCTGCCCTCCCCCTCCGGCTCCGCCGGCACCACGCAGAAGCGGTGGCCGGTCGGCGCCTCCATCACCACCCAGTCCTCGACCGCGCGCAGGCGGACGGCGCCGAGCCCCTCGAGCCGGGCGACCTCGGCCGCGACATCCGCCGCCTCGATGTCGAGATGCACCCGCGGCGCATGATCCACCGCCTGCACCTCGACGGTGAGCCCGCCGACCCGCCCGAGGCGGACATAGCGCTCGCCCCCCGGCGCGGCCTGCCGGCCCAGCGCACCGGCCCAGAAGCCCGCGGCCCCGGCGAGATCGCCAGTCCTGCAGTCGATGCTGATGCCGCCGAGCCGGGAGGGATGGGTCATCACGCCTGCTCCGTCCGGATGAAGGTCATCGCGGCACCGATATTGCTGAACCGCCGCGGAGCGCCATCAATCATCACGACGACCTCACCGGAAGCGAACGTGCGGTACTTGAACTTCCCGTCGATATAACCTTCATCGACAACTGCGTCGGAGTTCGGTGCCGTCCCTCCAGCCTCGCCGAATGAACCCGCGCTTCCACCGATGGAAAACATTCCTACCATAACGCCCAAGTGTTGCTCTATCCGGCCCAGAGTGGCCATCAATGCAGACGTTACCACCCCGGAATAAACAAGGGATACAAACACGATCTTCCTATATTGATAGGGAATATCATGATCGCCCACGAGAATAACAGCAAAGGCCACGTGAACGACCAAAATAAAAGTCGCAATGAAATATAGGACGAGATGCATCACACCCTCTCGATGATCTTCTCGCCGAACAGCCCCTGCGGACGGAACAGCAGGAAGGCCATGGCGAGCATGTAGGCGAACCAGTTCTCGGTGGCGCCGCCGATCATCGGGCCGATGTAGAACTCGAAGAGCTTCTCGCCGACACCGATGATGAGCCCGCCGACGATGGCGCCCGGGATCGAGGTGAAACCGCCCAGCATCAGCACCGGCAGCGCCTTCAGCGCGATCAGCGACAGCGAGAACTGCACGCCCGACTTGGCGCCCCACATGATCCCGGCGACCAGCGCCACGATGCCGGCGACCGACCAGACGATCCACCAGATCGTCTCGAGCGAGATGCCGACCGAGAGCGCCGCCTGGTGGTCGTCCGCCACCGCGCGCAGCGCCCGGCCCATCTTGGTGTACTGGCTGAACAGGGTCAGCGCGACGACGAGGATCACCGCCACCACCGCGGCCGAGATCTCGATCTTCTCGATGAACATCCCGGTCGCGTCGATGATGGTGTCCGACGGGCCCGAGGGCAGGCCGACATCGAGCACCTTGACATTGGCGCCCCACATCAGGTCGCCCGCCCCCTCGAGCACGAAGGCGAGCCCGATGGTCGCCATGAAGAGGATGATCCCCTCCTGGTTGACGAGGTTGCGCAGCACCACCTTCACGATGAGCCAGGCGAGCCCGATCATCACCAGCAGCGTCGCCGCGATGGCCGCGATGTCCGGCAGCCCGCCATGCCCCTCCTGCCCATGCCCGCCGCCGATATCCGACCAGTGGTGCATGTTGGTGCCCCAGACCGCGTTGATCAGGTGCGCGAAGGGGATCTGCCCGGTCTGGAAGCCCACCAGCGTCAGCGCCGCGAACAGCGCCAGAACCCCCTGGCTGAAGTTGAAGATGCCGGAGGCCTTGAAGATCAGCACGAAGCCGAGCGCCACCAGCGCATACATCACCCCGGCCAGCAGACCCGAGATCAGCACCTCGAAGAAGAAGAGAAGATCGCCCATCAGAGCCTACTCATGCGGGACGCCGAGATAGGCGTCGATCACGTTCTGGTTGGTGCGCACCTCGTCCGGCGTGCCGTCGGCGATCTTGGCGCCGTAGTCGAGCACCACGACCCGGTCGGCGATGTCCATCACCACGCCCATGTCGTGCTCGATCAGCACGATGGTGGTGCCGAACTCGTCGTTCACGTCGAGGATGAAGCGGCACATGTCCTCCTTCTCCTCGACGTTCATGCCCGCCATCGGCTCGTCGAGCAGCAGCAGCTTGGGCTCGGCGGCCAGCGCCCGGCCGAGCTCGACCCGCTTCTGCAGGCCGTAGGGCAGCCGGCCGACCGGCGTCTTGCGGATGTGCTGGATCTCGAGGAAGTCGATGATCTTCTCCACCGCCTCGCGGTGGCGGATCTCCTCGGCCTCCGCCGGACCGGCCCAGAGCGCCTGCCAGACCAGCCCGCGCTTCATCTTGGTCAGCCGCCCGGTCATGATGTTGTCGAGCGTCGTCATGCCCTTGAAGAGCGCGATGTTCTGGAAGGTGCGGGCGATGCCCTGGCGCGCGATCTGGTGCGGGCGCATGCCGCGCCGGCGCGCGCCGCGGAACCAGATCTCGCCCTCCTGCGGGTGATAGAAGCCGTTGATCACGTTGAGCATCGAGGACTTGCCAGCACCGTTCGGCCCGATGATCGCACGGATCTCGCCCTCGCGGATGTCGAAGGAGATGTCGCGGATCGCGGTCACCCCGCCGAAGCGCAGCGTGATGTTGCGGACCTCCATCACCACCTCGCCGACGCGGTGCGGCGCGAGGCCGCGGGCCTCTTCCTCCGCGGCGTAGGTGCTGTCGTCCTTTGCGGCCTCCGCCACGGGATGGTTCATGCTCGGCTCCTCAGGCCGCCCGGTCCGCCGTCGGCCGGGCGTGTGCGGGCGGGAAGGTTTCGGCATCGCGGATCTTCAGGGTCGCGCGGATCGCGCCCTTGCGGCCGTCCTCATAGGTGACCTCGGTCTCGGTGGTGATCTCGCCCATGTCGGAATAGAGCGCGGTGACCAGATCCTCGAACTTCTCCGAGATGAAGCGCCGGCGCACCTTGCGGGTGCGGGTCAGCTCGCCATCGTCGGCGTCGAGCTCCTTGTGCAGCACGAGGAAGCGGGCGATCTGGCAATGGCTCAGCATCGGGTCCTCGGCGAGGCTGCGGTTGGTGTCGCGGACATGCTCCTCGATCATCTCGAGCACCCGCGGATGCTGGCTCAGCTCCTGGTAGGAGCCATAGGCGATGTTGTTGCGCTCGGCCCAGTTGCCCACCGCCGAGAGGTCGATGTTGACCATCGCCATGCAGCGGTCGCGCTCGTGTCCGAAGACCACCGCCTCGAGGATGTTCGGAAAGAACTTCAGCTTGTTCTCGAGATATTTCGGTGCGAACAGCTTGCCGTCGGCCAGCTTGCCGACATCCTTGGCGCGGTCGAGAATGCGCAGCTGCCCGGTGCGCTCGTCGAAGAAGCCGGCATCGCCGGTGGCGACCCAGCCTTCCTCGTCCTTGGTCTCGCGCGTGCCGGCGGGGTTCTTGTAGTATTCCACGAAGACCCCGGGGGAGCGGTAGAACACCTCGCCGCCCTCGCGGATCTGGATCTCGACGCCGGGGGTCGGCACGCCCACGGTCTCGGGATCGACCGCGTCGTCCGGGTGCTGGGTGATGAAGACGCTTGCCTCGGTCTGGCCGTAGAGCTGCTTCATCGGCACCCCGATCGAGCGGTAGAAGGCGAAGAGGTCCGGCCCGATCGCCTCGCCGGCGGTATAGGCCACGCGCACCCGGGTCATGCCGAGCACGTTCTTCAGCGGGCCATAGACCAGGATCTCCCCGAGCCGCGTCAGGAAGTTCTCCCAGCCGGTCAGCGGGCTACCTGCCCGGCGCTTCGCCTCCATCGCCTTGGCATGGGCCATGAAGCGCGCGAAGAGCCAGCGCTTGATCGCGCCGGCATCCTCCATGCGGATCGTCACCATGGTCAGCAGGCTCTCGAAGATCCGCGGCGGCGCGAAGAAATAGGTCGGCCCGAGCTCGCGCAGATCGGCATGCATGGTGTCCGCGCTTTCCGGGCAGGCGACGCAGAAGCCGCAGACATAGGCCTGCCCCATCGAGAAGATGAAGTCGCCCACCCAGGCCAGCGGCAGATAGGCCAGCATCGAGTCCTGCTCGGTGAGCCCGTCGAACTCCGCCGCGGCGCGCGCCGTGATCAGGATGTTGTCATGGCTCAGCACCACGCCCTTGGGCTTGCCGGTGGTGCCGGAGGTATAGAGCATCACGCAGGTGTCCGAGCCCTGCATGCGGGCGATCCGGGCATCCATCGCCGGGCCCTGCTCGGCCTCCGCGGCGCGGCCGAGCTTCTGCACCTCGGCATAGTCGTGCAGCGTCGAGTGGTCGTAGTTGCGCAGCCCGCGCGGGTCCTCGTAGAGGATATGCGTGATGGTCGGCAGCCGCTCCTGGATCGAGAGCACCTTGTCGACCTGCTCCTGGTCCTCGGCCAGCGCGAAGCGCGCCTCGCAATGGTCGAGGATGAAGGCCATCTCCTCGGCCACCGCGTCCTGGTAGACCGGCACCGGCACGCCGCCGGCCATCTGGCAAGCGACGATCGACCAGTAGAGCCGCGGCCGGTTCGAGCCGATGATCGCCATCCGGTCGCCCGGCTGCATCCCGAGCGCGACGAGCCCGAGCGCCAGCGCACGCGCCTCGTCATGGACCTCCTGCCAGGTCCAGCTCTGCCAGATGCCGAATTCCTTCTCGCGGCTGGCCGGGCGCTGCCCGCGCTCCCGCGCATTCGCGATCAGGAGCGCCGGAAACGTCTCGGCATTCGCCAGTCCCTGCGGATCTGCGACCGTCATCTCGTCCTCCCTGGGCGCCGGGATCTCTTGCCGGATCATGGGCGCCTAGCGCAGCTTTGTTGCGCATTACCCGGATAGGACAGAGTTATCTGCCGCGGGTCAAGGAAAATGCGTGAACGGTCGTTCAATTCCCCGAACCGCGCCCGGCTTTGCCCGGCCCGCCCGCGGGCGTACACTTCGGGTATCTGTATTTCACCCGTTCATGGAGCTGAAAATGCCCTTTCCGCTGAAGCGCGGCGGCCGCAACCAGCCGCTTGAAGTGCAGCGCCTGCAATACTTTCTACTGCGCCAGGGATTTCCGCAGACCGGGCATGTCGACGGCCGGTTCGGCGCCAAGACGGAATCGGCCGTGCGCGCCTTCCAGGACAAGTACGAGATCCGCCGTAGCGGGCGGTTCGACACCGCAACCCTCGCGATGGCCGCCGATCTCGGCTACACCGTGGTGAACGACGACCACTACGACGCCATCGCGGGGGACTGGCCGGACCGTCCGGCCGGGCTCTCGCGGCCGGACGCGGCGCGGCGCAACGCGCTCTTCGGCTGCTTCCGCTTCCGCCAGAACCACGCGGATTTCCGGGCCGACCCGGACCAGATCGAGATCCTCGATTCCTGCGACCGCGAGACCCGCGACTGGGAGTCGGTCAACATCATCGACCTCGCGGTGCCGGAATTCGAGCGCTTGCCGCCCTACGGCGCCCGGCGCATGCGGCTGCACCGCGCCGCGGCCGAGCGCTTCCGCGCGCTGATCGACGCCTGGGCGGCGGCCGACCTGCTGCACCTGCTGATCGCCTATGTCGGCGCCTACAACCCGCGCTACATCCGCGGCGCCTCGGGCCGGCGCGGCCACGGGATCAAGCACAGCACCGATGTCGGCAATCTCAGCAACCACGCCTTCGGCACCGCCTTCGACGTCAACAACCGGCAGAACGGCTATGGCGCCCATCCGGCGGAGGTGAGCCATGTCGGCTCGGTGCGCGAGCTGGTGCCGCTGGCCAATGCGCACGGGGTCTACTGGGGCGGCCATTTCGGCAAGCGCGACGGCATGCATTTCGAGCTGGCCGAGGGGGCCTGACGGAACGCGCCACGCAAAAACGCCCGCGCGGGGAGCGCGGGCGCCGATCTCGCAAAACCGGCCTCGGGCCGGTCTCACCTCGGGCCGGGATCAGGCCTCGATGGTCTGGGTCTGCCGATCGCCGGTGGTGATGGCGATGGTCCGCGGCTTCAGCTCCTCGGGCACCTCGCGCACGAGGTTGATGTGGAGCAGGCCGTTCTCGAGGCTCGCGCCCTTCACCTTGACATGGTCGGCGAGCTGGAAGCGCCGCTCGAAGCCGCGCTCGGCGATGCCGCGATGCAGGTAGACCGGGCGCTGTTCCGCCGGCACGTCGCGCTTCTGCGCGGTCACGACGAGCTGCCCGTCCTTCACCTCGATGTTCAGCTCGGACTCGCCGAAGCCGGCAACCGCGAGGGAGATGCGGTAGGCGTCGTCGCCCATCTTCTCGATGTTGTAGGGCGGATAGGTGGGCGCGCTCACATCGTGGCTGGTGATCTGGTCGAGCATCGAGGCCAGACGGTCGAAGCCGATGGTGGAACGGTAGAGCGGGGTGAGATCGACATTGCGCATGGGGTATCCTCCGTTGCGAAGCGATAGTCCATATGGATGGCCCCCCTGACGGGCGGGCCGGTCAGCAGCGGCGCCGCATTCGGCCAACCGCTGCGGAAGGATATGGAAATGCCCCCGCGGGGCTTCAAGAGGTTCGCGCAGCCCTCAGTCGAGCCGCGCCAGCACCTCGGCAAAGACCGAGCGATCGACCATCACCGCCCAGGCGAAGGACTGCCCGCGGCTCTCGCTCATCGCCGAGATCACCGCGACCAGCCGGGTCTGGCCGTTCTCCGAGGCGAAGACCGGCGAGCCCGAGGCGCCGAAGGTGACGTCGCATCCGAGCAGCAGCAGGTTGGCCTGCGCGCGCTTCAGGTCGCAGCCGTCCTGCCGGGTCAGCGCATGGGCCCGGTCGCGGCGGTAGCTGATCAGGGTGAGCGGCCGGCGCACCAGCCGCGGCGGGCCGATGGCGAAGGGCGGCGCGATCTCCGCCGGGATCGGCGTGCGCAGCCGCAGCAGCGCCAGGTCGAGCCCGCGCCGGGTGCCCTCGCCGCCTCGGCGCGGGCGATAGCTCGGATGGATCGCGATGCTGCTGGCCCGGCTCTCGGCCACCTTCGAGCCCATCCGCCAGCCGGCGACGAAATGGATGTTGCCGGGCTCGTAGAGCTTGCCGGTGCGTGCCGAGATCACGCAATGCGCGGCGGTGAGCACCAGGTCCTCGGCGATCAGCGTGCCGGTGCACATGCCGCGCTCGCTGAAGGTCGCGATGTTGACCCGGCCGACGCCGCGCCATTCCGCGTGCTCGTCCACCGTCAGCATCCGGCGCAGCTCGAGCAGTTCGAGCGAGGTCGCCCCCGCCGCCGAAGCGAGGCAGAGCGCGATCGCCGCGCAGAGCCATCTGAGGGTCAGCCGCATGTCATCTCACTCGACCCGGGTCCAGATCTGGGCCCGGCACATCAGGCCGAAGGGAATGCAGCCCGAGACCCGCAGCCGGCCCGGCCCGAGAAGCTCCATCGAGGCATCGTAGGTCTCGTCGTCGTCCGGCGCCCAGATCGTGCCGCCGCGCCAGCGCCCGGGCCCGTCGCCGGCCATGTCGCGGATCATCGCCCGCCCCATCACCTTCTCCGGCGTCGGGCTGTTGGTGCCGACGATCACCCCGCAGAGCGCCGCCGCGCAGGGCGCGATCTCGACCTCGACATAGCGGCCCCGCTCGTTCGGCGCGCTCTTCCACACGCCCTCCACGCCCGGCGCCGCCTGCGCCAGGGCCGCGCCCTGAAGCAGGCCGAACAGGGCGGCAACGATTGACAGCCTCGGCATGGGCCTCGCCCTCTTCCCCTTGCGGCGCCAGCCGGCGCCATCCCGAAAACATAGCGCCCGGCCGTGCCGCGGCACAACCATGCCGGCAGCGCGCCGTCGCGTCATCGGTGCAACGGGCAACGGGGCTCATTCCTGCGGTGTCTCGGGTGTCTTGGCCGTGAGCGGCAGATAGCGGTCCTCGAGCCCGGCCTCGTCGAAGAGCAGCCAGGCGGGGCCGAGCACCCCCTCGTCCGCCAGCGCCCGGCGCAGCACCGCGATGGCCGCCTCGATATCGGTGAGCGCGAGATCGACATAGACGTGCCGGATGCCGGAGGCCCGGCCGATCACGCCGCCGCATCGGCGCTCGGCCAGCCGCTCCTCGATGCGCGCGCCGAAGGTCGCGATGTCCGCCACCTCCGCGAAGCTGCTGGAGCCGGTGCGCATCACCTTGAGCCCGCAGAAGATCTCGCCGAAGCGCGAGAACCGCACCCCGGCGATCCGGGCGCCGGCCAGCCGCGCCGCGGTCAGCGCCGGATGCCGGCTCTGCACCTGCATCGCGTCGTGCCGCCGGGCCGGGTCGCCGCCCACCGGGCGCAGGCGGAAATCGACGCAGTCCTCCACCCGCATCGGCACCTCGACAAAGGGCTTCTCCGGGCGCTCGGCCTCGAAGCCCTCGATGATCGCGCGCGCCGTTGTCCGGAACTCGCTGAGCCAGCGGTCGTTCCGCGTCTGCCGGCGCGAGGCCAGGAGGTTGCGCAGCCCGAGCATCGGCCAGCGACGCCCGTCGGAGGCGCCGAGCCAGTCCTGGTCCGCCCGCTCGCCGAGCAGCACGGCAAAGATCACCCCGGCCTGGTCGGCGATGAAGTCATGGTCGCCGAAGCCCTGGGCGACCAGATCGACCAGCCGATGCGCGCCGCGCCGCGCCACCAGCTCTTCCACCGCCAGCGCCTCGGAGCGGCTGCGATGGAGGATCGCGCGCACCGCGTCCGGGATCTCGGTCGAGGCGCTGCGGGCATCGCGGATCGCCCAGCCCCGCAGCTCCGGCGCCCGGCGCAGGAAGGCCCGCGCGAGGGGGCGGCGGGTGTGGAAGAGCTCCGGCGTGATCGCCAGCGCGAGCCCGCCGCCGCGGGCAAACTCGAACTCGCCGCGCACCCGGTCGCGCAGCCCGCCGAGCGCCGCCTGCAGCTCGGCATGGATGTCGATATTGGGCAGCCGCCCACGGGCATAGCGCTCCACGCGCGGCCCCAGTTCGGCGAAGCGCTGCCAGAAATCGTCGATCGCGATCAGATCCGCGCGCGGCAGGCGATCCGCCCAGAAGTCATAGGCATCCAGCATCACGCGCGGGCGCCCCTGTGAGGAAAGCCGCGGCGGACAGGCGGCGCACCGTGCCGCCCCGCGCCGGAGCGCCCCGACGACGGCGGACACGCCGCCGCAGCAGGCTCGCCTGACACCATCTGAGCACCGGAACCTGCACCGACCGGCGGCCCAAACGGCATCGCGTCACCTCGCTGACTGCCCCAAGGCACGGGGCTCCCCGCCGACCCTTCCGCAAGCGGGCCGACCCGGGACGAAGATGCGGGAAAACCGCAGTCAGGGCAAGAATCGCGGCGACAGGTGCGACAAGGCGCTTGCAGTGATCCGCACGGCCCGAACAGTATCCGCCCGAGCGCGCGTATTTGGGGAGGATCAATGACGGCCCCGGCGCTGAGCGATGGCAATATCGACAAGTTCTGGGGAGATATAGAAGCGAAAGATTTCAGGACAAAATTTTGACGAGAGTGCCGATCGGGCTCCTGCAAGGGCTACGGCGTCGCAAGGGCACTTGATCCTCTCGAGTCGCTCAAGGTTCCGCCGAGCGACGATCCGTCCAGGGCCGGTCCCGACCGGATGGACGACATCATCCGGAGTGTCGACACGCTGGCCGATGCGATGCTCGGGGCACGCGGCAAATGCGGCAAGCTGCAGACGCACAGCCGCGCGTTCTGCGTGGCGTACGCCAAGCTCATCGACCGCCTGCACGGCGAAGCCACCAAGCGCGCCAAGGGCGGCGCCGTGGACCTGAAGCTGGAGCAGCAGCTCCGCGAGGACACGGCGCGCGAGAAGCGGGAAGAATGCGACCGGATCGAGACGGAAACCCTCGAGACGCACAACAAGACCAATGAAGAGCATTAGAAGCTCGTGTGCGCCGAGATCGCCAGCGGCGAGAAGGCCATGCGCCGGATCCGCGCCCAGGCGAAGACGGCGCTCGAGGCCGGCGACAAGGCCGCGAAGTCGATGCCCGAGCGCCAGGGCCAGTGGAGCACGGGGCGGTACCGCGAGGGCGTGGACACGAAGCGCCTCGATACCGTCATGGCCGCAGCGCTCAGGAAGGACGTCAAGGAAAGCCGGGTCGATGTCTACCAGGAGGAACTGCGCGCCGACGTCATGCTCTCCAACGAGACGATGAACACACTGCGCGGGCTCGACAAGTTGGCGACTGGCGCCGCCAAAGCGTGGTGGAGGAGACGCTCGAGATCAGCGAGCAGGCGCAGAGCGCCATCGGCAGGGCCGTGGAGGTGGTCCGGGCGGCATCGCGCCGTCACCGAAGGCATGGGCAGGCGCGAGGACACCGACCGGAAGGAGGGCGCCTGACGCCCCGATGACGCAACAGCAAGCGCCGCGCCCGGCCTAGAGCGGCAGGTCGCGGCTCCGTGCCCAGTGCGACAGCGCGCTGCGGGCCGAGGTCAGCCCGGCCGCCTCCGCCTCGTCGAGCGCCGCCAGCACCTCGCCGAGATCGACGCTGCGCAGCGCCCGCTTAACCGGGCCGATGGACACCGGGCGCATCGAGAGCTCGCGGAACCCGATCGCCGCGAGGGTGAGTGCCTCGAGCGGGCGCCCCGCCCCCTCGCCGCAGAAGGAAAGCGCCGTTCCCGTCGCCTCGCAGCGCCCGACGATCTGGCGCAGGAACCGCAAGAACGAGAGGTTGAGCAGGTCGTAGCGCTTGCGCACCCGCTCGTTCTCGCGGTCGGCCGCAAAGAAGAACTGCATCAGGTCGTTGGAGCCGACGGAGACGAAATCCGCCTCCTCGAACAGCCGGTCCGGCCCGAAGGCGACCGAGGGGATCTCCAGCATCAGCCCGACGCGCAGCCGCTCGGGCCGGGGATGGCCGAGCCCGGCCAGCCGTGCGACCTCGCCGAGCAGGAGGTCGCGGGCATCGAAGAACTCCTGCGCCTCGGCGACCATCGGGAACATGATCGAGAGCGGCCGCCCCGCCGCGCCGCGGATCAGCGACTGGATCTGCATCCGGAACAGCCGCGGCCGGTCGAGCCCGAAGCGGATCGCGCGCCAGCCGAGCGCCGGGTTCGGCTCCTTCTCGCGGCGCATATAGGGCAGGATCTTGTCGGAGCCGATGTCGAGGGTGCGGAACACCACCTCCTTGCCCCGGGCGGAATCGAGGATCCGGCCATAGAGCTTGGCCTGCGTCTCGCGCCCCGGCAGCGTGCCGCGGATCATGAACTGCAGCTCGGTGCGGAACAGCCCCACCCCCTCGGCGCCCGACATCTCGAGCGAGGGCAGGTCCGCCAGCAGCCCGGCGTTCATCTTGAGCGCGACGGTCGCCCCGTCCTGCGTGCAGGCGGGCTTGTCGGTCAGGCCGCGATAGACCGCGCGGGCCTGCTCGCTCAGCGCCAGCTTCTCGCGGAAGGCGTCGAGCACCGAGCTCTCGGGGCGCAGATGCACCCGGCCGCCATCGCCGTCCACCACGATGCGGTCGCCGGGATTGGCGTCGCGGGTGATGCGCTCGGCCTGCACGATCATCGGGATGTTGATCGCCCGCGCCACGATGGCGGCATGGGAGGACAGCGCACCCTCCTCGAGCACCAGCCCGCGGATCCGCCCGGAATAGTCGAGCACCTCCGCCGGGCCGACATTGCGCGCCACCAGGATCGCCCCGGCCGGCACCGTGTCCTCGGCCTGCGGGCCGATGAGATAGCGCAGCAGCCGGTTCGCCAGGTCGTCGAGATCGTGCAGGCGCTCGCGCAGATAGGGCTCGGAGACCCGCTCCATCCGCGAGCGCGCCGCCGACTGCACCTTCTCCACCGCGACCTCCGCGGCGAGGCCCGAGTCGATCGCCTGGTCGAGCCGGCGGCGCCAGCCCTTGTCGTTGGCGAACATCCGATAGGTCTCGAGGATGTCCTTCGGCTCGCCTTGGTGGCCGAGCGCGTCGTCTTCGATCAGCCGGTCGAGATCGTCGCGCAGCGCATCGATCGCATGGGCGAGGCGGGTGCGCTCGGTCTCCACGTCCTCCGCCACCGGGTTGAACACCACCAGCCGCGGCTCGTGCAGATGCACGACGCCCTCGGCCAGCCCGTCGGCCGCCGAGGCGCCCTCGATCAGCAGCGGCCCGGTGCGCCGCCCGGCCTGCGCCACGATGCCGTCCGAACCGAGGAAGGCACCGGCCTCCGCCATCTCGGCGATCACCATGGCGACGACCTCGAGCGCCTCGACCTCCTCGTCGGAATAGCGCCGCGGTGCCGCGTTCTGCACCACGAGGACACCCATCACCTCGCCTAGCCGCTGGATCGGCACGCCGACGAAGGAGCGATAGATCTCCTCGCCGGTCTCCGGCAGATAGCGGAAGCCCGGCGCGCTCTGGGCATCGTCTGTGGCGAAGGGGCTGGCGCGCTCGGCGATGCGACCGACCAGGCCCTGCCCGACGCGCAGCCGCGAGGAGTGCACCGCATCGGCCTTCAGGCCCTCGGTGGCGCAGAGCTCGAGCGTGCGCTCGTCGCGCTTGAGATAGATCGAGCAGACCTCGGCCACCATGTTGGAGGCCACGAGCCGCACCACACGGTCGAGCCGCTGCTGGCCGTCGCCCGAGCCAGCCATCACATTGCGAAGCGTCCTGAGCAGCGCGCGCGCTCCTCCGGTGTCGGTGGACATCTCCGTCTCCCAATCAGGCGGGTCGGCCGCGCCGTTCCCGGCCGCCCCGCGCGGCGCCGTCAAGCCGCCTCGAGGCCGAATGCCTCGTGGAGCGCCCGCACGGCGAGCTCCAGATACCAGCGATCGATCAGAACGCTGACCTTGATCTCGGAGGTTGCAATGACCTTGATGTTAATGCCCTCTTCGGCCAGCGCCGCGAACATGCGCTGGGCCACGCCAGCATTCGAGCGCATGCCGATGCCGACGACGGACACCTTGGCGACCTCGTCGTCGACGATCAGCGCCTCGTAGCCGATCTCGCCCCGCGCCGCCTCGAGCGCGGCGCGCGCCCGCTCGACCTCCGAGAGCGCCACCGAGAAGGTCATGTCGGTGGTGCCGTCCTCGCCGCCGGTCAGATCGGTGCCGATGTTCTGCACGATCATGTCGACATTGACGCCGTTCTCGGAAAGCGGGCCGAAGATCCGCGCCGCCACGCCGGGCTGGTCGTTCACCTTCACAAGGGTCAGCTTCGCCTCGTCGCGGGAAAAGGCGACGCCGCTCACCACGTTCTGCTCCATGATCTCCTCCTCGTCGCAGACGAGCGTGCCAGGCAGGTCCTCGAAGCTCGACAGCACCATGAGCCGCACCTTGTAGCGCATGGCAAGCTCGACCGAGCGGGTTTGCAGCACCTTGGCGCCCAGCGATGCCAGCTCGAGCATCTCCTCATAGGCGATGCGCTCGAGCTTGCGGGCCCGGCGCTCGATGCGCGGATCGGTGGTATAGACGCCATCGACATCGGTGTAGATGTCGCAGCGCTCGGCGCCGAGCGCGGCCGCCAGCGCCACCGCCGTGGTGTCGGAGCCGCCGCGGCCCAGCGTGGCGATGCGCCCGTCCGGCCCGATGCCCTGGAAGCCGGCGACGACCGCATGCAGCCCCTCGCCGAACTTCCGCACCATCGCCTCGGTCTCGATCGCCTCGATGCGCGCCGCGCCATGCAGGCCGGAGGTGCGGATCGGGATCTGCCAGCCCTGCCAGGAGCGCGCCGGCACGCCCATCTCCTGCAGCACCAGCGCCATCAGCCCGGAGGTCACCTGCTCGCCGCTGGCGACCACGGCGTCGTATTCCCGCGCATCATAGAGCCCGGCATGATCGGCATCGGCGGGCCGCGCCGCTTCGCGGACCCAGCCGACGAGCTCGTTGGTGCGCCCGGACATCGCCGAGACGACGACGGTCACGTCATAGCCGCGGTCGACCTCGCGTTTCACCTTCACCGCGGCGTTCCGGATGCGATCCAGATCGGCAACCGAGGTGCCGCCGAACTTCATCACGAGGCGCGGTTTGGTCTCGGCGGTCATGGCTTCCTCGGCAGGGTGCGGCTGGGGCACGGCGGGCTGTGAGCCCGTCCTCTACCCCTCCTCGGCCGCACCTGCAAGCCGGCCAGGGCAGCGCGATGCGCCTCAGATGAATTCGGCGGTCCGCCCGGGCTCGGGCCTGGCGATCGCCAGCGCCTGCTTCAGCTCCACGCTGCGGTCGAACAGCGCGCGGCCGATCATGGCGCCGGCGATGTTCGGCATGTAGCGGAGCGTCGAGATGTCGTCGACCTGCTTCACCAGGCCCGAGGAGATGATCGGGATGCGGGTCTCCTCGGCCAGCTTGGCGGTGAGCGCGAAGCTGGCATCCGGCAGGTCGATGTCCCGGTCGATATCGGTGATGATGAGCGCGGCGAGCGGGGTGCCGTCGAAGCTGTGCACGAAGTCTATGGGCGTGAACATCGAGGGCGTGCCCCAGCCGGAATTCATCACATGGCCCTGATAGACATCGACCGACACGATGAAATAGTCCGGCACCGTCTTGGCCCAGCGCTTCACCCAGTCGGGATCGGTGATGGCGGTGGAGCCGAAGACGATTCGCGCCGCCCCGGCCTCGCGCCAGAAGCCCACGGTCTCGTCGCTGCGCATGCCGCCCGAGACCTGGACCGGCACGCCGGCCTGGCGGATGATCGCCTGCATGATCTCGGTGTGCCGCTCGCCGCCGGTCACGCCGCCGAGATCGGTGACATGCAGCCTCTCGGCGCCCTGCTCGACGAGGCCGAGCGCCCGCTCCACCGGATCGCCATGCCAGACCTCCGGCTCGGTGATGTTCCCCCTGGTCAGCGTGACACAGTTGCCGTCGAGCAGCTGGAGCGTGGGAATAATGAGCATCGGAGCCTCTCTATCGGGTTGGCGCGGGGCCTGGCGAAAATTCATCGCCAGTATGCCACACATGCGGTCGATGTCGTATGCCTGCGCGCCTAGCCGGCCAGCGCATCGCGGATGCGCAGGAACAGCGCATCGAACATCTCCGGCGTGAGCCGGCGCGTGTTCACGTTGTAGCGCGAGCAGTGATAGCTGGCAAACACCGTCACCGTGCCGAGCCGCCCCTCGGCGCCATGCGCGAAGGGCAGCGCGGCCGGCGCCGCGCCGAGCGCCCGGAGCGTGCTGTCATGCGCCACGCGGCCGAGGGTCAGGATCGCCGCGAGCTCCGGCAGCGCGCGGATCCGTGCGGCGAGATGGCCGCGGCAGGCCGCGATCTCGGCGGCGGCGGGGCGGTTTCCGGGCGGCAGGCAGCGCACGGCATTGGTGATCATGCAGCCGCAGAGGCGCAGCCCGTCATCCGCGTCGCCGCCATAGCGCCCCGTGGAAAGACCGTGGCGCGCAAGCGCGGCGAAGAGCAGCACCCCGGACCCGTCGCCGGTGAAGACCCGCCCGGTGCGGTTCGCGCCGCGGCGCCCGGGCGCCAGCCCCACCACCAGCAGGCGCGCGCCGGGGTCGCCGAAGCTCGGCACCGGCGCGTTGAACCAGTCGGGATGGGCCAGGGCGTTCTCGTGCCTGAAGGCCGCCAGGCGAGGGCATGCCTGGCAGCCTGAAGGCGGTTCGCAGCCCGCGGCGATCAGCTGTCGCCGTTGGCCGCGGTGCGGGGCTCGTCACCGCCCGAATCGCGGACCTGAGGGCGCGGCGGACGGCCGATGACCTCGCGCAGCTCGTCGAGCTCGATGAAGTTGTCCGCCTGCCGGCGCAGATCATCGGCGATCATCGGCGGCTGCGAGCGGATCGTGGAGACCACCGAGACCCGCACGCCCTTGCGCTGAATCGCTCCGACCAGCGGCCTGAAATCGCCGTCGCCGGAAAACAGGACGATGTGATCGACATGGTCGGCCATCTCCATCGCATCGATGGAGAGCTCGATATCCATGTTGCCCTTGACCTTGCGGCGGCCGGTGGAATCGGTGAATTCCTTGGCCGGCTTCGTCACGAGCGTAAAGCCGTTATAGTCGAGCCAATCCACCAGCGGCCGGATGGGCGAGTATTCTTCGTTCTCGATCAGCGCCGTGTAATAGAAGGCACGGACCATCTTGCCGCGCCGCATAAACTCCGATCTAAGGAGTTTATAATCGATGTCGAAGCCAAGCGCTTTCGTCGCAGCGTATAAATTCGAGCCATCGATAAAAAGCGCCAGTCGTTCGTCACGATAAAACATCTAACCCTCGTCTCCCTGTTCTGACAGGATCTATCTGCCGCACTCGGCATGCCAAGCACCGACCACGAGATTCCGTGACGCGTGCGATACCCTCAAAATACCGCTTTGCCAACCCAGATGACAGCAACATGACGCACACACTCCGACAGAATTATCACATTGCGCTTGGGAGCAACCTCTCAATTCGAGACAAATCGCCCGTCAATACACTCCGGCATGCGCTCGTTCAACTTGCAAACGAGTCAGTTGTCGAGGTGATGGTGGTCTCGCGCTGGTACTCAACCCCTGCCTATCCCGCGGGCTCCGGACCGGACTTCGTGAACGGTGCGGCCGCGCTGCGGACAGACCTAGAGCCCGGGGCGCTGCTGGCAAGGCTGCATGCCATCGAAACGGTGCTGGGCCGGGAGCGCCCGGCGCGCTGGGCACCGAGGGCCTGCGACCTCGACCTGCTCTCGGCCGGCGACGCGATCCTGCCCGACCCGGAGACTCAGGCCGCCTGGATGGCTCTTGCGCCGGAGGAGGCCGCGCAGCGCACGCCGGACCGGCTGATCCTGCCGCATCCGCGCCTGCACGAACGGGGCTTCGTTCTGGTGCCGCTCGCCGAGATCGCGCCGGACTGGCGCCACCCCGTGCTCGGCCGCACCGTCAGGGAGATGCGCGACGCCCTGCCCGCCGAGACGCGGGCCGCCATCCGCCCCCTCTGAGCCGGGGCTCAGAAGGCGGCGGCACCGGCGGCCGCGCCCCTAGGGCGCACGCGGCCCGGCCAGGGCAGCGGTTCGTGCTCCGGCCGCGACGGCTCGGCGCGGAACCCGCCGTTCTCGATCGCCTCGGCCCAGTCGAAGGCGGTGATCTGGGCATCCTCCGAAAGCCCGGCGAGGCTGTCGCCAAGCCCCGCCTTCAGCCGGGTGACCAGCGATATCACCGCATCGAGGCGGAAGCTCTCGAGGTTGCGCCCGCGCAGCGCATGCTCGAAATCGAGGATCCGCTGCTCGGCCGCGGCGCGGAACTCGAGCACCGCCCGCTCCTTCTGCGCCACCAGCATGTGCCGCAACGCCGCCATGTAGGTGCGCGCGGCGGCATTCTCGGAGACCACCCGCTGGAAATCGAAGAGCGGCATCGAGGCGTGCTCGTTGGTCAGCCCGGGCACCGGCGGCATGGTCAGCCGGCGGTTGAAGAGGTCCATCACGATGGGCTGCAGCGACGGCTCCGGCGGTTTGACCATGATCAGGTCGAAATCCCCGGTCACCTCCATGAAGGCGAAATCGCCGACCTGCTGGCAACCTTCGAGCGCGGCCTCCAGGATATCGACATCCTCGGTCTCGATGGCGCGGCGCAGGCCCTGCCCCTCGCGCTCCTGCTCGCCAAGCCCGTGATAATGCAGCCGGAGGTTCGCCGAACCGGTCTCGCCGACCGCGCGGCGCGCGATCGCCGCCAGCGCATGGGGCACGGAGGCATGGTCCGCCGGGGCGCAGGGTTGCCAGCCGTGGCGGTCGTTGCGCTCGCGCACGCGGGCCGAGACGGAGACCGAGGGGAAGCCTGCGCCGCGGACGGCGGCCAGGTGGCGCGACAGGCGCCGGTCGAAGTCCGTGAAGATGTTGCGCCGCAGGAGGTGCGAAATGACGAACTCACGCCCCTCGTGGCGCTCGGTATGGAGCACCTCGATCACAGCCACCCGCTCGAGACAAGGCTCGACCACGGATTTGAACACAGGCGAAATACGCATTTGCACCACTCACTCCGAATCTGTGTATATCATAAGGGAATGCCCTGACACTGTCTAACCGAAGCTGGCCCCGCAGGGGTTGCAGGAATGAGACAGCATGTGCCGCATCTTGCCAAATCCCCGTCTCTCCCATAGATAACGAGGCTGATCTCCAAAAACGGAAGGATGCTGCCCATGGCCCGCGTGACGGTCGAGGATTGCGTCGACAAGGTACCGAATCGATTCGATCTGGTGATGCTCGCCGCCCATCGGGCGCGGGTGATCGCCGCTGGCGCACCGATCACGGTGGAGCGCGAGAACGACAAGAACCCCGTCGTCGCGCTGCGCGAGATCGCCGAGAAGACCGTCGTGCCCGACGAGCTGCTCGAGGACGCCATCGAGAGCCACCAGCGCCATATCGAGGTGGACGAGCCCGAAGAGGACAACATGGCCGCGCTGATGGGCCCCGGCCCCGACAGCGATGCGCAGCCGGAATCCGACGAGCTCGACGAGGAGAAGCTGCTCCGGGCCCTGATGGCCGAGCAGGGCAAGTAACGAGGGGGCCGCGACCCTCGGGCCGCGGCGGAAGATGCCGTGATCCGGGCCTACGAACTCGTCGACCGCGTCCGGGATTACAACCCCAACACGGATGTGAACCTGCTCCTGCGCGCCTATGTGTTCGGCGCGCGGGCCCATGGCGGCCAGACCCGCGCCAGCGGCGAGCCCTATTTCACCGGGCATCCGCTCGAGGTCGCCTGGATCCTCACCGAGTTCCGGCTCGACGACGCGACCATCGTCACCGCGCTGCTGCACGACACGGTCGAGGACACCGACGCCACCGAGGACGAGATCACCGAGCTCTTCGGCGCCGAGATCGCCGGGCTGGTGTCCGGCGTCACCAAGCTCACCAAGCTCGAGCTCTCCTCCGCCGAGAGCGCCCAGGCGGAGAATTTCCGCAAGCTGCTGCTCGCCATGGCCAAGGATGTGCGGGTGCTGCTGGTCAAGCTCGCCGACCGGCTGCACAACATGCGCACCATCGAGCATCTGAAGCCGGAGAAGAAGGCCCGCATCGCCCGCGAGACGATGGAGATCTATGCCCCGCTCGCCGGCCGCATGGGCATGCAGAACATGCGCGAGCAGCTCGAGGATCTCGCCTTCGGCGCGCTGAACCCCGAGGGCCGCACCTCGATCCTGCGCCGCTTCATCAAGCTGCGCCGCGAGACCGGCGACCTGGTTCCGCAGATCAGCGCCGAGATCGCCGAGACGCTGGCCGCCGCCGGGCTGAAGGCCGAGGTGCAGGGGCGCGAGAAGCGGCCCTATTCGGTCTGGCGCAAGATGGAGGAGAAGCAGACCGCCTTCTCCCAGCTCTCCGACATCTACGGTTTCCGCGTGCTCTGCGAGACCGAGGAGGACTGCTACGGCGCGCTGGGCGCGATCCACCGCCGCTGGCGCGCGGTGCCGGAGCGCTTCAAGGACTATATCTCGGGCCCCAAGGCCAACGGCTACCGCTCGATCCACACCACCGTCTATGGCGCCCGGGCGATGCGCGTCGAGGTGCAGATCCGCACCCGCGAGATGCATGACGTGGCCGAGAGCGGCGTGGCGGCGCACTGGTCCTACAAGAACGGCGAGCAGGTCTCGAACCGCTTCGCGGTCGATCCGTTCTCGTGGCTGCGCGACCTCGTGGCCCGGCTCGAGAAGGGCGACGCGCCGGCGGAGTTCCTCGAGCATGTGAAGCTCGACATGTTCACCGACCAGGTCTTCTGCTTCACGCCGCAGGGCGACGTGGTGGGCCTGCCGCGCGGCGCGACGCCGATCGACTTCGCCTACGAGATCCACACCCGCGTGGGCGACCACTGCGCCGGTGCGCTGGTCGACGGCCACCGGGTGCCGCTCTGGACCCGGCTGCGCAACGGCCAGCAGGTGGAGATCATCACCGCCGAGGGCCAGAAGCCCTCGCGCCACTGGATCGACATGGTGAGCACCGGCCGCGCCAAGTCGGCGATCCGCCGGGCGCTGCGCGAGCAGCTCCGGGTGGAGCAGATCGCCCTCGGCCGCGACCTCGCGCAGCAGGCCTTCGCCCGCGCCGGCCGCGAGGCCGGGCCGAAGACGCTGGCCGCGGCCGCCACGGCGCTCACCTTCCCCTCGGTCGACGGCATGCTCTCGGCGATCGCCCGCGGCGAGATCGGGGCGCGCCATGTCGTCGCGGCGGTCTATCCCGACCAGCCGATCTCGCAGGAAACCGAGGTCTCGCCGCAGCTGCCATCGATGCGGCTGCGCGGCCTGCGCCGGGGCCAGGCGGTGCGCTACTGCCCGGACTGCATGCCGATCCCCGGCGACCGGGTGATGGGGCTGACGCGGCGCGGCGGGGTCGAGGTGCACGCGATTTCCTGCCCGCATCTGGCGGATTACGAGGATGCGCTGGAGCGCTGGCAGGATCTCGGCTGGGACCCCGAGGCGGCGGCGCTCGCTACCAATCTCGTGCGGATCTCGCTGACGCTGGCCAACCAGCCCGGCGCCCTCGGATCGGCCTGCCTGCTGATCGGCGAGCAGGGCGCGAACATCGACAATCTGGTGATCACGACGCGAAAGCCGGATTTCTTTCTGATGAGCATCACGCTAGAGGTCAGGGACACGAAACATCTCTCTGGAATCCTTACCGCGCTCCGGGCCCAGGACTATGTCAGTCATGCCGACCGCACCACTTCGGCGGAGCAGGCCGGCGGGTCGATGGCCAAGGGCCAGTTTCCGGAGCGCGCGCCGGCACTGACCGGCCCGGCTCGGACATGATCGCACAGGACTGCGTGCCGGACCGACCCGGCACGAGAAGGCACAGGCAATGATATTAAAGCGGCGGCACAAGCCCACGAGATGGGCACGCATGCGGGAGTTCCTCTATCCGCGGAAGGGGTTCTGGCGTGGTTTCGGCTATATCGGCAAGCGGATGCGACGCCTGCCCGACACGCCGCACCGCATCGCGCTCGGCTTCGCCTGCGGCGCCTTCGCGTCGTTCTCGCCTTTCTTCACGCTGCATTTCTTCGTGGCGGCGTTCTTCGCCTGGCTGCTGCGCGGCAACATCGTCGCGGCACTGTTCGGCACCATCGTGGGCAACCCGCTGAGCTTTCCGGCCATTGCCTCGAGCTCGCTCTGGCTCGGCCGGCTGGTGATGGGGCGCGAGGGCGGCGGCGCCAATTTCGAGGCGATCATGGAGGCCTTCGGTGCGGCCTTCGAGAGCGCCTGGGCCGGAGTGAAGGGCTGGTTCGGCTTCGAGACCGAGAACACCGCCAGCATCCTCAGCTTCCTCGATGAGGTCTTCCTGCCCTATCTCGTGGGCGGGGCGATGATCGGCGTCGTCGCGGCCTTCGTGAGCTACTGGATCCTCGGGCCGCTGGTCGCCGCCTACCAGACCGGCCGGCAGCGCCGGATCGAGCGCCGCGCCGCCGAGCGCCGCCAGGCCATCGACGAGGAACTCTCCGCCTATGAGACCCATGACCGAACGGGCGACAACGCCTGAGAGGTCCGCTATTCCTGTCCCGGGTCCCGATACGACACGACCGGAAGGAGCGCCGCGATGAGCCAGACCAGCGACACCCCGCGCCAGCCCGTCGGGCGGCTGCGCCTCGGCGTCAACATCGACCACGTGGCCACCGTGCGCAATGCCCGCGGCGGCAGCACGCCCGATCCCGTCCGCGCCGCGCGGCTGGCCGAGAGCGCGGGCGCCGACGGCATCACCGCGCATCTGCGCGAGGACCGGCGGCACATCTCCGACGCCGATATCGAGCGGCTGATCGCCGCCATCGAGCGCCCGCTCAACTTCGAGATGGCGGCCACCGACGAGATGCAGGCGATCGCGCTGCGCCACCGGCCGCACGCCGTCTGCATCGTGCCCGAGCGGCGCGAGGAGCGCACCACCGAGGGCGGGCTCGAGGTCGCGGCCGACGAGAACCGGCTGGCCCATTTCATCGGGCCGCTGCGCGAGGCGGGCTGCCGCGTCTCGATCTTCATCGCGGCGGATGCGCGCCAGATCGAGGCGGCGCACCGGATCGGCGCGGCGGTGATCGAGCTGCACACCGGCGCCTATTGCGACGCCCATGCCGAGGGCCGCTTCGCCGAGCGCGACACCGAGCTCGAGCGGCTGCGCGAAATGGCGCGGTTCGCGCATTCGCTGGGGCTCGAGGTCCATGCCGGGCACGGGCTGACCTTCGACACCGTCTCCCCGGTCGCGGCCTTTCCGGAGGTGGTGGAGCTCAACATCGGGCATTTCCTCGTCGGGGAGGCGATCTTCACCGGGCTCGACGCGGCGATCCGGCGGATGCGCGCGCTGATGGACCAGTCGCGCCGCGACGCCTTCGGCGAGGGCGCGGCGTGAGCGGGGCCGAGCTGGCGCTGCTGCTGCTCGCCTGGGTGCTCGGCGGCGCCAGCCCCGGCCCGGCGACCATGGCGCTGGCGAGCACCGGCATGTCCCGCGGGCGGGCGCCGGCACTGGCGCTGGCGGCCGGGATCGTCACCGGATCGGCAGCCTGGGGCGTGCTGGCGGCGCTCGGGCTCGGCGCGCTCATGCTGACCCATGCCTGGGCGGCGGAGGCGCTGCGCCTTGCCGGCGCCGCCTATATCCTCTGGCTCGCGGTGAAAGCGCTGCGCTCGGCGATGCGGCCCGGCACGCCGCCGCCCGCCGCCATGGCGCGCGGCGGGCTCTGGCGGGTCTATCTCGGCGGCACGCTGCTGCATCTGACCAATCCCAAGGCGATCTTCTCCTGGGGTGCGGTCTATGCCGTCGCGGTGCCCGCCGATGCCGGGGCGGCGGAGCTCGCCAGCATCGGGCTGATGCTGATGGCCGGCTCGGTTTTCGTCTTCTTCGGCTATGCATGGCTCTTCTCCACCGGCGCGGCAATGGCCTGCTACCTCCGCCTGCGGCGCTGGATCGAGGGCGCCTTCGGCCTGCTCTTCGGCAGCGCGGCGCTGGCGCTGCTGACCGCGAGGCCCGGATGATCATCGGCATCGGCTCGGACCTTGCGGATATCCGCCGCATCGAGCGCACGCTGGAGCGCTGGGGCGACCGCTTCGTGCAGCGCGTCTTCACCGAGATCGAGCAGGCGAAATCCGACCGGCGGCGCGAGCGTGCCGCCTCCTACGCCAAGCGCTGGGCGGCCAAGGAGGCCTGCTCCAAGGCGCTCGGCACCGGGCTGCGCATGGGGGTGGCCTGGCGCGAGATGGGGGTGGTGAACCTGCCCTCGGGCCAGCCGACCATGCAGCTCGCCGGCGGCGCGGCCCAGCGCCTCGCCGGGCTCGTGCCCCCCGGCCACCGCGCCCATGTCCACCTCACCATCACCGACGACCACCCCTATGCCCAGGCCTTCGTGGTGATCGAGGCCCGTCCGATCATGAGCGCCGGCTCCCAGCGCTGACGCCCCCTGCCTTGACAGCCCGGCCCGCGCTCGCCACTTAGGCGCAGCCCCAGACCAAGAGAGAGCGCCGCCCCCCATGGCCAAGACCGCGACCAAGAAGGACGGCGTGTTCGACACGCTCAAGACGATCTTCTGGGCCCTCCTGATCGCAGGCGCCTTCCGCACCATCCTGTTCCAACCGTTCTCGATTCCGAGCGGCTCGATGAAGCCGGAGCTGCTGATCGGCGACTATCTCTTCGTCTCGAAATTCGCCTATGGCTATTCGCGCTATTCCCTGCCCTTCTCGCCGGAATGGGACTGGCTGTTCGACGGCGGCCGGATCCTCGGCAGCGAGCCCGAGCGCGGCGATGTGGTGGTGTTCAAGCATCCGCAGCGCGACGCCTGCAGCCAGGGCGCGCTCGAGCAGATCGGCGATTTCGCGCTGCGCCTCGCGCAGGTCCGCTCCGGCCCGGTCGAGGACGACTGCGTCGACTACGTCAAGCGCATCGTCGGTCTGCCGGGCGACCGGATCCAGGTGAAGGCCGGCATCCTGCACATCAACGGCGAGGCGCTGCCCACCGAGCGGGTGGCGGATTTCATCGAACCGCGCATCCGCCTCGGCAGCCCGCCGCGCTTTCCCAACTGCGTCAACGGGCCGGTGCCCACCGGCGGCGCCTGCGCCAAGGAGCAGTTCGTCGAGACCTTCCCCGGCGGGCGCAGCCACCGCATCCTCAACATCCGCGGCACCGTGGGCGGCACCCAGGGGCTGGCGGTCGGCGGGGCCGACAACACGCCGGTCTTCACCGTGCCGGAGGGGCATTTCTTCTTCATGGGCGACAACCGCGACAATTCGGTGGACAGCCGGTTCGGCGAGGTCGGCATGGTGCCCTTCGAGAACCTGATCGGCCGGGCCGACGTGGTGGCGCTGTCCTCCGAGGGCGCCTTCTACGAGATCTGGAACTGGCGCTTCGACCGGTTCTTCAAGAGCATTGACTGAGGCGGCGGCCAGCGTGCCGGCCCGCCGGGCGCGGCGCTGATGGCCCGGCCGCAGGGCGCCCGCGGGCTCACCGCCTTCGCCGAGCGGATCGGCCACCGCTTCGCCGATCCCGAGCTGCTCGAGACCGCGCTCACCCATCCGTCCGCAGGCTCGCCGGCCCGGCCCGACAACCAGCGCCTAGAGTTCCTCGGCGACCGGGTGCTGGGCCTGGTGATCGCCGAGGCGCTGCTCGAGGCCTATCCGAAGGAGGCCGAGGGCGGGCTCGCGCCCCGGCTCAACGCGCTGGTGCGCCGCGAGGCGCTGGCCGAGATCGCCGAGGAGATCGGGCTCGGCCCGGAGATCCGCCTCGGCCGCTCCGAGAGCATGTCGGGCGGGCGGCGCAAGGCGGCGATCCTGGCCGATGCCATGGAGGCGGTGATCGCGGCGGTCTATCTCGACGGCGGCTTCGCCGCGGCGCGCGAGGCGGTGCTCGGGCTCTGGGCGCCGCGGATCCGCGCGGTCCGCGCGGCGCCCGTGGACGCCAAGACCAAGGCGCAGGAATGGGCGCAGGCACGCGGGCTGGCGCCGCCGGTCTATACCGCGCTCAGCCGCACCGGGCCCGACCATGCGCCGCGCTTCACCGTCGAGGCGGCGCTGCAGACAGGGGCCCGGGCCGAGGGCACCGCGGCCTCGAAGAAGGCGGCGGAACAGGCGGCGGCCGAGGCTCTACTGGCGGCGCTGCGAGAGGAGAAGCCATGACAGGCGAGGACGACACCGTGCCCGGCGCCGGGCCGGAAGGGGGTGCGACCCGCTGCGGCTTCGTCGCGCTGATCGGCGAGCCCAATGCCGGCAAGTCGAGCCTGCTCAACCGGCTGGTCGGGGCCAAGGTCTCGATCGTGACGCACAAGGTGCAGACCACCCGCGGGCGGATCCGCGGCGTGGTGATCGACGGCGGGGCGCAGATCGTCTTCGTCGACACGCCCGGGCTGTTCCGCCCGCGACGTCGGCTCGACCGGGCGATGGTCGCCGCCGCCTGGGCCGGTGCTGTGGAGGCCGATGCGGTGGTGCTGCTGGTCGAGGCGCATCGCGGCATCACCGAGGGGGTCGATGCGATCCTCGAGGCGCTGCCGGAGACCCTGCCCGAGGGCCGGCCGGTGGCGCTGGCGATCAACAAGATCGACCGGGTGCCGCACGAGACGCTGCTGCCGCTTTCCGCCGCGCTGAACGAACGGCGCGACTTTGCCGCCACCTTCCTGATCTCCGCCACCCGCGGCGCCGGGGTCGAGGATCTCAGGGGCTGGCTCGGCGGCCGGATGCCGGAAGGGCCCTGGCACTACCCGGAGGACCAGGTGGCGGACATGCCGCTGCGCCTGATCGCCGCCGAGATCACCCGCGAGAAGCTGATGCTGCGGCTGCACCAGGAGCTGCCCTACGAGCTGACGGTGGAGACCGAGAGCTGGCAGGAGCGCGAGGACGGCTCGGTGCGGATCGACCAGGTGGTCTACGTGGCGCGCGACGGGCACAAGGGCATCGTGCTGGGCGCCAAGGGCGCGACGGTCAAGGCCGTCGGCACCGAGGCGCGGGTCGAGATCGCGGAGCTGATCGGGCAGCGGGCGCATCTCTTCATCCAGGTCAAGGTGCGCCCCGGCTGGCTCGACGAGCCGGCGCGCTACCGCGAGATCGGCCTCGACTATTCCGATGGCGGCTGACCGGGACGGCCCGCGCCCCCGCACGCCGCACGGACGGGGGCGCCCACCCGCCCACCCCGCCCCCGTCCCCGCGGCGCGCGGGGGCGCGGAGGCGCCATGAGCCGGCTCACCACCGAGTTCTGGATCGGCGCCTATCTCGCGCAGCTCCGCACCGAGGGCATCCCGGCCTATCTGCCGCATCGGGGCGATCCGCAGGCCGGGGCGGTGCTCGTGAAGCTCGCCTTCATGAACGGGAAAGCAAGTCTGTTCACCAGACATTACGGACCCGACGGCCATCTTGTCTGGCATGCGGAGCCGGAGAACCGGCCGGAGCCGGAGATCGACGATGCGATCCGGCGGCGCCTGGGATATGATCGGGATCTCTGGGTCGTGGAGATCGAGGATCCGGGGGGGCGGCATCTGCTGGACCGTCCGGGACTGGAGGACTGAGCGATGGAGTGGCGCGACGAGGGCTTGCTGCTGAGCGTTCGCCGGCATGGCGAGCGGGGCGCGATCATCGAGGTGCTGACGGCGGCCCATGGGCGCCATGCCGGTCTGGTCCAGGGCGGCGGCGGGGTCAAGCTCTCCGCCGCGCTGCAGCCGGGCGCCTCGCTGCAGCTCGACTGGCGGGCCCGGATCGAGGAGCATCTCGGCATGTTCCGCGTCGAGCTGATCCGCAGCCGCGCGGCACCGATCATGGCCGGGCGGGCACGGCTCGCGGCGCTGAACGCGATGGCGGCGATGGTGCTCACCAGCCTCGCCGAGCGGGAGCCGGATCCCGCGCTCTATGCCCGCTCGGTGGATCTGGCGGATGCGCTGGCCGAGAACCGGCGCGACTGGCCGGCGGTCTATGCCCGCTGGGAGCTGGCGCTGCTCGCCGCCCTCGGTTTCGGGCTCGATCTCGAGCGCTGCGCGGCGAGCGGGCTGCGCTCCGACCTCGCCTATGTCAGCCCGCGAACCGGGCGGGCGGTGTCGCGCAGCGCCGGCTCCGCCTGGGCCGACCGGCTGCTGCCGCTGCCGGCCTTCCTGATCGACCGGGGGCCGCCGACCATGGGCGGGGTGCGCGAGGCGATGCGGCTCACCGGCTATTTCCTCGAGACCTGGATGCTTCCGGCCTTCGGACACGAGACCCTGCCCGGCGCGCGCCAGCGGCTGGTGGAGATCTTCGCCAGCCACGAGATGCCGCCGCCGCCGGAAGAGGCGCCGCGCGACGACGAGGCCGAGTATCATCGCGATCTCGGCCAGAGCCGGGAGATCCTGCTGCCCGGCGCCTGAGTTCGCCGACCGGTCCCGCTGCCGCGCCCTCGCGCGGCGGAGGGGCGGGGGCGGGGTGGGCGGGTGGGCGCCCCCGTCGCTGCGGTGCGCGGGGGCGCGGCCCGGCTCTTTCGCGCGCGCCTGTTTTGCGATAGTCCGGGCCCGCGGCAGAGGGCCGCGAGAGCGACCGTGACCCCGATGCCGCTGCCGATCCCGTTCCGAGAGACCATCGCCGCCCGGCTCGGGAGCGTCCGCGACGAGCTGCGCGGCGGGCTGCTCTGGCGGCTGGTCGCCGACAGCGCCTGGACCCATCGCTGGTCCTATGCCGCGGCGCTCGCGATGATGGCGCTGGTGGCGGCCATGGGCGGCGCCGTGGCGCTCACCGTCGAGCAGGTGACCGACGACGTCTTCTTCGAGCGGAACGCCGGCGCGCTCACGCTCGTTGCCGGCTGGGTGGCGCTGATCTTCCTCGTGCGCGGCGCCGCGATGTATGGCCAGACCGTGCTGCTCACGCGCATCGGCAACCGCGTGGTGGCGGATCTGCAGGCCCGGGTCTATGCCCACCTCCTGGCGCATGGCATGCCGCGCGGCGGCGGCGCCGAGACCTCCGGCGATCTCGCCACCCGGATGACCCACAACGCCATGGCGGCGCGGCAGGTGCTGCAGCTGCTGGCAACCCGGCTCGGGGTCGATCTGATGACCGTGCTGGTGCTGCTCGGCGTCATGCTCTGGCAGGACTGGCGGCTGACGCTGCTGGCCCTTGTCGGCCTTCCGGTGGTGCTCGGCGGGGTCGCGGCGCTGGTCCGGCGGGTGCGCAAGATCGCCCGTGCCGAGGTCACGCTCTATGCCCGCATCATCGGCGCGATGAACGAGACCTTCGCCGGCAGCGCGGTGGTCCGCGCCTTCGGCCTCGAGCCGCGGATGACGGCGCGGATGGGCGAGGCGATCGACGGCGTGCGCGTGCAGGCCGATCGCATCGCCGTGCTCAAGGGGCTGGTCAACCCGCTGATGGAGACCACTGCCGGGCTCGCCGCCGCGGGCGTGATCCTCTATGGCGGCTGGCGGGTGATCCACGAGGGGCTCGCCGTCGGCACCTTCTTCTCCTTTCTCACCGCGCTGATGATGGCCGGAGACCCGGCGCGGCGGCTGGCGCAGCTGCATGTCGCGCTGCGTCAGCATCTCGCCGGCGTGGCCTTCCTCTACGAGCTGCTCGACAGCGACCACCGCCCGCCCGAGGCGCCGGATGCACCGGCGCTCGCGGTCGGCGCGGGCGAACTCCGTTTCGAGGCCGTGGCCTTCGCCTATCCGCAGGGCGAGCGGTCGGCGCTCGCCGGTCTGAGCTTCACCGCGCCGGGGCGGAAGGTGACCGCGCTGGTCGGCCCCTCGGGCGGCGGCAAGTCCACCGCGCTGGCACTGATCGAGCGCTTCCACGACCCCGATGCCGGGCGCATCCTGATCGACGGGCAGGACATCCGCGGCGTCTCGATGGCCTCGCTGCGCGCCAGCATCGCGCTGGTCACGCAGGAGACCTTCCTCTTCGACGCCACCGCCGGCGAGAACATCGCCATGGGCCGCGAGGGCGCGACCCATGCGGAGGTCGAGGCGGCGGCCCGCGCGGCCGAGGCGCATGATTTCATCGCCGAACTGCCGCAGGGCTATGACACGCCGCTCGGCGAGGGCGGGGCGCGGCTCTCCGGCGGCCAGCGCCAGCGCCTCGCCATCGCGCGCGCCATGCTGCGCGACGCGCCGATCCTGCTGCTCGACGAGGCCACCGCCAGCCTCGACGCCGAGACAGAAGCGGCGGTGCAGGCGGCGCTGGCCCGGCTGGTGCGGGACCGGACGGTGATCGTGATCGCGCACCGCCTTGCAACCGTGGCCGCGGCAGATCACATCGTGGTCATTGCAAAGGGCGCCGCGGTCGAGCAGGGTCCGCACGACGCGCTGATCGCGCGCGGCGGGCTCTATGCACGGCTGGCCGCGCTGCAGGGCACCGCGGGCGCCGAGGCCGGGCAGATCCCGGAAACCTTGCCAGAGATGCCCGGCCAGGCGACCGGGGAGCAGAGGGAGACAGGCCCATGAGCCAGACCGAGACCGCCGCGCCGGACGCCCCGGCCGCCAGGGGCAAGCCCGCGCTCACGCTCTATCTCGCCGATCCGCGCGGCTTCTGCGCCGGTGTCGTGCGGGCCATCGAGATCGTCGAGCTGGCGCTGAAGAAATGGGGCGCGCCGGTCTATGTGCGCCACGAGATCGTGCACAACCGCCATGTGGTGGAGGAGCTGCGCAGCAAGGGTGCGGTCTTCGTCGAGGAGCTCGACGAATGCCCCGACGACCGGCCGGTGATCTTCTCCGCCCATGGTGTGCCGAAGGCGGTGCCGGCCGAGGCGGCACGGCGCGAGATGCTCTATGTCGATGCCACCTGCCCGCTGGTCTCCAAGGTGCATATCGAGGCCGAACGCCATGCCGCCAGGGGCCGCCAGATCGTGATGATCGGCCATGCCGGGCATCCCGAGACCGTCGGCACCATGGGCCAGCTTCCCGTCGGCGAGGTGGTGCTGGTGGAGACCGTGGAGGATGTCGCCCGCCTCGAGCCGCGCGATCCGGAGACCCTCGCCTACATCACCCAGACCACGCTCTCGGTCGACGACACCGCCGAGATCGTGCGCGCGCTGGTGGCGCGGTTCCCGCAGATCCTCGGCCCGACCAAGGAGGACATCTGCTATGCCACCACCAACCGCCAGGAGGCGGTGAAGGAGATGGCCCCGCATATCGACGCGCTGCTGGTGGTGGGCGCGCCGAATTCCTCGAACTCGCGCCGGCTGGTCGAGGTCGGCCGCGCCGCCGGCTGCGGCTATGCGATGCTGGTACAGACCGCGGCGGATATCGACTGGCGCGCCATCGAGGGCGTGGCCAGCGTCGGCATCTCCGCCGGGGCGAGCGCGCCGGAGGTGCTGGTGCAGGGCGTAGTGGAGGCCTTCGAGGCGCGTTTCGAGTGCCATATCGAGCGGGTGGTGAGCGCCGAGGAGAACGTGGCCTTTAAGGTGCCGCGGGTGCTCCGCGAGCCGGCCTGAGCGATGTGCGCGCTGCTGCCTGCCGGCCCCGCATCGTGAGCGATCCGATCCGTCTCGCCGCCTATACCGACGGCGCCTGCTCCGGCAATCCGGGGCCGGGCGGCTGGGGCGTGGTGCTGGAGGCGCATCGCGGGGACGAGCTGGTCAAGACCCGCGAGCTCGCCGGCGCCGAGCCGCAGACCACCAACAACCGCATGGAGATGATGGCGGCGATCGCCGCGCTCGAGGCGCTGGAGCGGCCCTCGGAGATCGCGGTGGTGACCGATTCGTCCTATCTGCGCAACGGCATCACCAAGTGGATCCATGGCTGGAAGCGGAACGGCTGGAAGACCGCGGCGAAGAAGCCGGTGGCCAATGCCGAGCTCTGGCAGCGGCTCGAGGCGGCGGCGGCGCGCCACGTGGTCGACTGGCAATGGGTCAAGGGCCATGCCGGGCATCCGCAGAACGAGCGCGCCGACGAGCTCGCCCGCGCCGGCATCAAGGCGCTGAAGGCCGCCGCCGGCTCCGGGGCCTGAGCGCATGCCCTTCCGCTGGATCGAGGTGATTGCGCCGGAGAGCCGCCGGGAGGATGTCGAGCGCATTGCCGGCGAGGCCGGCATCTCCGAGGTGATCGTCGGCCCCTGCGCCGGTTCGAGCCGCGCCTCGATCCGCCTGCTCGCCGGGGAGATCGACCGGCAGCAGCTGATCGACGACCTGCAGGATGCGCTGGAGACCGAGCAGGGCTGGCGAATCGTGCTCAGCGACACCGAGGCGGTCACCCCCCATACCGAGGAGGAGAAGGAGCGCGAGCAGGCCTCGATCGAGGCGCGCGAGTCCGATTCGCGCGCCGCCTCGCGGGAGGAGCTGTTCCAGTCGGTGGTGCGCGGCGCCGCGCTCAGCCGCGACTACATCGTGCTGGTGGCGCTCTCCACCGTGGTCGCCGGGATCGGGCTGGTGAAGGACGACCTCGCCGTGATCATCGGCGCCATGGTGATCGCGCCGCTGCTGGGGCCGAGCCTGGCGCTGGCCTTCGCCACCGCCGTGGGCGACCGCACGCTGCTGCTGCGCGCCGTCCGCAGCCTCTGCGCCGGGCTCGCCATCGCGGTGGGGCTGGCGCTGGCGATCCCGTTGATCACCGAGGTGGACATCGAGGGCAGCGAGCTCTCGCGCCGCACCCAGGTCGATCTCGGCGCGCTGGCGCTGGCCCTGGCCTCGGGCGCGGCGGCGGCGCTGTCGCGCACCGCCGGGCTGTCGAGCGCGCTGGTCGGGGTAATGGTCTCGGCGGCGCTGCTGCCGCCGGCCGCGGCGCTCGGCATCGCGCTGGCCTCGGGCGCGATGGCCAGTGCCGCGGGCGCGGGGCTGCTGCTCGGGATCAACGTGGCGGCGGTAACGCTGGCCGCGATCCTCACCTTCCTCGCCAAGGGGGTGCGGCCGCGGACCTGGCACGAGCGGGAGGGCGCGGCGCAGTCGCTGAAGGTCACCGTCGCGGTTCTGGCGGTGGCGCTGCTGGCGATGTCGTCGCTGATCGCGCTGGACCTCCGGCCCGGCTGAACCGGCCGGCCGGGCCTCAGCCGAGGCGGGTGCCGGCGGGGATCTCGGTGCCGCGCAGGAAATCCGCCGCCGCGAGCGGCCCGCGGCCGGCGCGTTGCAGCCGGGTGAGGCGCAGCCCGCCCTGCCCGGTCGCGACCAGCAGCCGATCGTCGAGCACCGTGCCGGGCGCCACCTGGGCCGCATCCGGGGCCGCCTCGGGCAGCGCCATCAGCAGCTTGATCCGCTCGCCGGCCAGTTCGAACCAGGCGCCGGGAAAGGGCGAGAGCCCGCGCACATGCGCCGAGAGCGCCGCCGCGTCGCGGCTCCAGTCGATCCGGGCCTCGGCCTTCTCGATCTTGGCGGCATAGGTGACGCCCTCCTCGGGCTGCGGCGCCGCCACCGCGGTCCCCGCCTGCAGCGCCGCCAGCGCGCGCAGCATCAGCGGCCCGCCAAGCGCAGCGAGCCGGTCGTGCAGCGTGCCCGCGGTCTCCTCCGGCCCGATCGGCACGGTCTCGCAGGCCAGCACCGGCCCGGTGTCGAGCCCCGCATCCATCCGCATCACGCAGGCGGCGGTCTCGGCATCGCCTGCCATGATCGCGCGCTGGATCGGCGCCGCCCCGCGCCAGCGCGGCAGCTTCGAGGCGTGCAGGTTGAAGCAGCCGAGCCGCGGCGCCTCGAGCGCCGCAGGGCGCAGGATCTTGCCATAGGCGACCACCACCGCCGCATCGAGGCCGAGCGCGGCGAAGCCCGCCTCCGCCTCGCGGAACCTCGAAGGCGTCTCCACCGCGAGCCCCAGCGCCTCGGCGCGCGCCTGCACCGGGCTCGGCCGCAACGCCTTGCCGCGGCCGGCACGCGCCGGCGGCTGGGCATAGACCCGCACCACCTCGTGCCCGCCGGCGACCAGCGCCTCGAGCGTGGGCACCGCGAAATCCGGCGTTCCCATGAAGGCCAGCCGCATCAGCGCGCCCGCCCCGCCTGGCGCTGCTGCTTGCGGTAGCGCTCGACCAGCCGGCTGCGCTTCAGCGCGCTCAGCCGGTCGATATAGAGCCGCCCCGCGAGATGGTCGATCTGGTGCAGCGCGCTGCGGGCGGCCAGCTCGTGCAGCAGCGTCTCGACCCGCTCGCCATGCTCGTCGAGATAGCCGATGCGCGCCGCCACGGGCCGGACGATCTCCGCCGAGACGCCGGGCAGATTGGGGCTGGCCTCGGTGCCGGCGCGCTCCTCCGGCGAGGCCCAGAGCAGCTCCGGATTGGCCATGCGGATCACCTGCGCGCCGCTGCCGGAAGGGTCCACCACCGCGAGCGCCCGGCCGATGCCGAGTTGCGGCGCCGCCAGGCCCACCCCCGGCATCGCGATCATCGCCGCGATCATCTCCGACCAGATCGCCCGCACCGCGTCATCGATCGCCGCCACCGGCGCGGCCACCGCCTTCAGCCGCGGATCGGGCCAGCGCAGGAACGGGCGGATGCCGGACATGCCCCGCTCAGCCGTTCTCGCGGGCGCGCTCGCGCTTCAGCTTCTTCATCTTCTGGGTGATCAACTGGCGCTTCATCGGGCCGAGATAGTCGATGAAGAGCTTGCCGTTGAGGTGGTCGAGCTCGTGCTGGGCGCAGACCGCGCGCAGCCCGGTGAGCTCGCAGCTCGCCTCCTCGCCATCGCGCCCGACATAGCGCAGCTGCACGGCGGCGGGGCGGGTGACGTCCTCGTAGATCTCCGGGATCGAGAGGCAGCCCTCGCTGTGGGTGTGGGTCTCTTCGGAGGTGGCGACGATCTCCGGGTTGATCATCGCCACCGGATCGGGCGCCTCGCCGTCGTCGGCATTGGCGCAGTCCATCACGAAGAGTCGGGCGTTCACCCCGATCTGCGGCGCGGCGAGACCGATGCCGGGGGCGTCGTACATCGTCGCCAGCATATCCGCGATCAGCGCGTCGATCCGGCCGTCGACCTCCGCAACGGGGTCGCAGACCTTCTTCAGGCGGGGATCGGGATGGATCAGGATCGGGCGCAGCATGCAGGCGACTTAAGGCGCCGCGCGCAGGTGGTCAAGCGGCCGGCGCGCGGCCCTGTTGCAGCGCAGCGGAAGCGGCAGGCCTGGCCTGCGGGCCGCCGGCATGCCAGGCTGCGCGGACAGTGAAGGAGCCTGCCCATGCGCCGTGCCACCTGCCTGCCTGCCCATCTCGGCCTCGCCCTCGTCCTGATCGGCGGCCTCGCTGGCCCTGCGGCGGCGCAGGCGGTCTATGACGGCGCGCTTCTCGCGCAGCCGGCCGAGCCGCACTACTACCTCGTCGCGGGGGTCGCGGCGGACGACGTGCTCAACATCCGCGCTGGCCCCGGAGCCAGCCACGAGGTCCTGGATCACATCCCCGCCGGCGCCGGCCCGGTCGAGGTGGTCGAGCGCCGCGGCGGCTGGGGCCGGGTCACCGCGGGCGACACCGGCGGCTGGGTCTCGCTGCGCTACCTCTCGCTGATCGACCCGCCCCGTCTCGCCCGCGGCGGCCCGCCGGAGGGGCTGGTCTGCGGCGGCACCGAGCCCTTCTGGGGCCTGCGCCTCGGGCCCGGCGGAGAGGCCCGCTTCGAGGAGGCCGCCACCGGGAGCACGGGAACCGGCCGGCTGGTCCCGGTGCCCGGCGGCGGCGGCCGCCCGGCGCTCTTCGGCTTCAGGCTCGCCGGCGGGCTCGACGGCTTCGGCCATGTCGCCGGCCAGTTCTGCTCCGACGGGATGTCGGACGTGCTCTACGGCTACAGCATCCTGCTCTCCCTCGAGCGCCCGGCTTTCGGCAGCTTCGAGGGCTGCTGCCGGCTGCCGCTGCCCCGCTGAGCCCGCGCGCCCCGAACCGGGCCGGCGCGCACCGGACGCGTGCCCGCGGGAGCCGCCCTCCTGCCCCCTCGAACGGGTGGCTTTCCACTCCACGGAAAGGCTGCGCAGGTGCGATTGACGCCTTCGCGTGCCGGCCCTAGGGTGCGGCGCAACAATCTTGCGCCAATCCTGCGAACGGCGCCCATCCAGGAGATATCCATGAGTTTCGTCGTCCAGCCGTCGCCCCCGGCACGCCCCAACCGCTGCCAGCTCTTCGGCCCGGGCTCGCGCCCGCAGATCTTCGAGAAGATGGCGGCCAGCGCGGCGGATGTCGTCAATCTCGATCTCGAGGACGCCGTCGCCCCCGACGACAAGATCGAGGCGCGCAAGAACGTCGTCCAGGCGATCAACGACATCGACTGGGGCAACAAGACCCTCAGCGTGCGGATCAACGGCCTCGACACGCCCTACTGGGTGCGCGACGTGGTCGACCTGATGGAGCAGACCAACGGCCGGCTCGACCTGATCATGATCCCCAAGGCGGGCAACGCCAAGGACGTCTACGCGGTCGATGCCATCGTCTCGGCGATCGAGGCCGAGAAGGGCCGCGAGAAGCGTCTCGGCTTCGAGGTGATCATCGAGACCGCGGCGGGCCTTGCCCATGTCGAGGAGATCGCCGCCAGCTCGCCCCGCATGCAGGCGATGAGCCTCGGCCCGGCAGATTACGCGGCCTTCATGGGCATGCAGACCACGGCGATCGGCGGCACCCAGGCCAACTACTACATGCTCGAGGACCCGAAGGCCGACGGTGGCGCCCGGGCGATGCATTTCGCCGACCCCTGGCACTATCCCACCGTGGCGATCGTCGCCGCCTGCCGCACCCATGGCGTGCTGCCGGTGGACGGGCCCTTCGGCGACTTCTCCGACCCCGACGGCTTCAAGGCGCAGGCGCTGCGCTCGGCCACCCTCGGCATGGTCGGCAAATGGGCGATCCATCCGAGCCAGATCGCGCTGGCCAACGAGATCTTCACCCCCTCCGAGGCGGCGGTAGCCAAGGCCAAGCGGATCATCGAGGCGATGGAGCAGGCCAAGCGCTCCGGCGCCGGCGCGGTGTCGCTCGACGGCAAGCTGATCGACCTTGCCTCGATCCGCCAGGCCGAAGTGGTGGTCAAGCAGGCCGAGCTGATCAACAGCTGAGGCAGCGCCCGGCAGCCTTCCGGCGACTGGGTGCGAGGAAGACGGGCGGCTCCGCGGGGCCGCCCGTTCTTCTGCGTGCCGCGGAGCACGCCGCCCCGACGCGCCCGGCGGCCAGCCCCCGCGGCATGCCCGGGCCCGTCGAGGGAGCGCCGCGTCGGGCCGTCCGCCTGCAGCACCCTCATGCCCGCGGCGCAAGCCACCCGCGCGCCGGTTGCACCGGGGCCCGGCTGCCACCGGCGCGACAGGGGAAACCGCGCCGCGGGCGAACGGCCGGCCGCAAGAGGAACGCCCGACGCGGCGCCCTCTTCGGCGCCCCCGGGCCGCCAGCCACGGGAGCCTGCTGCCGAAGGGCGCCAGAAGGGCCTCAGCGTGAACCGTTCTGCGCGGCGATCCGGCGGTAGGGATGCGCCGGGAAGACCCCGAGCACCACCACATGCCGCGAGAAGAAGCCGAGTTCCTCGAGCGCCCTTGCCACCCGCGGCTCGGCCGGATGGCCCTCGATCTCGGCGTAGAACTCGGTGGCGGTGAAGCTGCCGTCCTTCATGAAGCTCTCGAGCTTGACCATGTTGACGCCGTTGGTCGCGAAGCCGCCCATCGCCTTGTAGAGCGCCGCCGGTACGTTGCGCACCTGGAAGATGAAGCTGGTGACCGTCTCGCCGCCGGTCGGGTCGGCCTCGATCTTCTGCCGCGACATCACCAGGAATCGCGTGGTGTTGTGCGCATGGTCCTCGATATTCGCCGCCAGCACCTCGAGCCCGTAGATCTCGCCGGCGAGCTTCGAGGCGATCGCGGCGCGGGACTTGTCGCCGGCCTCGGCCACCTGCCGGGCCGAACCCGCGGTGTCGCCGCCGGTGAAGGCCTCGATCTCGTGCTGCTTGAGGAAGGCCCGGCACTGGCCGAGCGCCACCGTATGGCTCTGCGCCTCCCTGATGTCCTCGAGCTTCGCCCCTGGCAGGCCGAGCAGCTGCAGCCGCACCGGCACGAAATGCTCGCCGATGGCATAGAGCGCCGAGGTCGGCAGCAGGTGGTGCAGATCCGCAACGCGGCCGTAGAGCGAGTTCTCGATCGGCATCATCGCGAGATCCGCCTCGCGCGACTTCACGGCGTCGAGCGCGGCCTCGAAGGTCGGGCAGGGATGCGGCTCGAGATCGGGGAAGACCTCGCGGCAGGCCTGGTGGGAAAAGGCGCCGAGCTCGCCCTGGAAGGCGATTCGGCGGGTTGCGTCGTTGCTCAGCATCCAAACCCCATGGCATGGTCTCCTTCTCGTGCTGTCCGGTCATGGGCCGCTGGCAGGCGCGCAGGGGCATTCTCGCCCGGCCTCGGCCGGGCGTGCCGGCGGCCGCCGCACCGGTGACGTCGTTTCGTCGCGCCTGTATAGCTTGCCGCAGGCTGGGGGGTAGCGCTAAATCGCAGTGCGACGGGACGCCGCCCGTGGGCGCACCGGTCGGCTGCTGCCGGTTGGGAGGGATCGACGGGGCGGTAGCTCGGCCGCGTCATCCGCTCCGGCCCGGCGCGCCGGGTGCCCAGGGGGTCAAGCGAAGGTGAAATGATGGATACCAACGAGATCAACAAGATCGCGGGCGCGATCATCGGTTCGCTGCTGATCTTCCTGCTGCTCGGCTTCTTCTCGAGCACGATATTCGGCACGGGGGAAGGCGGGCATCACGGCGAGGAGGTTCTCGCCTTCGCGCTGGATACCGGCGACGACGAAGGCGGCGAGCCCGAGGAGGAGGTCAGCCTGGCGCAGCTCGCGGCGGCCGCCGATCCGGGGCGCGGCGAGAAGATCTTCTCGAAATGCAAGGCCTGCCACAAGATCGAGGACGGCGCCAACGCCACCGGCCCGCATCTCTGGGACGTGGTCGGCCGCGGTATCGGCTCGGTCTCCGGCTTTACCTATTCCGACGCGCTCGCCGGTCATGGCGGCGAGTGGGACGTGGCTGCGCTCGACGGCTTCCTGGCCAGCCCGAAGGATTGGGCGCCGGGCACCAAGATGGCCTTCGCCGGGCTCGACGATGCCGAGGACCGGATGAACGTGATCGCCTATCTCAACGGTGCCGGCGATGCGCCGAAGGATCTCGTGGAGATGGCCGGCGGGCTCGAGGAGGCCGCGGGCGATGAGGGCGAGGCGACCGAAGGCGAGGCGACCGAAGGCGATGACGGGGCCGAGGGCGATGGCGAGGGCGACCAGGGCTCGGCCGATGGCGTGATCGACGAGGCGACCGAGGAGGCTTCTGCCGAGGGTGCCGCTGACGAGGCAACCGAGGAAGCCACCGCTGCCGAGGGCGCAGCCGACGAGGCCACCGAGGAAGCTGCTGCCGCTGCCGAGGGCGCTGCCGACGAGGCAACCGAGGAAGCTGCCGCTGCCGAGGGCGCCGCTGACGAGGCCACCGAGGAAGCTGCCGCGGCCGAGGGCGCTGCCGACGAGGCCACCGAGGAAGCCGCCGCTGCCGAGGGCGCCGCCGACGAGGCCACCGAGGAAGCCGCCGCTGCCGAGGGCGCTGCCGACGAGGCCACCGAGGAGGCTGCCGCTGCCGAGGGCGCTGCCGACGAGGCCACCGAGGAAGCTGCCGCGGCCGAGGGCACCGCCGACGAGGCTACCGAGGAAGCCGCCGCGGCCGAGGGCGCTGCCGACGAGGCCACCGAGGAAGCTGCCGCGGCCGAGGGCGCCGCCGACGAGGCTACCGAGGAAGCTGCTGCTGTCGAGGGCGCCGCCGACGAGGCAACCGAGGAAGCCGCCGCGGCCGAGGGCGCCGCTGACGAGGCTACCGAGGAAGCTGCCGCTGCCGAGGGCGCCGCCGACGAGGCAACCGAGGAAGCCGCTGCCGCTGTCGAGGGCGCTGCCGACGAGGCCACCGAAGAGCTCGCCATGGCGGCGCCGGCTGCCGAGGAGGGCGCCGCCGAGGAGGCCCCTGCCGCTGCTGCCGCCTCTGCCGTGCCGGCCGAGTATGCCGAGCTCTTCGCCGCGGCCACCGTCAAGGGCGGCGAGAAGGTCTTCCGCCGCTGCAAGGCGTGCCACCAGGTCGAGGCCGGCAAGCACCGTGTCGGCCCCTCGCTGCACGGTGTGGTGGGCGCACCGATCGCCAGCGCGGAGGGCTTCAAGTATTCCGACGCGCTCGCCGCCAAGGAGGGCACCTGGGATGTCGCCAACCTGATGGAGTGGCTCGGCGATCCGAGCGGCTTTGCCAAGGGCACCCGGATGAACTTCTCGCTGCGCAAGGAGTCCCAGCGGGCCGATGTCATCAAGTATCTCAACGCCCAGTCGGACGCGCCCCTCGCGCTCGACTGACGCCCGCATCGCCTGACCGGCGGCGCGTGTCCCCGCGCCGAAACCCAGAGGGCCGCCCCCGGGCGGCCCTTTTTGCATGACGATCCCGCGCGCGCGCTTGAAACCGCCCGGCTTGAGCCCTACCCCATGAGAGAGAGACACAGGCGGGAGGATGCAGATGGACTGGACGCGGCGCGACTTGGGCAAGCTCTCCGTCGGGGCCGGCATGGCCGCCCTGCTCCCCCCTGCCCTGCCGCGGCGGGCGGCAGCCGAGGACACGGTGATCGCCCATGGCGTCTCGGCCTTCGGCGACCTGAAATACCCCGCCGGCTTCGAGCGCTTCGCCTATGCCACCCCCGGCGCCCCGATCGGCGGCACCTTCTCCACCGGGTATGGCGGGATCACCTTCGACAGCGTCAACGGCTTCGTCATCAAGGGCAATCCGGCGATCGGGCTCTCGATCACCTATGACACGCTGATGGTCCGCGCCGATGACGAGCCGGACGCGGTCTACGGCCTGATCGCCGAGAGCATCGAATACCCCGCCGACCGTTCCTGGGCCGCCTTCGCGCTGCGCCCCGAGGCGCGCTTCCGCGACGGCTCGCCGGTGACCGCGGAGGACGTCAAGTTCTCCTTCGACGTGCTGCTCGAGAAGGGCCATCCGCAATACGCCGTGCTGCTCAACGGGGTGACCGGCGCCACCGTGGAAGGCGAGCGCCGCATCCGCTTCGACTTCGCGCCCGACACCCCGAAGCGCGACATGCCGATGACCGTGGCCTCGCTGCCGGTGCTGCAGAAGGCCTGGTTCGAGACCCGCGATTTTGCCGAGGCCACCCTCGAGCCGATCATGACCTCCGGTCCCTACGAGATCGACGCGGCGGCGCTCTCGCCCGGGCGCTCGATCACCTATCGCCGGCGGGCAGACTACTGGGGCTGGGACGTGCCGGCGATGCGCGGCTTCTGGCATTTCGACGCCATCCGCTTCGAGTATTTCCGCGACCGCTCGGCGCAGTTCGAGGCGTTCAAGGCCGGCAGTTTCAGCTTCAACGAGGAATTCTGGTCGAAGCTCTGGGCCACCGGCTACGACTTCCCGGCGGTGAACCGCGGCGACATCCTGCGCAGCGAGCTGCCGGACGAGCGGCCCGCGGGCACGCAGGGCTACTGGTTCAATCTCCGCCGCGAGAAGTTCCAGGACCCGCGCGTGCGCCAGGCGATCGCCGAGACCTTCGATTTCGAATGGTCGAACCGTACCCTGTTCTTCGACCTCTACACCCGTACCGACAGCTTCTTCGAGGGCGGGCCGATGCAGGCCGAGGGCAAGCCGACGCCCGAGGAGCTCGCGGTGCTCGAGCCGCTGGCCGACATCCTGCCCCCCGGCGTGCTCGACGACCCGGCCTATGTGCCCCCGGTCACCGACGGCTCCGGGCGCAACCGGCGCAACCTGCGCCGCGCCGCGCGGCTGCTCGACGAGGCCGGCTGGAAGGTCGATGGCGATGTCCGCCGCAATGCCGCGGGCGAGCCGCTGGAGATCGAGTTCCTCTCCGACAGCCCGAGCTTCGACCGCATCACCATCCCCTATACCGAGCAGCTCCAGCGCATCGGCGTGAAGGCCACCGCCCGGCGCGTCGACGCCGCGCAGTACAAGCGCCGCGAGGACGACTATGATTTCGACATCATCGTCGACCGCAAGGGGATGTCCTCCACCCCCGGCGTCGAGTTGCGCGCCTATTTCCACTCCGCCAGCGCCGAGGCCAAGGGCACGCAGAACCTCTCCGGGGTCAGCGACCCGGCGGTGGACGCGCTGATCGAGGTGATCACCAAGGCCGAGAACCGCGAGACCCTGACCGCCGCGGTGCGCGCGCTCGACCGGGTGCTCCGGGCCATGCATATCTGGATCCCGCAATGGTCCAAGGCCAAGCACACGCTGGCCTACTGGGACATCTACGGCGTGCCCGATCCCGCGACCAAGCCGAAATACAACCGCGGCGTGATCGACCGCTGGTGGTTCGACGCCGAGAAGGCGGCCCGCTTCGGCGACAAGTTCACCGGCTGATGGGCGCCTATATCCTCCGCCGGCTGCTGCTGATCCTGCCGACGCTGCTCGGGATCATGCTGCTGAACTTCGCGCTGATCCAGTTCGCCCCGGGCGGACCGGTCGAGCAGATCCTCTCGCAGGTCGAGGAGGGCGCCCATGGCGGCGGCGCCACCGCGCGCTTTGCCGGCGGCACCGATGCCGGCGGCGGCGGCCCGGGCGACGCTGGCGGCTATCGCGGCGCGCAGGGCCTCGACCCGGAGCTGATCGCGCGGCTCGAGGTGCAGTTCGGCTTCGCCCGGATCGTCTGCGCCGAGGGGCATGACGGCCCGGTCTCGGTCGAGGAGCCGGCCTGCGAGAAGCAGCCGATCCCGGTCTGGGAGCGCTTCGTCATCATGCTGGGCAACTATGCCACCTTCGATTTCGGCGAGAGCTTCTACCACTCCAAGACGGTGATCCAGCTGATCGGCGAGAAGCTCCCGGTCTCGATCACCCTCGGGCTCTGGACCACCTTCATCGCCTATATCGTCTCGATTCCGCTCGGCATCGCCAAGGCGGTGCGCGACGGCTCGCGCTTCGACGCGATCACCTCGGCCATCGTGATCGCGGCCTATGCGATCCCGGGTTTCCTGTTTGCCGTGCTGCTGCTCGTGGTGTTCGCCGGCGGCGAGTTCTTCCAGCTCTTTCCCCTGCGCGGGCTGCATTCCGACGAGGCGGCGCAGATGGGCTGGTGGGATTACATCCTCGACTATCTCTGGCACATCGTGCTGCCGGTCTCGGCGCTGGTGATCTCGGCCTTCGCGACGCTGACGCTGCTGACCAAGAACTCCTTCCTCGACGAGATCCGCAAGCAGTATGTCGTCACCGCCCGGGCCAAGGGGCTGAGCCAGTCCCGCGTGCTCTACGGCCATGTCTTCCGCAACGCCATGCTGATCGTGATCTCGGGCTTTCCGGCCGCCTTCATCGCCGCCTTCTTCCAGGGCGCGCTCTTCGTCGAGACGGTGTACTCGCTCGACGGGCTGGGGCTGCTCGGCTTCGAGAGCGTGGTGAACCGCGATTATCCGGTGGTGATGGGCACGCTGTTCATCTTCGGGCTGATCGGGCTGGTGGTGAAGCTGATCTCGGATCTCACCTATGTGGCGATCGATCCGCGGATCGACTTCGAGGCGCGGGGCTGAGCCATGACGAGCACAGCCGAGACCGCTCCCGCGGCCCCTGCCCCCGCCCGCTCCCGCCTGTCGCCGATCAACCGGCGGCGGCTGGCGAATTTCCGTGCCAACCCCCGCGCGCTCTGGTCCCTGCGGATCTTCACCGTGCTGTTCCTGATCTCGCTGGTGGCGGAGGTGGTGGCCAATCACCGCCCGCTGATCGTGAAGTTCGAGGGCGACTACCTCTTCCCGATGCTCACCGACTATGACGAGGCGCATTTCGGCGGCGATGTCGGGATCGTCGGCACCGACTACCACGACCCCTTCATCCAGTGCCTGATCCGCACCGGGCAGAACATCGACGGCTGTCTCGACGAGGATGACGGGCTCGGCCGCGCCGAGGTCGCCGCCGGCATGGAGGAGGGCTGGGTGGTCTTCACCCTGATCCCCTTCTCGCACGACTACCACGACCGTTCGGTGGCCTCGGCGCCCTCGGAGCCGGACGCGATGCACTGGCTCGGCACCGACGACCAGGCGCGCGACGTGCTGGCCCGGGTGATCTACGGCTTCCGCCTCTCGGTGCTGTTCGGCTTCGGCGTGACGGTCTGCTCGGCGCTGATCGGCATCGTGGCCGGGGCGGCGCAGGGCTTCTTCGGCGGCTGGGTCGATCTCACCTTCCAGCGCATCGAGGAGATCTGGCAGTCGATGAACCTGCTCTACGTGATCCTCATCGTGGTCTCGGTGCTGGCGCCCAAGCTCTGGGTGCTGTTCACGATCTTCATCGCCTTCTCCTGGACGCAGCTGATCGGCGTGGTCCGCGCCGAGTTCCTGCGGGCGCGCAACTTCGAATACGTGATGGCGGCCCGCGCGCTCGGCGTGGCGGACTGGCGGATCATGTTCCGCCACCTGCTGCCCAACGCGATGGTGGCGACGCTGACGCTGCTGCCCTTCCTGCTGACCTCGTCGATCGGGCTGCTGGCCGGGCTCGACTATCTCGGCTTCGGCCTCGAGCAGGGTTACCCCTCGCTCGGCGAGCTGGCGCTGCAGGGCAAGCGCTACCTGCAGGACCCGCATCTGGCGATCTCGGCCTTCTGCGTCTTTGCCGTGATGCTCTCGCTGCTGGTGTTCATCTTCGAGGGCGTGCGCGACGCCTTCGACCCGCGCAAGACCTTCGCCTAATGGGGGCCGCCTTGGATCAGACCGCCCCGCTGCTCGAGATTCGCAACCTCTCCGTCAGCTTCGGCGAGAGCCGCGCGGTGGACGGCGTCTCGCTCGAGGTCGCGGCCGGCGAGACGCTGGCCCTGGTCGGCGAATCGGGCTCCGGCAAGTCGCTCACCGCGCTCTCCACCGTGCGGCTGCTGCCCGATTCGGCCGAGGTCTCCGGCGAGATCCGCATCGAGGGGCGCGAGATGCACGGCGTCTCGGAGCGCGAGCTGCGCCGGGTGCGCGGCAACGATGTCAGCTTCATCTTCCAGGAGCCGATGACCTCGCTCAACCCGCTGCACCGGGTCGAGACCCAGATCGGCGAGACGCTGGCGCTGCACCAGGGCCTCTCCGGCACGGCGGCGCGGGCGCGCACGCTGGAGCTGCTGGAGCAGGTCGGCATCCGCGACGCCGAGAGCCGGCTGCAGAGCTGGCCGCACCAGCTCTCCGGCGGCCAGCGCCAGCGCGTGATGATCGCCATGGCGCTGGCCAACCGGCCGAAGCTGCTGATCGCCGACGAGCCGACCACGGCGCTCGACGTCACCATCCAGGCGCAGATCCTGCAGCTGCTGGCCGAGCTGCAGAAGCGCGAGAACCTCGCGATGCTGTTCATCACCCACGATCTCGGCATCGTGCGCCGCATCGCCCGGCGTGTCGCGGTGATGCAGGGGGGCCGGATCGTCGAGACCGGCCCGACTGAGCGGGTCTTCACCAGCCCCGAGCATCCCTACACGCAGAAGCTGCTCGCCGCCGAGCCGCGCGGCCGCCCCGCTCCGGTGCCGGAGGGCGCCGGGACCCTGCTCGAGGCCGAGGGCATGCGCATCTGGTTTCCCGTGAAGCGCGGGCTCCTGAAGCGCACCATCGGCCATATCAAGGCGGTGACCGATGTCGATCTCACGCTCCGCGAGGGCGAGACCGTGGGCGTGGTCGGCGAATCGGGCTCCGGCAAGACCACGCTGGCATTGGCGCTGCTGCGGCTGATCCCGTCCGAGGGGCGCGCGGTGGTGCTCGGCCGCCAGGTCACCGCGATGCGGGCACGGGCGCTGAAGCCGCTGCGCCGCTCGATGCAGATCGTGTTCCAGGACCCTTACGGCTCGCTGAGCCCGCGCATGTCGGTGGGCGAGATCGTCGCCGAGGGGCTCGGGGTGCACGGGCTCGACACCGGCGAGAGCCGGGCCGAGGCGGTCGCCCGCGCGCTGACCGAGGTCGGGCTGGAGCCGGCGATGGCCGAACGCTATCCGCACGAATTCTCCGGCGGCCAGCGCCAGCGCATCGCGATCGCCCGCGCGATGATCCTGAAGCCCAAGCTGCTGGTGCTCGACGAGCCGACCTCGGCGCTCGACATGACCGTGCAGACGCAGATCGTCGAGCTGCTGCGCGAGCTGCAGGAGCGCCACCGCCTCGGCTTCCTGTTCATCAGCCACGACCTCAAGGTGGTGCGCGCACTGGCCCACCGGATCGTGGTGATGCGGCAGGGCGAGGTGGTGGAGGCCGGCTCCTCCGACGCGGTCTTCGACGCGCCGCAGACCGCCTATGCCCGGGCGCTGATGGCCGCGGCCTTCGACCTCACACCGATCGAGGGCACCGCCGACTGAGCGCCAGCATTCCGGTCGGCCAGCCGTCGCGCCGACGCCACTGGGCGGCCGGTGGGCTGAGTGATCGCTGATGTGGCAGCACTGACCGGGACATGGCGCATGACCTCACGGGCCTGTGAATCCACCGCCATCGACCGGGTGACCTACACGCCCGGGCTCGGCCCGATCGGATACATAGCCTTTGGAACCGGCCGGCGGGTTAAGGCCACCGTACTCCGGCGCGAATGCCCGGCGGCGCGGCCCTGCCCCTGGAGCCCGGCGGAGAAGCCGGCGTTCAACACGCCAAGCTGGCCCAAGTCGCCGCCGCGCTTCTCTAGGCCGACAGCGAGGCAGAGGGGACCGGCAGCGCCAGCAAGCGCCGTCTTGCCGCGCGCGGCGGCACGGGGGCGACAGAACTCGTGCTGCTCCGCCGCAGCACCGATCCGAACTCCCTCTCGCGTCGGAGCGGAGCGGCGCAGATCTCGGCGCCCAGAGCCTTGACCGATCCGCTTACCGCCGGGGCGGATCCGGAACTCGGCTCAGGGAAGGATCCCAACGCGCCGCTCCAGCCCGCGGCGCTCGGAGGCATGGCTGAAGCTCTCGCCGTGCTGCTCGAAGCCGGTACCGATGAGAACGCGCACAACCGGACCTTCGCGGTCGCAGCACCCGGCTGCGAGGAGGGACTGTCGGGCAGCACCAGGTTGTTGCGCGCAGCCTGTGCGGTGCCCTTCGCGGTGTCGCCGGTCTCCACAGGGCAGTGGCCGACGCCGATCCCGCGGCGGGCCGGTACGTCGCCATCCCCCGCACCATCCGCCACAGCCTCGTTGCGAGGACAGTTCAGGGCGGGCCGACGCGGCGGAACATCCCCGGCCGCGCTGAAGCTGCGCCGCAGCGTTCCGCAGTTCTCTGGCGATGCAGGCGCAGGGCGGCGCCGGGATGACGCAGCACTCGCCCGCCGACTTGCCAACCCGCGCCATCGCGCCCGGCAGCCCGATGGCTCACCGCCTTCGGCCCGATGCGGCGACCGGCACCACGCCGGTCGCCTGCCTGCAAACCCCGAGCGCCCGCCGCCCCGAGGGGGGCCCGGCGCTTTGCCGCTGCGGCGAATCGTGCGAGCCTGATCTTCCCCTAGGGCAATTTCAGGAGACGTCTTGCCATGAGCTTCCCCGCGCAGCGCGACGGCGTGATCCATCTCACCGAGGGCGGCACCGAGACCGAGATCATGTACAAGTTCGGCCACGAGTTGCCGGAGTTCGCCGCCTTCCCGCTGCTCGACAAGCCGGACGCCGCGGCGGCGCTGCGCGGCATGTACCAGCGCTATCTCGATGTCTGCGCGCGGCACGGGCTGGCGGCGCTGATGGCCGGGCTCGACTATCGCCTGAGCCCGGACTGGGGCGCCAGGCTCGGCTACTCCCCCGAAGGGCTGGCCGAAATGCAGGCGCGTTGCATCGCCTTCCTGCGCGAGGTCGCGGCGCCTTATGCCGGGCAGATCCCGGAGATCCGCATTGCCGGCGGCCTCGGCCCGCGGGGCGATGCCTATGGCACCGGCGGCGGCATCACCGAAGCGGAGGCGGAGGACTACCACGCCTGGCAGCTCGGCGAGCTCGCGAGGCTCGGGGTCGACATCGTCTGGGCCGCCACCTTCAACAACGTGCCCGAAGCGGTGGGGGTGGCGCGGGCCGCCCACCGGCTCGGCCTGCCGCTCACCATCTCCTTCACCCTGACCGGCGAGCATCGCCTGCGCTCCGGCGCCTCGCTGAAGGAGGCGGTGGAGGAGACCGACCGGCTGGCCGGGGAGGCGGCGCCGGCCTTCTACGGCATCAATTGCTCGCATCCGCTGGAGTTCGCGCCCGCCATCGAGCCGGGCGACTGGTTCGCCCGGGTGCGCTCGCTGCGCCCCAACGCGGCGAAGATGGACAAGGTGGCGCTCTGCAAGATCGGCCATCTCGAGGAGGGCGACCCGGTGGAGCTCGGCCAGATGATGGGAGACCTGGCCCGCCGGCACCCGCATCTCGACGTCTTCGGCGGCTGCTGCGGCTCCTGGGAGTCCCATCTCGAGGAGATCGCCCGCAACCTGCGCGCCGCCCGCGCGCCGGCCCCCGCCTGACCGGGAGGGGGCCGCCCCCTCCCCTGCCCCGCAAGCTCTCAGGCGGCACGGCGCCGGGCCATCGCCCCGACCGCCAGTTCCGCGGCCAGCACCACCATCAGCGAGAGCCCGATTAACGGGAACCCGACCCCCGCCGCCAGCGCGATCCCCAGCACCACTCTCGGCGCAGCACCATTCGCCGGCAGCGGCGGCGCGCCCGGCCCGCCCTTCGGCCGGCGCTTCCACCACATCGCCGCCGCCGGGACCGCCATCGCCGCGAAGGCGAGGCAGGCCGCCAGCAGCACGAGCTGGTTCGCCGGCCCGAACTCCTGGCCCATATGCACGCTGATCCCCCATTCCGCGGCGCGTCCCAGCGCCCCGAGATCGGCGAGCGACATGTCGAACAGCACCGGGCCGGCATACCGGTCGAGATGGATCACCCGCTCATGGGTGATGTCGTCGGGATGGACCGAGGCGGTGTAGACCCCCTCCGGCCCCAGCGGCACGGCGAGCGCATGGCCCGAATGGATGCCCAGCGCCTCGACCCTCGCCGCCACCGCATCGAGCCCGGCCGGCACGCCCTCCGCGGCCTGCGACACCGGCATCGGCCAGTGCTCGAGAATCCGGGGCGCGCGGCCCAGCGCCTCCCCCGTCGGCACGGTGGAGACCGGGTCGTTCTCCCGGCAGCCCTCCGGCATCCCCAGCCCCTTCACTATCAGGAGCAGCAGCACGCCGGCGGTGTTGATCCCGGTCACCGCTCGGAGGTCGCGCCAGACGCCGCGGCCGGTGCGCCGGCACAGGCGGAACACCCCCACCGCGCGCCCGCGCGGCCACCAGAGATGGATCCCGCTCGCCGTCAGCAGCACGGCCCAGCCGGCCACCGCCTCGATGATCCGATTGCCCCAACAGCCGACATGGTCGAGGCTGTGCAGCTTGCGCACCGCCCTCATCAGCGGCGAGCCGGAGAAGCCGGCATCCCAGTCGCTGCCGAGCACCGCGCCGGTGTGGGGGTTCACTTGGACGACGTCCCTCTCCCCGGTCTCGCGGGTGACCTGCACCTGCGCCGAGCGGTCCGGCGCGGCCGGGGGCTGCCAGGCCCGCAGCGTGCCGGGATGCGCCGCCAGAGCGGCGGCGACCTGCGGCGAGGAGGCGGGCCGCGCGACCGCCTCCACCGCGACTGTCCGCAGGTCGCCATGGAAGGCATCGCTGATCTCGTCCCTTATGAGATGGAGCGCGCCGGTCAACGCGATCAGCACCATGAAGGGCAGGACGATCAGCCCCGAATAGAAGTGCCAGCACCAGACGGCGCGGTAGAGCGCGGAGGTCCCGGCCTCGCGCGGTTGCGCGGTATCGGTCGTTGCACGTGTTCGATGTCGGAAGGCGCCGCCGCCCGCCGATCGGGCACGGCTCCGAGGGTGTTCCGGTCCGTCAGGGGGCGGTGCGGCGGGCCGCGGGCAAGAAAGCCCGCAGGGGTCCGGTGCGGCGGCGCCAGCCGGCGGGTGCCCGGCGCGGCAGGCCGCGGCAGCGGCGGGGGTGGGAGCGCGGTGTCGGCCAGTCCCGGCAGCCCCGGCCCGAACCCGAACCACGCGCAGGGCGCAGTCGCTTGATCGGTCTCCCCGGCAGCCCCAGGCGGCGCCTCGCCGGGCAGGTCGAGCCCCAGCGCCGAGGCTGGCAGGAAGACGATCCCGAAGCCGGCGCAGATCGCGACATGGCCTCCCGCGCCGGCGCAGCAGGGCTTGACGTTCCCGGTCCGTTCCGGAACAGTCGAGCCGATGCCATATCCGAGCCATACCGAACCCATACCCGATCCATGTCCCCAGCCCGGCGTATTGCTGGCCCGCGGGGTATGCCGCGCGTTGGCCGACCGGGGGCTCGCGCCGCTCACCGAGGTGACCGTGCCGGACGGGTTGCGCATGGATGTCTGCGCTCTGGCGGGCGACGGCATGATCTGGTGCGTCGAGGTGAAGTCGAGCCGCGCGGATTTCCTGTCGGACCGGAAATGGGAGGGCTACCGCGCCTGGTGCGACCGGCTGTTCTTCGCGGTGCCGGAAGGGTTTCCCCAGGAGATCCTGCCCGCGGATGCCGGGCTGATGCGGGCCGACCAGTTCGACGCTGCGATCCTGCGCGAGGCACCGGAGCACCGCCTCGCCCCCGCCCGGCGCAAGGCACTGACGCTCCGCCTCGCCCGCCTCGCCGCCAGCCGCCTGTTGCAGGCGCAGCAATCGCTCTGCTGATCGCGTCCGCCGGTCTCCGCACCGCCCGCCGGCGTGTGGCCCGCGCTGCCGAGCAGAACGATCCGGCTGCCGGGCCGGGGCACGAGCGGCCCCGGCCGGCCGGGACGAACGCCGCCGGCCAGTCGGCTTGCACCGAGGCTGCGGCGGGGGCCTGACCCTGCGGTGGTCGCGGCACCCTTGTTCCGCCACGATCTGCGCCTCTCGCCGCGGATGGGCGCCGGAACGCCCCACCTGACCGTTCCTCCCGGGATGAGCTAGGGTCGATGCAGTCCGTCCCTGCGCCGACGGCGGCGATCCCGCAACCCGCCTTGCCCGCCACGACCCCGCAGCCAACGCCGGAACGAATGTTACCGTACAACCTCGACGGATGAAGCGAATCACCGTGCGAAAACCTCACCGAACGGACCGGGCGCGCCATCGGCCCGGATCGCCGGCGCCGCTCCGACGAAGGCTCCGATAGTGTCCCGGAGAGGCAAGCTCCGGCATCACGCTGCCGAACGAGCTTGCGCCGGGCCGAGCGGTGCCGACCGAGCGCGGCATTCCCAAGCCGCCGGTTCTCCATCTCGGGCATCATCAGTCGGCCAGCTTAGGAGGTGGCGAAGGGAACCCCTGCACCGGCACGATGGGTCGAGGGCTGCCCGACCTACCAGAACGGCGACTACGTCCGAAGTCTGGCCACCCGGCGCGGCACACCGAAGCTGCGCCAGGCCTCGTGCATTCCCGCCTTCCTCGAGCCGCGCCGCACCTTGGAGAAGGCGCTCGTCGCGGTCATCCAGGAGGCGTGAATTGGTGGGGTCTCGACCCGGCGTATTGACGAGCTCGTCCAGGCCATGGGGCTCTCCGGCATCTCGAAGAGCACGGTGTCAAAGCTCTGCAAGGACATCGGCGAGAGTGTGAGCGAGTTCCTGAACCGTCCGCACACCAGCGCCTGGCCCCATGTCCGGCTCGACGCCCCGTATCTCAAAATGCGCCAAGGCGGACGCATCGGTTCGATTGCCACCATATTCGCGGTCGTGGTGAACTCCAACGGCAAGCGCGAGCGCATCGGGCTCGGCACCTGCCCCTCGGAAGAGGAGACCTTCTGTACGGAGTTCCTAAGCGGCTGAATGCATGCGGACTATCCGGCACAGGGCTCATCGTCTCCGACGCGCACACAGGCCTCAAGGCCGCCATCGGATGCGCCTTCGAGGCGGCATGGCAAAGATGCCACGTGCACTGGATGAGGAACGCGCTCGCGCAGGTCCCGCGGGGCCAGCACAGCGTCGTCGCGACGGCCATCCGCCAGGCCATCAGCCAGCCCGCCAGCGGCCGGGCCGGCACCACCTGGCGCCACACCGCCGACCAGATCCACGCGCGTTGGACGAAGCTCGCCGCGATCATGGACGAGAGCAAGCACGGCGTGCTGTCTTGGATGGCCTTCCCCGCTCAGCACCGCACGAAGTTGCACAGCACCACCCCGATCGAGCGCCTCGACAAGGAGGTTGAGCGCCGCGCCGACGTCGTCGGGATCTTACCAGACGAGGCCTCGATCACGCGCCTCATAGGAGCCTTGCTCTTCGAACAGAACGACGAGTGGGCAACCCGGCGCCGCTACATGCAGGTCGAGGCCTTCTCGAAAGTTGATGCCGCTGAGCCCGATCTTTTTCTCGGCACAACCATGGAAGCCGCCTGATCGTGACCTGAGGCCATCGCGCAAAGTCCACCTACCTGACGGACGTGACCGCGCAGAGTACGGTCCTGCCGCGCCGATACAGCGGTGATCTTCGAACTCACCGCGCCGCCTCCGGCCCGGCTCGAGGCGGCGGCGCCGGGCCATCCTCGCCATGATGGTCTCCGGATCGGTGAGGCAGACCGTCTTCCGTTTCGAGCGCGTCCTCGTCCGCCATCATTGACCTGGACCATCTCCCCGAAGATCCACTCGGCGAGGTGCCGCCATGCCCCCCCCCGTCCCTGGCGATGCCGGCGACGACGCGGGCCTTCATGCAGCGCGCGATGGCCCGTTTGATACGCTCTGCACGCCAGCGTTGGCGGATGGGCGCCAGGGATGGACGGTCCGGCAGGCCGAGACCTGCGAGCCGGCGGATCGCGGGATCGGCCTGCGTCGCGCGCGCGCCTCGCCGGCTCCGGACGATGCCCGACAAACGCCCGTCGACATCGGCCGGACCTCGGCCACGGAATCAATGATAGGCCGGCCAGAACCTCATGCGTGGAGCTTCGCAACCTCCTCATGCCGCAAGCCGTGATCGAGGCTCGAGTCGACTCGTGGCAGCACATGCCAGCACAATTCAGCGGGGACACGATGGCACAGTGAGCCGCAAACGATGGCCTCCAGCCGCTTCCCACCCCGCCGCTTCAGCACCCGCGATCCCCCCAAGATCTCCCGATCATCGAGGCGGATCAGCAACGCGCGTCCCCTTCAACAGCCACCGCGTGCTCTGGAGGCGGCACGCGTTCTCATATGTCCTCCATGGCTGGCATGTCGTCATCGCAGCAGCGATCCGCCACGCCGTTGCCCGTGCAACGGTTGATAGGCCTGCGCCGGGCCCTCGCGTCTCCTCGGCAATGCGCAGCGTCTCGCCTGATGACCAGTATCGCCGATCACCTCTGCGCGTGAACCTCCCTCCGATCTGGTCGTGGCCCGGGGGTGTCCCCAGCCTCCCGTGGACCGGGATTCCGATCGACGCGAGACTGCGGCAGATGGCAAGACGGGTGAAGCTGCCGATCTGGACTGCGCGCGGCGCGGGTCGGGAACTGCCGGTTTGCCTCGACCGTTGGGGATGGGTTCAGCGTCTCGCCGAGTGCCGTCGGTGTCGGCTTGCTTCGGACAATGCTCCGAAGCCTCTTGTCCGCCATGCGCCCAGCCACGGTGTGGCGGGCCATGCCGGCCCACCCCCGGTGCATCTGGCGCCCCCGGCAGGTCGCGGGCCTTGACGTCTGCGCCGAGAGCTCCCGAAGCGGAACGCCTCGCCCCATCTTGCACCTGAAGTTCCCGACGCCGGCTTCACACGTGATCGTGACAGGTGGACCGAATGACCGCCCGGATCGCGGGCCGGTTAGTTGAATGCGCCGCTTCGTGGCCGCGGACGGGGTGCGCTGCCCATGTCGATCTCGCGAGAGCCCTGATCCGGGACGTTCGCAGAGACTCCCTCGGGGTAGGATGCCGCCGGCAGATCCGCTGCGGTCGCCTCGCGACCGGCGCGCGGCGGTCGGCGGGTTGATCCTGCACACGCCTCGCTCCCGTCGCCAGCGCTCGGTTGCCGGATCTCCGGCGAAGCCCTGCCCGACACCCGGGCGCCTCGGATCGTGGCCCGTGCCGGCGCTCCCGGCAACCCGAACCCCCCGCCCGGGTCGCCCCACCGAAGGCTTGTTGCCGGCCGGAAAGGGTGGGCGCTACAGTCCGGCGGTCGTTCCACACGCGCCGTCATGGCCAGCGTTCACCGAAGCGGAGATCCCATGAGCCTGACCTCGAAACGCATTCTCGTCACCGGCGGCGCGGGGTTCGTCGGCTCCCATCTCTGCGAGCGGCTGGTGGCAGCCGGGCACGAGGTGCTCTGCGTCGACAACTACTTCACCGGCCGGCGGGCGAATGTCGCGCATCTGCTCGACCACGCCAATTTCGAGCTGATGCGCCACGACGTGACCTTCCCGCTCTATGTCGAGGTCGACCAGATCTACAACCTCGCCTGCCCGGCCTCGCCGATCCACTACCAGTTCGACCCGGTGCAGACGACCAAGACCTCGGTGCACGGCGCGATCAACATGCTCGGCCTTGCCAAGCGCACCCGGGCGCGGATCCTGCAGGCCTCGACCTCGGAGGTCTACGGCGACCCGACCCAGCACCCGCAGACCGAGGAGTACTGGGGCAACGTCAACCCGATCGGCCCGCGTTCCTGCTACGACGAGGGCAAGCGCTGCGCCGAGACGCTGTTCTTCGACTATCACCGCCAGCACGGGCTGGAGATCAAGGTGGCGCGGATCTTCAACACCTACGGCCCGCGGATGCACCCGAAGGACGGGCGCGTGGTGTCGAACTTCATCATGCAGGCGCTCGAGGACCGGCCGATCACGCTCTATGGCGACGGCAGCCAGACCCGCAGCTTCTGCTATGTCGACGATCTGGTGGAGGGGCTGATCCGGCTGATGGAGAGCCCGGCCGACATCACCGGGCCGATCAATCTGGGCAATCCGGGGGAGTTCACCATCCGCGGGCTGGCCGAGCAGGTGATCGCCGCGACCGGCTCGGCCTCGGAGCTCAGCTTCGGTCCGCTGCCGGAGAACGACCCGCAGCAGCGCCAGCCGGACATCGCCCGCGCCCGCGCGCTGCTCGGCTGGGAGCCGACGGTGCCGCTGGAGGAGGGCCTTGCGCCCACCATCGGCTATTTCGAACGGCTGGTCGCGGGAGCCGCGAATGCGCCGGGCTGAGGCGCGCCGGCCCTGACCGTCGGGTTCCGATCGACGCAGGCCCGGTCGCCAGGCAGCCGATCCGGGCGAACCGGCCCGACCGCTCGCCGATCCCGGTGATGACGGCCCCTAGGCATGGAGCGGGGCGCCGCCGCGCATCTCGCACCCGGACAGCGCGACCATTGGCACCCGTTCCCTGGCGCATTGCCTCGCCCCGCGCGCCCGGAATTGGCGCGGCCACATGAACGCGGCCGGCGGAGCCGGTCTGCGACGGCGGCGGGGTGCCATGCCGACCGGCTGGATCAAGGTTTGAGGCGTCGAAAGGTCCGGCATCCGTTGTCGATACGATGGAACGCCAGAGCCATCGCCCGGCACGATGCACATCGGCAGCAGCACCCCTGTGTGCGATCCCGGCCTGCCGATGCGCCCATCGCCTCGAGGCTGCTCTCGCGCCCCGACCGGCCGACCGACGCGCCGGATGCACCGGCCAGATGGTGGCCCCGAGCCCGGCGCTCGGAGAGAGGCGCCCGCTCCGCCGCGCGACTATGCCGGGCCAGTCCGGCGGCCGCACGATCTATGCGATGAAGCGCAGGAACCCGGTCCGGCCGGGCGCCGAATCGCCTGGGGGCATGGCCGTTGCCAACACCCGGACGCCGACGATTCTGGCCGACAGGACTGAACGCCACCTCGTTCAAGGCATCGACGCAGCTCCCGGCTCGGGGCATCTGCAGACCGGCGCGCAGGTCGTTTCCCCCCTCGCCGTCACGGGAATCGCCCGGAGGATGTCAGGGCAGGACGCGCGGGAAGGTCCGGTCGGCCCCGAACCCGCGCCGAGGGTATCGCACCATCCCGTACCCGAACGGATGGCCGCGCCCGCATCTGCGCAGCCGGGGCCGGGATCGGCACGGAGCCGCACGCGCCGCGAGGGCGCGGGTTCCATCCGATCCGTGCTGGCTGGTGGGTGGTACCGCCTCCCCGGCTTGAACGGGGGACCTCTAGATCCACAAGTCTAGGATTCCTCAATAGGAACAATAAGTTATCGGAAATGAGAAAGACCTTTAGATCAATACTCTAGTGCTATCGCATGCATAAGCCCTTGAAAACGTGAGATTAAATTTTTCAGTCTCCAATGCACGAGATTTGGGAGTCTGGAAAGAGACTAGAATGAGAGATTTACCCACAGACTTATCCACAAGACATTCTATGTTTGTTCTGGTACTTTATGTAGATTATGAGCCTTGCGACCTGAACCCTGGCCACTCGCAAGGCGGCTAGGGTTTTGGTTTGCTTAATTGATGGACTATGAATGAAAGTGAACTTAATAGATACCTGCAATACCTGCATCGAGAAGATTTCCCGGAATTACTAGATGATGAATTACCAGATCATTTTGATGAATGGGTATCCCTTAAAGAATTTTCTCACTTGAGGACTATAGCGCGCGAATATGCTCGCAATCATAACTATGCGGTTGGCGAGGCAGATCAAGCTGTATTGGATTATTGGAAAAATAACTTTGGATCAATCGTATGAATATAATAAAATTTAGGTACTGGAATGGCGTCACAAACGTGATGGTGAACGATCCAGAAATGCCATATAAAGAGGGCTGGACAATAGAGCAGTTGTTCAGTGAAAGAGGCTGGATTTGGATGCAGTACACTGGCCTCAAAGATGTAAATGGGAAGGAAATTTACGAAGGTGATGTTTGTGAAGAAATCAGCGTGTCCGGCAGAAGATCCCATAAGTCAGCAATTGAATTCTTCGATGGCTCGTATCATCTTTGCCACGATCATTTTGATCTGCGAGGGAATACAACTGGAAGGTACGAACAAGTTCTGGGATTTCTGGAACAACCTGCTGTTGAGATTATCGGCAACATCTACGAAAATCCGGAGTTACTCACCCCACCATCTGAACCAGTAGCGTAGTCACAGCTGCTACAACCGCTCCGATAACCGCGCTAACGATAGCGACCCGCATATTGTCCCGTCGCGTGATTTGAAACTTTAGGTGATCGATCTCGCGCTGGTATTGTTCACGCGCTTCAGGATCACCAAAGCCTCCCCTATCCATGGAGCGCAACAACGAAGCCAGTTCGTTATCCAATTTCCCCACGTTTCAACTCCGAATTCAAAGAGACTAAACCGAGACTAGCGCCCTAATCTGAAACTCTTAAATCCGCTAACCTCTTGATTTTGTTGGTACCGCCTGCTGGATTCGAACCAGCGACCTCTAGATCCACAATCTAGCGCTCTAACCAACTGAGCTAAGGCGGCCCGATGCGGCTGTGCGGGCGGCGCGAGCGCCGTCCTAGACGTCGGATTAATCGCTGCGGCGCGGGAATTCAAGCTCCCCCTTTGCAATTGTGTCATCGGCTCTGGCATTGTCGTCGCCCAGAGCAGATCACGGGCGACGCGCCGGCATGGCGCGCCCCGGACAGGAGGAGTGCGCAGGCCATGGGCATCGACAGCGAGAGCGAGGTGGCGGCGAGCCTCCGGATCGGGCCGACCACGCTCGGCATGGTGCGGGTCTATGTCGAGTCGGACGGGCTCGAGCTGCCGATGGATTTCGACCCCGACGAAGCGCGCGAGATCGCCGAGGAGCTGCGCGCCGCCGCGGACCGGGCCGACGCGCTCGCCACGGCCAGCAAGGGCGGCGGCAAGGCCGGCAGGGCCCGCAAGGGTGCCGGAAGCGGCGGCAGCGAGCGGAGCTGACATGGCACCGCCGCCGCGCAGCGAGGCCGATCTGGCCCCGGAGGCGGCGGCGGCCTCCGGCACGGGCCGGCCGGAGGCGGGCGAGGCGGGCGACGGGCGCCCGGCGATGGCCGTGCCCGCCGGCCCGCTGCCGATCGCGATGGCAGCGATCACCGTCGACGGCCGCTGCCGCGAGCGCAATCCGGCCGATCTCGCGATCTTCGGCGAGCGGGCGGACCGGCTGATCGCGCGCTTTCTCGACCCGGGACTTGGGCAGTCGATGCTCGCCGCGGCGGTGGCCGACGGCATTGCCGAGGCGCCGGCCTGCCTCACCACCGCCGCCGGCGCCCGGCCCTTCCGCGTCAGTCTCTGGCGCCAGCGCGGCGGCGAGCGCATCCGCGTGCTCGGCGCCTTCGCCGGAGACGCGCCCCCGGCTCCGGCACCACCCCCCGACACCCGCCCCGCGCTCCCCGGGGACGGCGGCGCGGCGGAGATCCTCGTGCGTGCACTGAGGGCGCCGCTGCGGGCCGCCATCGGGGCCGCCGAGCGGCTGCGCGACCAGGGCACGGCGGCGGGCGGCGAGGCGGTGGCCCGCGGTGCCTCCGACATCCTCGCGGCCGGCTGGCGGCTGACCCGGCTGGCCGACGACCTGCTCGCCGCGCCGCCGGGGCGGCTGCCGGCACCGCGGGCGCTCGGCGAGGTCGACCCGGTGCGCCTGATCCGGCGGCTGCTCCGCCTCGCCGCCGGGGAGTTCACTGCGCGCGGCATCCTGGTGGAAGAGGAGCGGCTGCCGCCACCCGGCGCGGCGCCGCTGGTGCTGGCCGACGAGAGCCTGCTCTGGCTGGCCTTCGAGACGCTGCTCTGGGAGGCGGCGGCGGAAGCCGGCCCGGACGGGCGGATCGCGCTCGGCCTTGCCCGGACCGCGGGCGGCGGCGCGGTGCTGGAGATCGCCGCGCAGACCGGCACCGCCGCACCGATCGAGCGCGCGCCGCCCCGCCTGGCCAGCAGCGGCGGGCTCGGCCCCGAGCTCTGCGGCCCGATTCTCGCCTCCATCGGCCTTGCGCTCGAGCCACAGGCGGGGGAGGGTCCGGCGCTGCGCATCCACATTCCTCCCGAAAGCTGCCTGGACCCGCCATGACCGAGACATCTGCCCCCACCGACACCGTTCCCGCCGAGGCCGAGCCCACCTGGCTCGCCGCCCCCGCACGGGCGCGCATCGCCGAGATCGAGGCCGGGCTCGCCGGGCGCGACGCCGCCGGGCTGGCGGCGGAGATCGAGCGCCTGGTGGCGGCGGACGAAGCGCTCCGCGCCCGGCACAGCATCAATCTCGACCCCGCTGCCAACGTGATGAACCCGGCTGCCGAGGCGCTGATGGCGCGCGGGCTCTCGGGCCGGCCCTCGCTGGGGCATCCGGGCACGAAATACGAGGCGGGGCTCGAGGAAATCGAGCAGATCGAGGTGATCGCGTCGCGGCTCGCGCGGCAGGTCTTCGGGGCGCGCTTTGCCGAGATCCGGCTCGGCTCCGGGGCGATGGCGAACCTTGCCGCCTTCATGGCGGTCTGCCGGCCGGGCGACGCGGTGATCGTGCCGCCGGCCTCGGTGGGCGGGCATGTGACGCATCACCTGCCGGGCGCCGCGGGGCTCTACGGGCTTAAGGTCCACGCCGCCCCGGTCAACCCGCAGACCTACAGCGTCGATCCGGAGGGCGTGGCGGCGCTGGCGGCGCGGGTCGGACCGAGGCTCATCACCATCGGCGGCTCGCTCAACCTCGGGCACCACCCGGTTGCCGAGCTCGCGGCGATCGCGCGCGAGCACGGCGCGAGGCTGATGTTCGACGCGGCGCATCTCTCGGGTCCGATCGCGGGCGGCGCCTGGCCGGACCCGCTGTCGGAAGGCGCCGACCTGATGACCCTGAGCACCTACAAGAGCCTCGGCGGGCCGCCGGGCGGGCTGGTGCTGACCAACGATCCCGGCCTCGCCGGGCGCATCGACGCCATCGCCTTTCCGGGCCTCACCGCCAACCCTGATCCGGGCCGCATCGCGGCGCTGGCGCGGACGCTGCTCGACTGGGTGGCCTTCGGGCCGGAGGCCGCCCGCGAGATGGTCGCTGCGGCGCGCACGCTGGCGGCCGAGCTCTACCGCCACGGGCTGCCGGTGGCCTTCGCCGGCGACGACGCGACCCGCAGCCATGCCCTCGCGCTGCAGGCGGCGCGCTGGGGCGGCGGCGCGGCGATGGCGGCGCGGCTGCGGCGGGCCGGGCTGCTGGCCTGCCCGATCGGCCTGCCGGACGGGCGCGACGGTGTCGCGGAGGGCCTGCGCATCGGCACCTCCGAGATCTCGCGCCGCGGCATGGGCGTCGAGGAGATGGGCGCGCTGGCCGAGCTGATCGCGCGCGCGCTCGAAGGCGATCCGGCGGCGGTGGCACCGGATGTCGGCCGCCTCGCGGCGCGGCACGATCGGCTGCGCCACGTGCTGCCCTGAGGCGCGGATGGCGCTCGGGCCCCGGTTCCTGCGGCTCGCGGCGCCGCTCATCGGTCCCGGCGGAGTGGATGCGGCGATCACCCTCAAGCGCGACGCGGAGGGGCTGGCGGCGCTGCTGCCGGCGCGGGCCTGGCGGGCGCTGCATCCGCGGCTCCGTGTCGTCGGCATCACCGGGAGCTGCGGCAAGACCACCGCCACCGGGCTGATCGGCGCGGTGCTGGCCGAGGCCGGGCCGGTGATCTGCTCGACGCGCCCCTGGGCGGCCTCGGGCGCGGCGGCGCGGCTGAGCCAGGGGGCGAATGCGCGCCGCCCGATCGGGCGGCTGATGCTGCGCGCGCGGGGCGACACCCGGTTCTTCGTCGCCGAGATGGGCGGCGGCGATGCCGGGGGGCTGCGCCAGTTCGCCCGCCATCTGCGCCCCGACATCGCGGTGGTGACCCATGTGCGGCTCGACCACCGGTCGCGCTATCGCAACCACGAGGCGGTGGCCGCGGACAAGGGCCGGCTGATCGCCGCATTGCCGCCGGAGGGCCTCGCGATCCTGAACGCCGACGACCCGCATGTGGCGGCGATGCGCCGGCTGACCCGGGCACGGGTGATCGCCTGCGGCCGGGCGGAGGGGGCGGACCTCCGGCTCCTGGACGCATCCGCGAGCCTCACGGAGGGGCTGCGCCTCGCGCTGTCGCATGACAGCCGCCGGATCACGCTCGCCACCCGGTTCACTTCGGAGATCGCGGTCATGCCGCTGATGGCCGCGGTCGCCGCCGGGCTGGCCGTGGGGGTGGCGCCCGCGCGCATCCGCGCGGTGCTCGAGGCCGCCGAGCCGCCGCCCGGGCGCATGCGGCTGCACCGGCTGGACAGCGGGATCGCGGTGATCGACGATTCGGTGAAGGCCCCGCTCTATTCCGTCGAGCAGGCGCTCGATGCGCTGGCCGCGGCAGAGGCGGCCCGCAAGGTGGCGGTGATCGGCACGCTCTCGGATCTCGGCAGCGCAACCTCGACAAAATACCGCCGGGTGGCGCGGCAGGCGCTGGCGGTGGCAGACACCGTGCTCTTCGTCGGCCCCTGGGCCGGCAGCGTGGCGCGGCTGAAGGCGGAGGCCGGGGCGGGTCGGCTGCTCACCGCCGAGACCGCCGCGGAGGCGCTCGCACAGCTCGGGCCGGTCCTCGGCCCCGGCGCGCTGGTGCTGCTCAAGGGCTCGAACAACGCCGACCATCTGGAGCGGCTGCTGCTGGCGCTATCCGGGCAGGAGGTCGCCTGCGACCGGATCGGCTGCGGCCGTCACCACCGCTGCGAGGACTGCGCCCTGCTGGCGCCCTGAGCGGGCCTATTCCGCCGCGACCCCCTCCTCCGCGGCGAGCGCGCGCTCGGCGCCCGCGCGCTCCCGCGGAAACGCCGCCAGCGCGCTGAGGCGCAGCCAGTCCGGGAAGGCGCGGCAATGCGCCTCCGGCCCCTCGAGGCGGATCCGGCCCGCGCGGATCTCGGCGCGCAGGTCGCGAAACCCCCGCCAGGCCTCGACGAAGCGGCGGATCTCCGCCAGCACCCTGAGATCCTCATCGAAGCCCGGATGCTTGAGGCACATGTCCACCCGTCCGCCCTCATGCACCAGCCAGAAGCGGTTGAGCGCCACCGGGCTGCCGGCGAACTCGAAGCCGATCACGGTGCGGCCCGCGGGCATCGCCTCGGTGGCAAGGCGGGTGTGCATGCTCCATGCGAGGAAGGCCGGGTCGAGATCCTCCGAGACCATGTCGCGCCCCCATTTCTGGCCCCAGACAGCGAGCTGCATGATGATCGGATCGAGTTCGCGCCCGGCTTCCGTGAGCAGGTATTCGTGGCCGCGCCCCTCCCGGAGCGGGCGGCGCTCCACCAGCCCGGCACGCTCGAGCGCGGCGAGGCGCTGGGAGAGCAGCGTCGCGGAGATCTTCGGTACGCCGCGATGGATCTCGTTGAAGCGCCGGCAGCCATCGACGAGCCGGCTGACGATCAAGAGCGTCCAGCGCTCGCAGAGCAGTTCCGCGGCGAGCGCGAGCGGGCAATACTGGCCGAAACCCTTGGGCATGCGGTTCTCCCTTGGCGGTCGGGCTCCCACCCCGATCATGGCCGAATCGCGGGAGCCCAACCACTCCGGATTCCGGAGCGCTCCAGATTCCCGAGTGGCGCGGGCCGGGCCGGGGACGCATCCTCCTCGCCATGAAGCCGCTGGAGGAGACCGCAATGGACAGCGCAGACCCCCTCGCCCCGCTCGACCGACGGCTCGGGCGCCGGCTGATCCGCCCCGGAGATGCGGACTACGACACCGCCCGGCAGGTCTGGAACGCGATGATCGACCGCCGCCCCGCCGCCATCGCCCGCTGCCGCAGCGTCGAGGACGTTGTGGCCGCGGTGGCAGCCTGCCGGGCCGCCGGCCGGGTCGCGGCGATCCGCGGCGGCGGGCATAACATCGCCGGCAGCGCGGTGGCCGATGACGCGCTGGTGATCGACCTGTCGGACATGCGCGGCGTCACCGTCGATCCCGCGGCCCGCATTGCCCGGGTGCAGGGCGGCGCGCTGCTCGCCGATCTCGACGCCGCGGCACAGGCCCACGGGCTCGCGGTGCCGGCGGGCGTGATCTCGAGCACCGGGGTGGCGGGGCTGACCCTCGGCGGCGGCTTCGGCTGGCTGTCGCGGCGCTTCGGCCTGGCGGCGGACAACCTGCTCGCGGTGCGGCTGGTGACCGCCGCGGGCAGGGTGGTGGAGGCCACCCCCGATGCAACGCCCGAGCTGTTCTGGGCCCTGCGCGGCGGCGGCGGCAATTTCGGCGTGGCGGTGGAGTTCGCCTTTCGCCTCCATGCCGTGGGGCCGGAGGTGCTGTTCGGGCCAACGGTCTTCCCGCTCGAGGCGGCGGAGGTGACGCTGGCGGCCTGGGGCGCCTTCTGTGCCGGGGCGCCGCGGGAGGCCTGCGTCTGGGCGGATCTGCTGACGGCACCGCCGCTGCCCTTCCTCGACGACCGGCATCACGGGCGGAAGGTGCTCTCGCTGATGCAGTGCTGGAGCGGCGATCCGGCGGAGGGCGCTTCGGTGCTGGCGCCGCTCCGCGAGCTGCCCGAGGCGATCGGCGATGCGGTCGCGGTCAGGCCCTATGTCGAGGCGCAGCGGATGCTCGACGCCGCCTATGAGGCCGGCGCGCGCAACTACTGGAGCGCGAGCAATGTGGCCGGCATCGTCGATCCCCTGCCCCGGCTGCTGGCCGAGCGCGCCGCGATCCTGCCGACACCGGCTTCCGACATCCTGATCTGCCAGCTCGGCGGCGCCATCGACGACGTCGCCCCGGAGGACAGCGCCTATCCGCATCGCGGCGTGGGGTTCTCGATCACCGCCGGCGCGCGCTGGACCGACCCGGCGGACGACGCCCGCTGCACCGGCTGGCTCCGCGAAACCGCGGCGGCCTTCCGCCCGCATGCGCAGCCGGGCGCCTATGTGAACTTCATCCCCGAGGGAGGGCGCACGGCGGACGCCTTTGGCGCCAATCTGGCTCGGCTGGCGGCGGTGAAGGCGGTTCACGACCCGGAGAACCTGTTCCGGTCGAACCAGAACATCCTGCCGGGTCGCTCCCCGGCCTGAGGCCCCCCCGCCCGAAAAGGCCGGCGGGGCGCAAGCGGAGACCGACGGGCGCCCCCCGGGGCGGCCGTCAGCCCTCGCCGGTCTCCACGGGCGCATAGTCCGCCGGATCGAGCCGCTCGGGCCGGCCGGGCAGCGCCAGCCGCGTCACCCGCTCCGGCGTCTCGGCGATCACCTGTCCGCGGCGGATCACCGCGAGCCGCACCGCCTTCATGCGGATCGCCTCGACCGGATCCCGGGCCTGCAGCAGCACCATGTCGGCCTGCGCGCCGGGGCGGATGCCATAGCCCTCGAGCCCCATGATCTCCGCCGGGATCGCTGTCACCGCATCGAAGCACCAGGCCATGTCCGCCGGCGAGGAGAGTTGGCCGACATGAAGCCCCATGGCCGCGACCTCCAGCATGTCCGCCGCCCCGAGCGAGTACCACGGGTCCATCACGCAATCCGCCCCGAAGGCGACCGGCAGGCCGGCATCGCACAGCTCGCGCACCCGGGTCTGGCCGCGGCGCTTGGGATAGGTGTCGTGCCGGCCCTGGATCAGGATGTTGATCAGCGGATTGGCGATCGCGGCCAGCCCGGCCTCGGCCATCAGCGGGATCAGCTTGGAAACGTAGTAGTTGTCCATCGAATGCATCGAGGTGAGGTGGCTCGCGGCCACCCGGCCGCCGAGGCCGCGGCGCTGCACCTCTGCCGCCAGCGTCTCGACATGGCGCGACATCGGGTCGTCGGTCTCGTCGCAGTGGAGGTCCATGCGCAGGCCCCGCTCGGCGGCGATCTCGCAGAGCCGCACGACCGAGCGGGCGCCCTCGGCCATGGTGCGTTCGAAATGCGGGATGCCGCCGACCACATCCACCCCCATGTCGAGCGCCCGCAGCAGGTTCGCCTCGGCCGTGGGGGAGCGGAACAGGCCGTCCTGCGGGAAGCCGACAAGCTGCAGGTCGAGATAGGGCGCGACCCGGGTGCGGACATCGACGAGCGCCTCCACCCCCTTCAGCGCGTCGTCGCAGACATCGACATGGCTGCGGATCGCCAGGATTCCTTGGGAGACCGCGAGATCGCAGTAGCGCAGCGCCCGCTCGACGATCTCCTCCACCGTCTGGATCGGCTTCAGCTCGCCCCAGAGCGCGATGCCCTCGAGCAGCGTGCCGGAGCGGTTGAGCCGTGGCCGACCGAGCGAGAGCGTGGCGTCCATGTGGAAATGCGCATCCACGAAGGGCGGCGCCAGCAGCCGGCCGCGGGCGTCGATCACCCGGCCCGCCTCCGCCGCGATGCCGGGCTCGACGCCGATGATGCGCCCGGCGGTGGAGGCGATGTCCTGCCCGCGGCGCCCGTCAGGCAGGGTTGCGTTCCGGATCAGCAGATCGACGGCCATGGCGTGCCTCTAGCGTTGGCCCTTGAACCAGGGGGTGAGCAGCGCGCGCGGATAGTCGGCCCGGCGAGCGGCCAGCACCAGCGCGACGATGGAAAGGAGATAGGGCGCCATCAGGAAGATCTGCCCCGGCACGGCGCCGCCGAGCTCGGTCTGCAGCCGCACCTGGAAGGCGTCGAAGGCGCCGAAGAGCAGCGCGCCCAGCAGCGCCTTCCACGGCCGCCAGGAGGCGAAGATCACCAGCGCGATGCAGATCCAGCCGCGCCCGTTGACCATGCCGAAGAAGAAGGCGTCGAAGGCCGCCATGGTGAGAAAGGCCCCGCCCACCGCCATCAGCGCCGACCCCGCCATCACCGCGCCGATGCGAAGGCCATAGACCGAGAGGCCCTGGGCGTCCACCGCGTCCGGATTGTCCCCCACCGCGCGGATGGCGAGGCCGAGCGGCGTGCGCGCCAGCACCCACCAGACCAGCGCGACCATGGCGAGCGCCAGCCAGGTCAGCGCGGTGTGCTGGAACAGCGCCGGGCCGAGGAACGGCAGCTCCGAGAGAACGGGGATGTCGAGCGCGCCGAAGGGCTCGATGCGCGGCGGCGAGCTGACATCCGGCAGCGCGGTGCGATAGGCGAAATAGGCCGCCGATGTGGCGAGCAGCGTGATGCCCAGCCCCGAGACATGCTGGCTGAGCCCGAGCGGCACGGTCAGCAGCGCGTGCAGCAGCCCGAAACCGGCCCCCGTCAGCGCCGCCGCCAGCACCCCGCCCCAGAGCCCGGCGCCCAGCCAGGCCGCCATCCAGCCGGCCATGGCGCCGGCGGTGAAGATGCCCTCGATGCCGAGATTGAGCACGCCGGCCCGCTCGCAGATCAGCGCGCCGAGCACGCCGAAGACCAGCGGCGTCGCGATGCGGATCGCCGCGGCCCAGAAATTCGCGTTGGCGAGGATCTCGAGAACCTCGGTCATGCGCCCTCTCCCCCTGCGCGAACCCGGACCAGGCGGTATTGCGAGACGAAGCCGCCGACCAGAACCGTCAGCAGCGCGATCGCCACCACCAGGTCGGCGAGATAGCTCGAGACCCCGATCGCCCGGCTCATGCTGTCCGCGCCGACGAAGACGCCTGCGATGAAGAGCGCTGCCGCCACCACGCCGAGCGGCGAGAGCCGCGCCAGCATCGCCACCACGATCCCGGCATAGCCGTAGCCCGGCGAGAGATCCGCCGTGAGATAGCCCTTGAGGCCGGCCACCTCGCCCACCCCCGCGAGCCCCGCCAGCCCGCCCGAGACCAGCGCCGCCCCGATCAGCGTGCGCCCGACCGGGATGCCGGCATGGGCGGCGGCGGCCGGGTTCTCCCCCACCGCTCGGATGCGCAGCCCCCAGGCGGTGCGCCCGAGCACCACATGCAGCACCAGCGCCAGCACCAGCCCGATCAGCAGCCCGGCATGGAGGCGCATCCGCTCGACCAGCGGCGGCAGCATCGCGGCATCGACGATCGGCTCGGATTGCGGCCAGCCCATTCCCATAGGGTCCTTGAACGGGCCCTCCAGCATCATCTGCACGAAGAGCAGCACCACGAAGTTGAGCAGCAGCGTCGTCACCACCTCGTCGGCGCCGAAGCGGATCTTGAGCAGCGCCGGCAGCGCCATCGCCAGCGCCCCGGCCAGCGCCCCTGCGAGCAGCACCAGCGGGATCATCACCGCCGGCGGCGCCGAGATCGCACCGGTGCCCACCGCCACCGCGGCCAGCGCGCCGAGATAGAGCTGGCCCTCGCCGCCGATGTTCCAGAGCCGCGCGCGGAAGGCAAAGGCCGCGGCCAGCCCGGTGAGGATCAGCGGCGCCGCCCGGGTCAGCGTCTCGGTCACGGTGAAGAGCGAGCCGAAGACCCCCTGCCACATCAGCGCGAAGGCCTGCCCGAGATCCGCCCCGGCCAGCGCCAGCGGGATCGCCGCGAGCAGCAGTGCGACGAGCGCCGCCAGCACCGGCACGGCGAGGTTCACCAGCGGCGAGGGCGCGCGCGGTTCGATGCGGATCATGCGGCCTGTCCCACCATCATCATGCCGATGGCGCCGCGGTCGCGGCTGCGGGCCTCGGCCAGCCTGCCGCCCTGCAGCACTGCGATGCGGTCGGCGAGCCCGAGGATCTCGTCGAGATCCTCCGAGATCAGCACCACGCCGGCGCCGCGCTCGCGCGCCTCGAGGAGCCGGCGCACCACCGCGCCCGCGGCGCCGAAATCGAGCCCGCGGGTCGGCTGGTTGGCGAGGATGAGCTGCGGGCTGCGGCCGAACACCCGCGCCAGGATGAGCTTCTGGATGTTGCCGCCCGAGAGCAGGCGCACCGGCACGTCCGGCCCCGGCGCGCGGATGTCATAGTCGGCGATGGCGGCGCGGGCGCGGGCGCGGATGGCGCCGCGGCGCAGGAAGCCGCCCGAGGTGACCTCCGGCGTGTCGAGCTCCTCCAGCACCAGATTCTCCGACAGCGTCATCGCGCCGACCACCCCGTCATGGTGGCGGTCCTCCGGGATGCGCCCGACGCCGGCCTCGAGGAACCCGGCCGGGGTGAAGCGCCGGATCTCCCGGCCTGCCAGCGACATGGTTCCCGCCGCCGGCGCCGCGAGACCCGAGAGCAGCGCCGCCAGCGCCGCCTGGCCGTTGCCCGAGACCCCCGCGATGCCGACGATCTCGTGCGCGCGCACGGTGAGCGAGACCCCGTCGAGCCCGGCCCGCGCCCCCTCTCCGGGCAGCGTCACGCCGTCGAGCACCAGCAGCGGCGCGCCGGGCGCCTCGCGTTTCGCCGGTGGCGGCGGGCTCTCCTCGCCCACCATCAGGCGCGCGATGGCGGCCTCGTCGGCCTCCGCCGTGGCCATGCCGCCCACATTGCGGCCCTGGCGCAGCACCAGGATGCGGTGCGAGAAGGCCAGCACCTCGCGCAGCTTGTGCGAGATGAAGATCACCGAGAGCCCGTCGGCGGCCATCGCCGACATGGTCTCGAACAGCCGGTCCGCCTCCTGCGGCGTCAGCACCGCGGTCGGCTCGTCGAGGATCAGGATGCGCGCGCCGCGATAGAGCGCCTTCAGGATCTCCACCCGCTGGCGCTCGCCCACCGAGAGCCGGCCGACCTGGGTCTCCAGCGCCACGGCGAGGCCGGAGCGCTCCATCAGCGCGCGCACCCGGGCCCGCGCCGCCCGGCGGTCGCGCCGCAGCGCGAAGAGCGGCTCGGTGCCGAGCAGGATGTTGTCGAGTGCCGTGAGGTTGTGCGCCAGCGTGAAGTGCTGGTGCACCATGCCGATACCCGCCGCGATGGCGGCATCCGGCGCGCCCGGCGGCAGCGGCTGCAGCGCTCCCGCCGCGTCGGCCACGCGGATCTGCCCGGCATCCGGCAGGTAGTGGCCAAAGAGCAGGTTCATCAGCGTGGTCTTGCCGGCGCCGTTCTCGCCGAGCAGCGCCAGCACCTCGCCGCGCCGGAGCGTCAGGTCGATCCGGTCATTGGCCAGCATGGCGCCGAAGCGCTTGGTGAGGCCGGCCATCTCGAGCACGACCTCACCCGCCCCGGCGCGAGGGGGAACTGTGCCCCCCTCCGTCGTCTGGCTCATGCGTCGGGCTCGGGCTCTGCGTCGTTGACATTCACGCGGAAGAGCCCGTCGAGGATCTCCTGCTTGCGCGCGTTCACCTGCTCGACGACCTCCGCCGGCACCAGCGCCTCGTCGAGCACCAGCGAGCCGCCGCCATGCGCCATGAAGCTGTAGGGGCCGTAATCCGCCGGCTCGAACTGCCCGGCCTGCACCGCCGCGATGGCGCGGTCGATGGTCGGCTCCATGTGCCAGAGCGCCGAGGCGAGGATGGTGTCGGGATAGTCGGCGGCAGTGTCGATCACGTTGCCGATCGCCTTGACGCCCCGCTCCACCGCGGCATCGGAGACCCCGAAGCGCTCGGCATACATGATGTCGGCCCCGGCATCCATCATCGCGAAGGCCGATTCCTTGGCCTTGGGCGGGTCGTACCAGGAGTTGATGAAGGTCACCATGAACTTCACCTCCGGGTTCACCGCGCGCGCGCCCTCCATGAAGGCGTTCATCAGGCGGTTGACCTCGGGGATCGCGAAGCCGCCGACCATGCCGATGCGGTTCGTCTCGGTCATCGCGCCGGCGACCATGCCGGTGAGATAGGAGGGCTCGTGGATCCAGTTGTCGAACACCGCGAAATTGGGCTTCGCCGGGCCGAAGGATGAGCCCATCAGGAAGGCGGTCTCGGGATAGTCCGCCGCCACCTTGCGCGCCGCGCGCTCCACCGCGAAGGCCTCGCCGACGACGAGGTCCATGCCCTGCTCGGCATATTCGCGCATCACCCGCTCGTAGTCGGTGTTGGCGACGTTCTCGGAATAGACATAGGAGATCTCGCCGCGCTCCTTGGCCGCGACCAGCGCGACATGGATGCGGCTGACCCATTGCTGCTCCACCGGCACCGTGTAGATCGCCGCCACCTTCGTCGCCTCGGCCAGCGCCGCCGGCGCCGACAGCGCGGCCGCAGCGGCCAGCGCCCCGGCGACCACCGCGCGGCGCAGAATTCGCATCTCAAGCAGTTTCACGTGACCCTCCTGTCAAACCGGGTGCCCGGCGCCTTTGCTGGCGCGACTTATCCCGCAACGCAATAGAACGTCAGCGGAAAGGCAGGGTCAAACGCTTTGTCCCCGACAGACCGGCGGCGGGGCCGGTGGCGCGGCCGGGGCCGGATCGGCCCGGCTCAGGCCTCCGCGGGGTCGCGGCCCTGCCCGACGCGCGCCCGGCAGGGGCCGAAGAGGCAGGCCAGGCCGAGGATCAGGCCCGACACCGCGGCGATCATGCCGGCGGCGCTCACCGCCTCCGCGCCCCCGAACCAGAGCGGCCCGTAGCCCGCGAAGACATAGCCGAGCACCGCCGCGAGCACCGCGAACCCGACGCTCCAGAGCACCTGCGCCTCGAGCCGGTTGGTCATCAGCCGCGCCGCCGCGGGCGGGCAGATGAACATCGCGATGACGATGATCGAGCCCACCGCGTCGAAGGCCGCCACCGCCGCCACCGCCGCGGTGACCACGAGGCCGAAGCCGATCGCCGCCACCGGCAGGCCGATCGCGCGGGCGAAGCCCTCGTCGAAGGTGGAGATCTTGAGCGGCCGCCAGAAGATCACCGTCAGCGCCACCACGACGAGACAGACCAGCGCCATGCGCGGCAACTCGTCCGGCAGCGCCGCCAGCGCCGCCGGGTCGGCCAGCGAGTGCCAGCCCTTCGCCTTGAACCAGATCAGACTCTCGAGATTGCCCATCAGCGCGTGCTGCACGTCGAGATGCACGCTGCTGGTGTCGGACTGCTCGAGCAGCAGCACCCCGCCGGCGAACATCGAGGTGAACACCACCCCCATCGCGGCGCCGGGCTCGATCCGGCCGAGGCGCTTCACCGCCTCGATCAGCAGCACCGCCAGCACCGCCGCGCCGGCCGCGCCGAGCATCATCGCCATCGAGGCGACTCCGCCGGTCAGCAGGAAGGCCACCACGATGCCGGGCAGCACCACATGGCTGATCGCATCGCCGATCAGCGCCTGGCGGCGCAGGATCAGGAAGTTGCCGGGCAGCGCACAGGCCACCGAGGCGAAGATGCCTATCAGGATCGGCGTCAGGCTGAGCTGGACGAACTCGGCATGCATGGCTCAGGCTCCCGCGGCATCGCCGGCAACCGGCCGGGGCGGGCCGAGATGCCGGTCGAACTCGGCGATCTGATCGGCGGTGAAGACACGCTCGATGGGGGTCAGCCCGTCATAGCGGCCGGTCAGCGCGGTGTCCTGGTTGACCAGGCGCGCGATCTCCCAGCGATGTTCGTCACGCGCCGCCTTGGCAGCCTGGGCGCGCCCCGCCTCGGTGGCCACGCCGTCGGCGCGGATCAGCCCAGCCCGGCGCAGCACCGACAGCGTCAGCGGATCGTGGATCAGCTCGCCCCGCGCCAGCGCCAGCAGCCCCTGGCGCCGATGCACCCGGCGCTGGAACCGGCGGTGGCGCAGCACCGCCGCCAGCACCCCGCGGGCCGGCGCAAACAGCAGCGAGAGCAGGAACAGCGCGGTCGCCGTCAGCACGATGATCGGCCCGGTGGGCAGCGCCGGCGCCGAGGCCGAGACCGCCGCCCCGACATAGCCGGAGACCGCGCCGAGCCCCGCTGCGATCCAGATCACGCGGCCCGCCCGCTCGGTCCAGAACCGTGCGGTCACCGGCGGCACGATCAGCATGGCGACGATCAGGATCAGCCCGACGATCTTCAGTCCGATCACCGTCACCGCCATCACCAGCGCCATCATCGCCAGGTCGATCCGGCGGACGTCGTAGCCGCAGGCGGCGGCATAGTCCGGATCGAAGGACACCAGCGTCATCGGCCGGCGCAGCACCCAGACCGCGAGCACCGAGAGCGCCCCGCCGACCGCGATGACCACCGCGTCGAGGTAGAGCATCCCCGCCGTCGAGCCGAGCAGGAAGCTCTCGAGGCCCGCCTGCCGGCCGCTCGACATGGTCTGGATCACCGTCAGCAGCACCACGCCGATGCCGAAGAAGACCGAGAGCACCGCGCCGATGGCGGCATCCTCGGCGAGCCGGGTGCGCCGGGCGATCCACTCCACGAGGAGGAGCCCGACCCCCGCCGTCACCGCCGAGCCCGCCAGCAGGCCGAGAAGGCTGCGTCCGTCGCCGCCGAGCGCCACCATCAGGATGAAGGCGAGGCCGACGCCGGGCAGGGTCGCATGAGCCACCGCGTCGGAGACCAGCGCCCGCTTGCGCAGGAACAGGAAGGTGCCCGCCGCCCCCGCCGCGAAGCCGAGCAGTGCCGCGCCGATCGCCACCAGCGCCGCGTTGTAGCCCGCCTGGAGGGTCAGCGCCGCGAGCAGATCGCTCACGCCGTGCCGCCTCCGAGGCGCAGCTGCTCGATATGCCCGGCCGCGAGCCGCCCGCCATAGGTCGCCTGGAGATTGCCGGCGGTAAAGGTGCTCGCCACCGGCCCCTCGGCGATGCGCCGGACATTGATCAGGAACACATGGTCGAAATAGCTCTCGACGGTGGAGAGGTCGTGATGCACGCAGACCACCGCCCGGCCCTCGGCGCGGAGCGATTTCAGCACCTCGATGATCGCCCGCTCGGTGGCGGCGTCGACGCCGGCGAAGGGCTCGTCGAGCAGGTAGAGATCCGCCCCCTGCGCCAGCGCCCGGGCGAGGAACACCCGCTGCTGCTGCCCGCCGGAGAGCTGGCCGATCTGGCGGTCGGCGAAATCGGTCATGCCGACGCGCTCGAGGCAGGCCAGCGCATGGGCGCGTTCCTCGCTGCGCATCCGGCGCAGGAGGCCGAGCCGGCGATAGAGCCCCATCGAGACGACGTCGAGCACGCTGGTCGGGAAATCCCAGTCGACGCTGGCGCGCTGCGGCACATAGGCGATGCGCGCGCGGGCCGCGTCGATCGGCCGGCCGAAGACCGAGACCTCGCCCGAGAGCCGCGGGATGATCCCGAGCGCCGCCTTCAGCAGCGTCGACTTGCCGGCACCGTTCGGCCCGATGATCGCGGAGAGGGCACCGTCCGGGAAGGTCGCATCCACCGAGAACACCGCCGGCTTCTCGCCATAGGAGACGGTGAGCCCGCGGATCGACAGCGGGCTTTCCGCCGCGGCCTCGGGGTGCAGCGCCTCGCCATCGGCCGCCGCGAGGTCGAGCCCGGCAGGCAGGCCCGCAAGCCGGGCCGCCGTCGTCATCGTGGGGGTCATGGTGATGCTCCGCGTCATCGCGCCTCTGTTCCTCAGATCCCGGCCAGCTTGCCCTGCATGCCCCGGTCCGGCGCGGTGCCGCCGAGGGCGCGGGCGATCACGGTGGCGTTGTGGTCGATCATGCCGAGATAGGTGCCCTCATAGGTGCCGGGCGTGCCCATCGCGTCGGAGAACAGCTCGCCGCCGATCACCACCTTGTGGCCGGCCGCCGAGGCGCCCTCGGCCAGCGCCCGGATGTTGCGGTCGGAGACCGAGCTCTCGACGAAGACCGCGCGGATGTCGCGCGCGACCAGCAGCTCGACGAGCTCGGCGATGCGCTTCAGGCCGGCCTCGGATTCGGTGGAGATGCCCTGGATGCCCACCACCTCGAAGTCGTAGGCCGCGCCGAAATAGTTGAAGGCGTCGTGCGAGGTCAGCAGCACCCGGTTGCCCTCGGGCACCGAGGCCAGAATCCGCCGGGTGTAGCGCGCCAGCCCGTCGAGCTCGGCCAGGTGGCGCTCGGCGCTGGCGCGGAAATCGGCCTCCGCATCGGGACGCGCGGCGATCAGCGCATCGCGCACCGCAACGACCACCCCGGCCCAGAGCTCCGGGTCCATCCAGACATGCGGGTCGAACTTGTCGGAGTAGCTGTCATGCCCGATCAGGCGGTCCTTCGGCAGCGCCTCCGCCACCGCGACGACATGGCCGTCCTCGGCAAGCTCGAGCAGGAACTCCTCCATCTGCGCCTCGAGATAGAGCCCGTGCCAGAGCACCAGGTCGGCATTGGCGAGCGCCACGATGTCGGTGCGGGTCTGGCGATAGGAATGCGGATCGACCCCCGGCCCCATCAGCGCCTTCACCGTGACATGCGCGCCGCCGATCTCGCGCGCCGCATCGGCAATCATGCCGGTGGTCGCGACCACGGACAGCGGCGCCTCCGCCCGCGCCGTGCCGCCCGGAACGCCGAGCGCCAGAACCGCCAGCGCCGCCGCGCCGAGCGCACCGAAGAACCGCCGTTTCGAAACCATCTCCGCCATCCGACCCTCTCTGAGCACCATTCGAGTTAGGTGCGCGATTCGCACTTGCAAACGCTAATGCGAACCAGTCGCAACAGTCAACATAGTTGCGAGCTATTCTCATTTAAACTTCCCAGTTGCGAATGCCTGGGATAGGGTCGCGCCATGGCCTATGCGAACAAGCTCAAGGACGATCTGGACGACGCGCTTCGCGAGGCGGGTCTTCGCGTGACGCGCCAGCGCGCGGCCATCGTCAAGGTGCTGACCGAGGCCGAGGACCACCCGGACGCGCACGAGGTGCACCGCCGGGCCAGCGAGATCGACAACACGGTCTCGCTCGCCACCGTCTACCGCACGCTCGCGGTGCTCTCCGACAAGGGGATCGTGCATCGCCACGCCTTCGAGGGGGCGCCGGCCCGTTTCGAGACCGCGGACGCTCCGCATCACGACCACATCATCGACGTCGATACCGGTGCGGTGGTGGAGTTCGCCTCAGCCGAGATCGAGCGGCTGCAGCGCGAGATCGCCCGCCAGCACGGCTTCGAGGTGGTCTCGCACCGGCTCGAGCTCTATTGCCGGCGCCGCAAGGACAAGCGCTGAGGCGCGGTCAGCCGAGGGCCGCGCGGATACTGTCGAGCCCATCGGTGAGCGCCGCCGGGCCGGGCTGCAGGATCAGCGGCGACTTGATCTCGTGGATGCGGCCCGAGACCACCGCCGGCACGCGCTCCCAGCCGGGGCGCGCGGCGATCCGTTCGGGCCGCACCTTCTTGCCGCACCAGGAGGCGAGGATCACCTCCGGCGCCGCCGCAATCACCTGTTCGGCGGAGACGATCCGCCCGGTGGCCGCCTGCGCGCCGGCCTGCGCGGCAAAGACGTCCTCGCCGCCGGCGATGCGGATCAGCTCGGAGACCCAGCCGATGCCGCAGATCATCGGCTCGTTCCATTCCTCGAAATAGACCCGCGGGCGATGCCGGGGCGCCGCCGCCGCGAGCGCCGTGATCCGCGCCTCGTAGCCCGCCGCCAGCGCCTCGGCCCGGTCGGCCGCCCCGACCAGCGCGCCGAGGCTGCGGATCATCGCGAGGATGCCGGCAACGTCGCGCTGGTTGTAGCCGAGCACCGTCACCCCCTCGCGCATCAGCGCCGCCGCGATCTCGGCCTGCAGGTCGGAGAAGGCGAGCACCAGGTCGGGCTCGAGTGCGAGGATCTTCGGGATATCGGCGGAGGTGAAGGCGGAGACCCGCGGCTTCTCGCGGCGCACCCTTGCCGGGCGCACGGCATAGCCGGAGACGCCGACGATACGATCCTCCTCACCGAGAAGATAGAGCGTCTCCACGGTCTCTTCGGTGAGGCAGACGATGCGGTCGGGCGGGAAGCGGCGCATCTGCGAGGGTCCTGCCTTGGGGCTCCGGTCGCGCCGAGCCTCGCCGCGGGGGACGCGCCGGTCAAGCCCGAGGACGCGCCGCAACAGGTCAAGATTTTCTGTGCGCACCCCTGGGGGCTGCCATATATTGTGGAAGCGGCAGGATCGGTCGGCAGACGGAGGCATGCGGGGATGACGACAGGCGAGGCGGGCCACCGGTCGGCCGGAGTTGGGCGGGAGGGGCGCCGCGCGTGACGATCCTCGGCTACGGCGTCGCCGCGCTGGTCGGCATCCTCCTGACGGCCGCGCTCGCCGTGCCGGGCTCGCGCGCGCTCGGCATCCCGCTCTCGGTGGCGCTGGCGGGGATCGGCCTCGCCTATGGCTTCTTCACCTCGATCCTCGGCTACGAGCTCGCCGGCGGGCTGCTCGACACCTATGACCAGTGGTTCGTCGCCCAGCTCGCGCTCGATTCCAACTCGATGCTCACCGCGCTGCTGCCGCCGCTGCTGTTCGAGATGGCGCTGGCGGTGAACCTGCGCCGCCTGCTCGACGATGTCGCGACGATCCTGGTGATGGCGATCCTTGCGGTGATCGCCGCGACGGCGGCGGTCGGGCTCGCGCTCTGGGGCGTCTCCGACATCGACATCGTCGCCTGCCTGCTGCTCGGCGCGGCGGTGGCCACGACCGATCCCGGCGCGGTGATCACCACCTTCAAGGAGATCGGCGCGCCGCGGCGACTGCTGGTGATCCTCGAGGGCGAGAGCCTGCTCAACGACGCCGCCGCGATCGCGGTGTTCTCGCTGCTGATCGGGGTGCTCAGCGGCGTCGCCGATGTCTCCGCGCTGGGGCTGGTCGGCAGCTTCCTCTACAGCTTCTGCGCCGGCGCGGTCATCGGCATCGTGGTGGCGCTCGCGGGCGCGCGGCTCTATCCGCAGCTCGGCGGCTCGAGCATGGCGGAGGCTTCGGTCACGGTGGCGGTGGCCTACGGCGCCTATCTGCTGGCGGAGCAGGGCTTCGGCGCATCGGGGGTGGTGGCCGTGGTCTTCGCCGGGCTGGTCACCGGCTCCGGCGCCTTCGTGCACATGGGGCCCGGCAACTGGCCCCGGGTGCGCGGGGTCTGGGACCAGATCGGCTTCTGGGCCAATGCGATCATCCTGCCGCTGGCGGCGACGCTGGTGCCGGGGCTCCTGCGCGATCTCGAGGTGGACGAGGTTCTGCTGGTCGGCGTGATCTATGTCTTCGCGCTGCTGGCGCGGGCCTGGATCCTCTTCGGCGTGCTGCCGATGCTCGGCCGGATGCGCCTCGCCGCGCCGATGAGCCGGCCGCAGAAGGCGCTGGTGCTCTGGGGCGGTGTCCGCGGCGGCGTGACGCTGGTGCTTGCGCTGTCGATCGCCGACATGAGCGTGCTCGGCGATGATGCCCGGGTGCTGGCGGCGCTGGCGGCGGCCTATGCGGTGGCGACGCTGATGATCAACGCCTCGACGCTGGCGCTGGCCACCCGCCTGCTCGGGCTCGACAAGCTCTCGCCCGCCGATCTGGCGCTGCGCGAGCGCATCATCGCCGGCTCGCTCGACCGGGTCGTCCGGGTGGTGGGGGAGCTCGCCAAGGCGCGCGATCTCGAGCCGGCCGCGATCGCCTCGGTCGAGGAGGCGCTCGGCCGCCAGCGCGCCGGCATGGGCGAGGCGGCGCAGGGGCCCGCACGGATCCCCTTTGGCGAGCGGTTGCGACTCGGGCTCGGCATCATCTGCGGCCAGGAGGCGCGGCTGATCCGCCGGGCCTTCGAGGACGGCGCCATCGGCCCGCGGGCGACCGGCGCGCTCCGGCTCAGCGCCGAGCGGATCGCCGATGCCGCCCGCATCGAGGGGCGCGACGGCTACGAGCGTGCCGCCCTCACCGCGGCCAGCGCACCGCCGGCCTATCGGGCGGCGGTGTTCCTGCACCGGAACCTCACGCTCGACCGGCCGCTGCGCGCGCAGATCGAGCTGCACTTCACCAAGCTGCTCGAGACCGACCGCGTGCTGCGCGACCTCGTGCACTTCGCCAAGGAGACGGTGGCGCCGATGATCGGCGAGGACGCCACCGCCAACATCGTCGCCCTGCTCGAGGCACGGACCCGGGCGGTCGATACCGAGCTCGAGGCGATCAGCGCCCAGTATCCGGCCTATGCCTTCGAGATGGAGCGGATGCTGATCACGCGCTCGGCGATCCGGCGCGAGCGCCAGCAGTATCTCAAGCTGTTCAACGATGGCGTGATCGGACAGGAGCTGTATCAGGATCTGGGACGCGATCTCGACATCCGCGAACGCGCCGTCACGCGGCCGCCGAAGCTCGATCTGCTGCTCTCGCCGCAGGACCTGATCGCCCGGGTGCCGATCTTTGCCGAGCTCACCCCGGCGCAGCGCAGCTTCGTGGCGCGGCGGCTGAAGACGCATTTCACCGTGCCGGGCGAGATCGTGCTGGGCCGCGGGCAGCGCGGCTCCGAGATGTATTTCGTCGCGTCCGGCTGCCTGCAGGCGGAGGGCGGCACCGCCTCGGCAATCCTCAAGGGGGGCGACTTCTTCGGCGAGCTGGCGCTGCTGCGCCCCTATGCCCGGCGCCGCAGCACCGTGCGATCGGTCACCCATTGCCGGCTGCTGGTGCTCACGCGCCGCGATTTCCAGCGCCTGGCGCGCGACGATCCCTCGATCGAGGCGACGATCCGCCAGACCGTGCAGCGCCAGCTCGACCAAGGCTATTCCCGGCCCACCGGCCCGCATGGGAACTAACGCTACGCTGCGGCGCACAACAAATCTGCCATTTGCAAGATTACGCTGCCCGTGGCAGGCCAAATGATCCCCGACATTGCCGCGCGCTCAACTTACTGAACGCCGATCAGGCGCGACACTATATTCTGCACCGCGGGCAGCGTCTCGGAAGATGTCCATTGCAGTCGGTCGGCAATCGGGCGATCCTTCTGGCGAATCAAACAACACTGGAGACAGGGATGAGACATCTTTCAAAGGCTATCGGAATTGCGGCGGTGATGGCCTGCGCGACCCAGGCTGTCGCCGAGGAGAAGTTCATCACCATCGGCACCGGCGGGCAGACCGGCGTCTACTATGTCGTCGGTCAGTCGATCTGCCGCCTGGTGAACCGCGGGAGCAAGGATCACGGGCTGAAATGCACGGCGCCCTCCACCGGCGGCTCGATCGCCAACATCAACGCGATCAAGGCCGGCGACATGGACATGGGTGTCGCGCAGTCGGACTGGCAGTTCCACGCGATGAACGGCTCGTCGAAGTTCGAGGGCAACGCGATGCCCGAGCTCCGCGCGGTGTTCTCGGTGCATCCCGAGCCGTTCACCGTGATCGCCCGCAAGGATTCCGGCATCGCCAATTTCGACGACCTGAAGGGCAAGCGGGTGAACGTGGGCAACCCGGGTTCGGGCCAGCTCGCCACCATGGAGATCGTGCTTGGCGCCAAGGGCTGGACGATGGACGACTTCGCGCTGGCCTCGCAGCTCAAGCCCGCCGAGCAGGCACAGGCGCTCTGCGACAACAAGGTTGACGCGATCGTCTACACCGTGGGCCACCCGAATGGCTCGATCCAGGAGGCCACCACCTCCTGCGAATCCAACATCGTGACGGTTGACGGCGAGGCCATCGAGGCGCTGGTCAACGACAACCCGTTCTACTCCTTCGCCACGATCCCGGGCGGGATGTATACCGGCACCGATGCCGACACCACGACCTTCGGCGTGCGCGCGACCTTCGTGTCCTCCACCAATTCCGACGAGGAGACGATCTATCAGGTCGTGAAGGCGGTCTTCGACAATTTCGACCGCTTCAAGAAGCTGCACCCCGCCTTCGCCAACCTGAAGGAGGAGGAGATGGTCTCGGCAGGGCTCTCCGCCCCGCTGCATGACGGCGCCGCCCGCTACTACCGCGAGCGCGGCTGGATCGAGTGATCCCTGCCGCTTGAGCAGCACCGCGGCCGGAACGCCGGCCGCGGACCCCTCCGGCGAATGAGCCGTCTGCCCAGGCGCGCCGCGTCGATCCGTCCCGTGCGGACCTGACGGCGCGAAACCGGGGCCGACCGGCACCGCCGCAAGATAACGGCTCCACCCGAATGCGAGGCGATCCGAGATGACCGATTCGAAGACAGGCCCGGAAGAAAGCCGCCCACTGAGCCAGGAAGAGCTCGACGCCCTCGTCGCCGCGGCCGACACCGGCGGGCGGCAGATGAGCGGAGCGCTCGGCACCTTCGTGCTAGTGCTGGCGGTTAGCTGGTCGCTGTTCCAGCTCTGGTTCGCCTCGCCGATCCCCTTCATGGTCAACTGGGGGGTGTTCAACGACACCGAGGCGCGGTCGATCCACCTCGCCTTCGCGCTGTTTCTCGCCTTCGCCGCCTATCCCGCCTCGCGCAGCACGGTGCAGCTGGTGCTCGGCATCGGCGTGCCGCTGGTGCTGACGGGGCTGTTCATCTACGGCTCGGCCGGAGACCTGCCGGTCTGGGTGCCGCCGCTGCTGACGCTGCCGGTCATCGGCGCGATCCTGCTCGGCTCGCCGCATGACCGGCTGCCGCCCTGGGAATGGGCGCTGGCCATCGTCGCGGCAGCCTGCGCGCTCTATCTCTTCATCTTCTACGAGGGCATCGCCGACCGTGTCGGCGCACCGATCACGCAGGACTTCGTGGTGGCGATCATCGGCATCACGCTGCTGCTCGAGGCGACCCGCCGCTCGCTCGGCCCGGCGCTGACCATCGTGGCGAGCTGCTTCCTCGCCTATACCTTCCTCGGCCAGCTGATGCCCGACATCATCAGCCACAAGGGCAACTCGCTCTCCGAGGTGGTCAACCACCAGTGGATCACCACCGAAGGCGTCTTCGGCATCGCGCTCGGCGTCTCCACCTCCTTCGTCTTCCTCTTCGTGCTGTTCGGCTCGCTGCTCGACCGCGCCGGCGCCGGCAACTACTTCATCCAGGTGGCCTTCTCGCTGATGGGTCACATGCGCGGCGGCCCGGCCAAGGCGGCCGTGGTCTCCTCGGCGATGACCGGGCTGATCTCCGGCTCCTCGATCGCCAACGTGGTCACCACCGGCACCTTCACCATCCCGCTGATGAAGAAGGTCGGCTTCTCCTCGGAGAAGGCCGGCGCCGTCGAGGTCGCCTCCTCGGTCAACGGCCAGATCATGCCGCCGGTGATGGGCGCCGCGGCCTTCCTGATGGTCGAGTATGTCGGCATTCCCTATTTCGACGTGGTCACCCATGCCTTCCTGCCGGCGGTGATCTCCTACATCGCGCTCGTCTACATCGTGCATCTCGAGGCGATGAAGGCCGGCATGGAGGGGATGGAGCGGGCCTACACGCCGAAGCCCATCATCCAGCGGCTGATCGGCACCGCCTTCGGCATCATCGTGATCTGCGCCCTGTCCTTCGCGGTCTACTACGGGATGAGCTGGATCCGGCCGACCTTCGGCAACAGCGCGGGCTACATCGTCTTCGGCTTCCTGACGGCGGTCTATGTCGTGCTGCTCTGGCTCTCGACGAAATATCCCACGCCCGAGATGTCTGATCTCGACAAGCCGGGCGCAAAGCTGCCGCTGCCGGGGCCGACGGTGAAATCCGGCCTGCACTTCATCCTGCCGGTGGTGGTGCTGGTCTGGGCCCTGATGGTCGACCGGCTGAGCCCCGGGCTATCGGCCTTCTGGGCGACCTCGTTCATGGTCTTCATCCTCGTCACCCAGCGCCCGCTCGCGGCGATCCTGAGCGGCGAGGGCAGCCGGCTCGCAGGCGAGTTCGCCGCCGGCATCACCGACCTGATCGAGGGCCTCGCCGCCGGCGCGCGCAACATGATCGGCATCGGCATCGCCACCGCGACCGCGGGCGTCATCGTCGGCGTGGTGAGCCAGACCGGCGTCGGCTCGGCGCTGGCGGATGTCGTCGAGGTGCTCTCGGGCGGCAACATCCTGGCGATCCTGTTCCTCACCGCGGTGCTCTCGCTGATCCTCGGCATGGGGCTGCCGACCACGGCGAACTACATCGTCGTCTCGGCGCTGCTCGCCCCGGTGATCGTGACGCTCGGCCAGCAGAACGGGCTGATCGTGCCGCTGATCGCGGTGCATCTCTTCGTGTTCTACTTCGGCATCATGGCGGATGTGACGCCGCCGGTGGGCCTTGCCTCCTTCGCGGCGGCGGCGGTCTCCGGAGGCGATCCGATCCGCACCGGCGTCGTCGCCTTCTTCTACAGCCTGCGCACCGCCGCCCTGCCCTTCCTCTTCATGTTCAACACCGAGCTGCTGCTGATCGAGGTCGGATGGGCACAGGGCATCCTGGTGTTCCTCATAGCCACGGCAGCGATGCTGCTCTTCGCGGCGGCGACGCAGGGCTGGTTCCTCACGCGCAACAAGATCTGGGAATCGGCGCTCCTGCTGCTGGTGGCCTTCTCGCTGTTCCGCCCGGGCTTCTGGATGGACATGGTGGTGCCGCCGCATGTCGAGACCGCGCCCACGGAGATCGCCGAGGCGGCGGCCGCAACGCCGGAGGGCGAGGATCTGAGGCTCCGGGTGCTCGGCGTCAACGAGCTTGGCGATCCGCTGGAATTCGTGGCGCTGCTGCCGCTGGAGGCCGGCGCGACCGGCGAGGAGCGGCTGGAGAATGCCGGGGTGGTTCTGGTCGAGCGCGACGGCAAGATCATCATCGACGACGTGCTCTACGACAGCGCGGCGGCGAAGGCCGGGCTGGACTGGGACCAGGAGGTGCTGCGCGTGCTGCGCCCGACCGACCAGCCGAGCAAGTACCTGATGTTCCTGCCCGCCTTCCTGGTGCTCGGGCTGGTCATCATGCTGCAGCGGGCGCGGGCGCCGAAGCCCGCCCCGGCCACCGCAACGAGCTGAAGGAGGCTGCCATGGCCGCCCGAATCCTGTGCCCGGTCGATCTCGCGCATGAGAAATCCTGGCAGATCGCGCTGCCGGAAGCGGCGAGGGAGGCCCGCCTGCGCGACGCCGAGCTGCACCTGCTCTGCGTCGTGCCGGATCTCGGCATGTCGATGGTCGCGCAGTATTTTCCCGAGGGCCACGAGCGCGAGATGCTGGAGCGCGCCGAGGCCGATCTGGCGAGGATCGCGCAGGAGACGCTGCCCGCGGGCACCGCGCACCAGTGCCACGTCGCCCATGGCCACCCGGCGGAGGAGATCCTCGCCGCGGCCGAGCGCCTCGGGGCCACGCTCATCGTGATGGCCTCGCACAAGCCGGACAGCCTGCGAACCCTCTTCGTGTCCTCGATGGCCGACCGGATCGTGCACCACGCGCCTCAGTCGGTGCTGATTGTGCGGGGCAACTGAGATTGTTCATGCGGGCCAGATTGCCAAGCCGGGGGGAGAACCAATATCGTCTGGGTCTGAAGCTCCCTCACAGAGGACCCACTGTATGACCCCCTTCGCGATCGCCGGCGTCCAGATGCACGTTGCGGCCCTGCACGGCAATGTCGAGGCCATGCGCCATCGCATCGACATCCTGATGGCCCGCTTCCCCTGGACGCAGATGGTTCTGTTCAGCGAGCTCTCGCCCTTCGGCCCGCTGCCGCGCTATGCGGAGAGCTTCCCGAACGCGACCATCGACCAGTTCTGCGCCGATGCCCGGCGTCACCGGATCTGGCTGATCCCCGGCTCGATGTTCGAGCAGACGCCCGACGGGCGGATCTACAACACCGCCGTGGTGATCAACCCGGAAGGCGAGGTCGTCGCGAAATACCGCAAGATGTTTCCGTTCCGGCCCTACGAGACCGGAATCGAGGCGGGCACCGAGTTTTGCGTCTTCGACGTGCCCGAGGTCGGGCGCTTCGGCCTCTCGATCTGCTACGATATCTGGTTCCCGGAGACCACGCGCCAGCTCACCAGCCAGGGCGTCGAGGTGCTGCTGCACCCGGTGCTGACCGGCACCACCGACCGCGATGCCGAGCTCGCCATCGCGCGCGCCACGGCGGCGCAGTTCCAGTGCTACGTGTTCGATGTCAACGGCCTCGGCGCGGGCGGCGTCGGGCGGTCCTGCGTGATCGACCCTTCGGCGGTGGTGCTGCACCAGTCCGGCGGGCAGGAGGACATGTTCCCCTTCGAGATCGATCTCGAGCAGGTGCGGCGCCAGCGCGAGACCGGCATGCGCGGGCTCGGCCAGGTGCTCAAGAGCTTCCGCGACCGCTCGGTCGATTTCTCCGTCTATGACCGCAACTCGGGCGCGGATGCCTATCTGCACGGCCTCGGCCCGCTCGAGATGCCGCGCCAGGGCACCCAGGGCGGGCTGGCGCATCACGATCCGCGAGCCGAGCTCGCACCAATCGAACACGGCACGCTGCAGGCAGTGGCGCCGAAGATCGCCTCGGGATGAGCGGCCGGATCGCAGCAATCCGTCCGCTCCAACCCGTGCACCAGCAGGGGAGACAACGATGCCGGACGAGAACGGGCGCAGGCTGACATCGATCAGCGACTACTACAGCGCCATCCAGCTGCGATCCGATCGCTGGAGCGCCCTCCGCGAGGCCGCCGACCGTCTCGCGGAGATCGGGCCGGAGGGCCGCGGCGTTGTGAAGGCCGCGCAACGGGTCGATGCGCTGTTCGAGGCGCTGGCCCCGATCGAGGTCTACTGGGCCTTTCCCGGCCTCCATGCCTTCGATCACATGCGCCGCCAGCACGAGCACAAGTCGTGGGACGAGCTGGCCTTCTCGGTGCGCCGCGTGGTGCGCGCGCTGACCTCGGGCGCCTATCGCCGGCGCCATGTGCCGCTGGCGCGCGATGAGGCCGACTCCGAGGACATCGAGGACGAATCCACCATCCCGATCGAGGCGCGGGCGCTTGCCCGGCCCTATTTCGAGGTGCTGATCGTCGACGACCTGCACGAGCAGCAGGAGCGCTGGCTGCGCGCCAGCCTCGCCCGCATGCGCCGCTCGGAGGACCCCTTCATCTACGAGCCGGTGATGGTGCCGAGCCTCGAGGACGCGCTGATCGCGATCCTGTTCAACCACAACATCCAGGCGGTGATCGTGCGCCCCGGCCTGCGGCTCAAGTCGCAGAACACGCTGCCGATCCTGACCCGCTACCTCACGCGCATCGGCAACGAGGACGTCGATTCGCTTATGCCCTCGCAATACGCCCCGGAGCTCTGCCGGCTGATCGAGAAGGTCCGCCCGGAGCTCGACGCCTATCTCATCACCGACCGCTCGGTGGAGGAGATCGCGGGCCATGATCTCGGCCGATGCCGCCGGGTGTTCTACAATCAGGAAGACTTCCTCGAGCTGCACCTGAACATCCTGCGCGGCGTCAATGCGCGCTACAAGTCGCCCTTCTTCACCGCGCTCAAGGAGTATTCCAAGCAGCCCACCGGCGTCTTCCACGCGATGCCGATCAGCCGCGGCAAATCGATCACCCGGAGCCACTGGATCCAGGACATGGGCGCCTTCTACGGGCCCAACATCTTCCTTGCCGAGACCTCCGCCACCAGCGGGGGGCTCGACAGCCTGCTCGAGCCGCACGGCCCGATCAAGGAAGCCCAGGAGCTGGCGGCCCGCGCCTTCGGCGCCAAGCACACCTTCTTCGCCACCAACGGCACCTCGACCTGCAACAAGATCGTGGTGCAGGCGCTGGTCCGCCCCGGCGACATCGTGCTGGTGGACCGCGACTGCCACAAGTCGCACCACTATGGCATGGTGCTGGCCGGTGCCGAGGTGGTCTATCTCGACAGCTATCCGCTGCACGAATACTCGATGTACGGCGCCGTGCCGATCCGCGAGATCAAGCACCAGCTGCTCGCGCTCAAGGAGACCGGCAAGCTCGACCGTGTGCGGATGCTGCTGCTGACCAACTGCACCTTCGACGGCATCGTCTACAATGTCGAACGGGTGATGGAGGAATGCCTCGCGATCAAGCCGGATCTCGTGTTCCTGTGGGACGAAGCCTGGTTCGCCTTCGCACGCTTCGGCCCCACCTATCGCCAGCGCACCGCGATGAACACCGCCAACTTCATGCGCGAGCGGCTGCGCGGCGAGGATCACCGCAAGGCCTACGAGGCGCAGCAGGCGGAACTCGGCGAGGCCCCGGATACCGAGACGCTGCTGGATACCCGGCTGCTGCCGCCGCCGAATGCCCGGGTGCGGGTCTATTCCACCCAGTCGACCCACAAGACGCTGACCGCGCTGCGGCAGGGCTCGATGATCCATGTCAACGATCAGGACTTCAAGGGCGAGGTCGAGCAGAGCTTCCACGAAGCCTACATGACCCACACCTCGACCTCGCCGAACTACCAGATCATCGCCTCGCTCGATGTCGGCCGGCGGCAGGTCGAGCTCGAGGGGTTCGAGTTCATCCAGCGCCAGGTCGAGGCGGCGATGTCGCTGCGCCGGGCGATCCACACCCATCCCCTGCTGCAGAAATACTTCAAGGTGCTGACCGCGGGCGACATGATCCCCGAGCAGTATCGCGAGAGCGGCGTCAGCTCCTATTACGATCCCGAGCAGGGCTGGGCGGATTTCTGGGAGTGCTGGTCACAGGACGAATTCGTGCTCGACGCGACGCGGGTGACCCTCGCGGTCGGCGGCACCGGCTGGGACGGCGACACCTTCAAGACCAAGATCCTGATGGATCGCTTCGGTATCCAGATCAACAAGACCTCGCGCAACACCGTCCTGTTCATGACCAATATCGGGACGACGCGCTCCTCGGTCGCCTATCTGATCGAGGTGCTGGTCGAGATCGCCAAGGAGCTCGACGACCTGCTCGACGATGCCTCGAAGATGGAGCGCCGCGCCTTCGAGCGCCGGGTCCGCTCGCTGGTGGAGGACCTGCCGCCGCTGCCGGATTTCTCCCGCTTCCACGATGCCTTCCGCTGCGCCGACCACGCGACGCCGGAGGGCGACATACGCTCGGCCTTCTTCCTCGCCTACGACGAGGACAATTGCGACTATCTCGATCTGCATGGCGAGTTGAAGGAAGCGATGTCCTCGGGGCGCGAGCTGGTCTCGGCGAGCTTCATCATCCCCTACCCGCCCGGCTTCCCGATCCTCGTGCCGGGGCAGGTGATCTCCGAGGAGATCCTCGCGTTCATGCGGGCGCTCGACGTCAACGAGATCCACGGCTACCGGCCCGATCTGGGTTTGCGGGTGTTCACCGACGAGGCGCTCGCCCGTCACGCCAGCCGCACGCTTGCCAAGGCCGCTGAATAAACCTGGGAGGGCATCATGCCGAAAAAGAAGCTGAAGAACATCTCCGAGATCCGCCGGTACTTTCACCGTAACGAGCACCCGATCTACTTCATCTCCGCGACCAACTTCAACCTGCTCGGCATCGACGAATGGGTGAAGAACTTCAAGTACATCAATTATCTCGACTGCTATGACGGCCGGCATCCCAACGTGTTCTGCCCTTCCGAGCAGCCGCATCACGAGTTCCAGTCGATCGAGGACATCAACAACTACCTCCTTCAGCACAAGGAGGTGCTCGATTACATGAAGAACCGGGGCGGCAAGCCGAAGCTGGTCTTCCTGATGTTCGACAAGGAGACCGAGAAGATCGCCAAGGAAATCGGCGCGGAGATCTGGTTCCCGAAGGCGAAGCTGCGCGAGAACTGCGACAACAAGATCGAGACCGTCCGCATCGGCAACAAGGCCGGCGTGCCGTCGGTGCCCAACACGCTCTCCGAGGTCGAGGGCTACGAGCATCTCGAGGAGATCTGCAAGAAGAGCGATCTCGGCTCGGACCTGGTGCTGCAATCGGCCTTCGGCGACAGCGGCCACACCACCTTCTTCATCAAGTCGGAGTCGGATTTCCGCAAGCATGAGCACGAGATCGTCGGACAGGGCGAGATCAAGATCATGAAGCGGATCGACTGCCGCGGCTCCGCCATCGAGGCCTGCGCCACCAAGCAGGGGACCATCGTCGGCCCGCTGATGACCGAGCTGGTCGGCTTCAAGGAGCTCACCCCCTATCGCGGCGGCTGGTGCGGCAACGAGATCTTCTCCACCGCCTTCCCGCCCAAGGTGCGCCAGAAGGCCCGCGAGCTGACCTTCAAGTTCGGCGAACAGCTCAAGAAGGAGGGATATCGGGGCTATTTCGAGCTCGATTTCCTGATCGACAAGAAGACCAACGACATCTGGCTCGGCGAGCTCAATCCCCGGATCACCGGCGCCAGCTCGATGACCAACCATGCCGCCTTCGCCCATGCCGATGCGCCGCTCTTCCTGTTCCACCTGCTCGAGTTCTCCGGCAAGGAGTTCGATCTCGACGTCGAGGCGCTGAACGCGCGCTGGTCCGATCCGGACATGATCGACAGCTGGTCGCAGATGGTGATCAAGCATACGGAGGATTCGGTCGACATCCTGACCCAGGCCCCGGAGAGCGGCATCTACCGGATGCTCGACGACGGCAGCGTGGTGTTCGACCGGTTCGACTATCACCGCCGCGCGGTGGAATCGGAGAAGGAGGCCTTCTTCCTGCGCATCCTGAAGCCGGGAGACTATCGCTACGAGGGCGCGGATCTCGGCATCCTCGTCACCCGGGGGCGGTCGATGACCCAGAGCTTCAAGCTGACCGAGCGCTCGAAGAAATGGATCAACGGCATCAAGCGCGCCTTCCAGGCCCGCCCGCTGCCGACCGCAGCGGAGCTCGAGAGCCCGGCCTTCAAGATCCTCTGACGCGGGGCTGCGCTTGCCCGGCGCGGCGGCGGCGGCTAGGAGACGATGATGCAGCTAGCCTTCCGCGCCATTTCCGAGACCACCCCCGGCCCGATCTGGGCCGGGCTCTTCCATGAGCACTGGCCCGCCTATCACGACTGGTGGGCGCGCAACGGGCTCGAGGCCCGCCCGCCCTATTTCGAGAGCCGGCGGGCGCTGCGCGCGCACATGCCGGAGCTCGGCGATCTCTATGACCGGCTCTGCGAGCTGGCCGGCGGCGGCGACAGCGCGGCGCGGTTCCTCTCCTTCTTCTGCCCGCCGCCCTATCTCGCCGGCTGCTCCCAGGCGATCTGGCCCGGCGAGGAGCCGATGCTGGTCCGCAACTACGACTACTCGCCGACCGCCTTCGATGCGGTGGTGCTGCGCACCGAGTGGCTGGGGCGCGCGGTGATGGGCACCTCCGACGGGCTCTGGGGCATGGTCGACGGCGTGAACGATGCCGGGCTCGCGGTCTCGCTGACCTTCGGCGGGCGGCGGGTGGTGGGCGACGGCTTCGGCGTCCCGCTGATCCTGCGCTATGTGCTGCAGGTCTGCGAAACCGCCGAGGAGGCGGTGGCCGCGCTCCGCCGCATCCCCTGCCACATGAGCTACAACGTCACCGTGCTCGACGCGCAGCGGCGGTTCTCGACGGTCTATCTCTCGCCCGACCGGGAGCCGGTGGTGACCCATGCGGCGGTTGCCACCAACCACCAGGCGCGGGTGGAATGGTCGAGCCATGCCCGCTTCACCGCCACCGTGGAGCGCGAGCGCTATCTGCTGGCCCGGCTCACCCTGCACCCGGAGAGCCAGGAGAAGTTCATCGGCGCCTTCCTCAAACCGCCGCTCTACTCCACCGCCTTCAACCAGGGCTTCGGCACGCTCTACACCGCCGTCTACCGCCCCCGGGCGCGGACCATGGAGCTGCGCTGGCCGCGGGTGCGCTGGCCACTCACGCTGTCGGGCTTCTCCGAAGGCGCGCGCCACATCGCCATGCCCAGCGCGGCCTGAGCGGTCGAACCGGCCCGGCGCACAGATGGCAGCGGACCGCGCCCCCATCCCGCCGCTCCGCGCGCTCGAGGCGCTCGGCGCGATGGCGAGGCACGGGCGGATGGCCGATGCCGCGGCCGAGCTCGGCGTCACCGAATCCGCCGTCAGCCACCAGATCCGCCAGCTCGAGGAGCGGCTCCACACCGCGCTCTTCGATCGCAGCTCGGGCCGGCTCGTGCTCACCGAGACCGGCCGGCGCTATCTCGCGCGCATCGAGCCGGCGCTGCGCGAGATCGAGGCCGCCACCGCCGAGGTGCTCCCGGCCCGCGGGCGCACCGGGGTGCGCCTCACCCTGCCGACCTCCTTCGCCGCGACCTGGCTGATCCCGCGGCTCGGCGCCTTCGAGGCGGCGAACCCCGGGATAGACGTGCAGCTCGTGCTGACCGCCCGGCTCGTCGACCTGGTGCGCGACCAGGTGGACCTCGCGATCCGGCACGGACGCGGCAGCTGGCCAGGCGTCGAGGCGGCGCATCTCTTCGAGGACCTGGCCACGCCGGTCACCGCGCCCGGCCTGCTCCCCGCGGCCGAGGGGCCGCTCTCCGCCCTGCCTGGCGGCGTGCGCTATCTCGTCAACCGCCTGACCCCCGGCGAATGGGAGGAATGGGCGCGCGCCCGCGGGCTCGCACCGCCGCCGGCCGAGACCATGCTGCCGCTCGACGCCATCGAGCAGGTGCTCCAGCTCGCCGAGGCCGGGCACGGGATCGGCCTCGGCCGCTCACCCTATATCGAGCCGCGGCTCGAGCGCGGCACGCTGATCGCCCCCTTCGGCGGGGCGGACCCCACCGGCACCGGCTATTTCCTCTGCCGCGCCGCGGGCGTCAGCCCCTCGGCCGCGGCCCGCCGGCTCGCGCGCTGGCTGGAAGCGGAGGCGGCAGAGTTCGGTTCGGCGCAGGCGCGGGCGGCATGGAAGGGCGCCGGACTTTAAAATTCCTCAAGCCGTGCTGAGCCGAACTCGTTTGGCCCGGCAGCCATCATCCTCCACATTCACCGCATGGAAGGGCGCCAACACGGCGCGCGAGATGCCAGTGGAGAGCCGAGATGAACCAGATTTCCTCAAGCTTCGTCAGCGCCGGCAGCGCCGCCGCCAGCCCCCGCCAGCGGCCTGCGGAGGTTGTCGCACCGCTCACCTTCATCACGCCGCAGGCGCAGAAACCCGTTTTCTACAGCCAGGCCTTTACGGGCGGCAAGGCGCAGTACCGCTTCGCGGTGGAGGAGCACCCCGTGCCGATCGCCGACATGCGCCGGCTCGTCGAGGCGCCGAGCCTCGACCGCGAGGGCTTCGCGCTCCGGGAAGCGCCGAGCTGGGTGCGCAACCTCCATGACGACGACGCGGTGGAGGGCGCCTATTTCCGCGAGATCGCCGCGCTCCTGACCCGCGAGTTCGGAGCCAGCCGCGTCGCGATCTTCGACGCCACCCGCCGCTCGGACAGCGGCCAGGGCGCACGCAACCGCGACGGCAACCGTGGTCCGGCTTCGCGGATCCATGTCGACTACACCGCGAGGAGCGGCCCGCAACGGGCACGCGACGTGCTCGGCTCGCAGGAGGTCGCCCGGCTCGAGGCCGAGGGCGCACGGCTGGTGCAGGTGAATGTCTGGCGGCCGATCCGCGGACCGGTGCGCCGTGCGCCGCTGGCGCTGGCCGATGCCCGCAGCGTGAAGCCCGAGCATCTGGTGGCCACCGACCAGATCTTCCCCGACCGCGTCGGCGAGATCTACCACCTCGCCTATGACCCGGCGCAGCGCTGGTACTATGCCCCGGAGATGACGGTGGACGAGGTTCTGCTGATCAAGGGCTGGGACAGCCTCGAGGACGGGCGGGCGCAATACACCCCGCATTCCGCCTTCCAGTTGCCGGAGCAGGACCCGGGCGCCCCGCCGCGCGAGAGCATCGAGGTCCGCACCATCGTGGTGATCGAGTAACCGGGTTGCCCGGGACCGGCGGCGCGGGTCTTCGCGCGCCGCCGCATTCTGCGTGGCGTCTCAGGCGGCGCGGCGGCGCGAGACCAGTGCAGTGCCCGCCAGCGCGGTCAGCAGCAGCGCCGCCGGCAGCGGCAGCGGGATCTCGGCCGAGTTGATCTCGATATCGGCGATGGCAAAGGAGAAGCCGGTGTCGCCGAAGGGATCGTCGCCGAACTCGCCGATCAGCGTGACCGCGGCAAACCAGCCGAACTCCGCCATGGCCGGGCCGCCGAGATCGCCGAAGAGCAGACCGAGCATGTCGTCGCCCGAAGGATCGAGCATGGTCTCGACCTCCACCAGCGTGCCGGTGAGCACATTGCCGCCCGCACCATCGACCGACAGATCGCCCGAGAGCGGCGCCCCGGTCTCGATGATGCCGCTGATGAAGATGCTGAGATCGGCGGTGTCGCCGGTATAGCCGGTGCCGGTCGCGGCATCGTTGCCGATCACCGAGAAGCCGCCGAAACCGATGTCGTTGTCGGCGAGGACACCGGTCTCGGTGATCGAGATCGAGGTGTCGATGTCGTAGCCCTCGAAGAGCGCGGCATCGGCGGGGGCGGCGGCGAGGCCGAGGGCGAGGGCGACGAGCGCGCAGCCGAAGGTCCGGGTGGTCATCTGTACATACTCCTGGTGAGATCCGTTGAGCGCGCGCATCAGGCAATCGGGAGGTCTTCGAAGACCACCTGCTCGATGTCGTTCGTGCCGGTGAGGACCACGAGGTCGCGGTCGTCGCTGAAGCTGAGATAGAGGGTGTCGCCGAAGCTGCGCACCTGGTCGATGTCCTCGCGCAGGAAGCCGCGGATCGTCTCGCCCTCCTCGTAGTCGTGGATCCGGACCACGTTGCGGCCGCTGTCGGCGCGGATCGCGGAGAGGTCGAAGATGTCGCCATCGCCCGTGCCCATGCCGCGCATCCGGTCGAGGCCGCCGCCATTGCCGATGATCAGGTCCGCGCCATCGGTGCCGGTGAGCGCGTCGTTGCCCGCGGTGCCGGCAACCATGTTGACCGTGGCCGCACCGCCGAGATCGAGGCCGACGACGATCGGGTCGTGATCGGAGGAGCGGAACGGGTCGTCGTTGTAGAGGAAGACGTCCTGCGCGGCGGAGGTGAAGTCGGTGTTGTAGTCGAGCACCGCCGGCTCGTCGGCGTTGATGTGCCAGGCCTCGGCGGAGGTCACCTGCCCGAGCAGCGAACTGTTGGCGAGCGCATAGTCGAGGGTGCCGAAGACCTGCACGTAGTTGACCGAGTCGAGGCCCACCGGGAAGGCGTAGGAGTAGTCGCCCGCATCCACCAGGCTGGTGAAGTCGTCGGCGGTGGAGACGATGTCGTCCGCCCCCTCGAGGATCGCCTGGATCGGGTCTTCCATGAAATAGGCGTTGAGATCGCCGAGGATCAGGAAGTCCTCGTCGCCCGAGCCGGTCGGGTCGGTGGCGAGCCAGTCGACCAGCGCCTCGGCGGCATCGGTGCGGGTGCCGTTGCTGGCGGCCTGGCCGTCGCCGATATCGGCGTCGCCCGGGTTGCCCGCCGAGGAGCCCTTGGACTTGAAATGGTTGACCACCGCGGTGAAGCTCTCGCCGCTGGCGGTCTCGCTGAAGGTCTGGGCCAGCGAGGCGCGCTGGTTGTCGCTGTCGAAGCGTGCGTCGTCGGCCTTGTCGAGGATCTCTGCCGCGCCGGACAGCGAGGTGGTGGAGGTGTCGTAGATGAAGCCCACCGCGATCTCGTCGGTGCCGACGCCGGAGGTGCCCGGATCGACGAAGGCATAGCTGCGCGAGGAGACGAGGTTGAGCCCCGCCACCAAGTCGGCGATCGCGCTGTTTGTGCCGAAGCCGTCGTTCTCGATCTCGATCAGGCCCACCACATCGGCGTCGATGGTGGCGATCGCGTCGATGATCTTGTCGCGCTGGCGGTCGAACTCGTCGGCGTTGCTGGCGCCGCGCGAGGTCGGGAAGCCGCCGCCGAGGCCATTGCCGTTGAAGTAGTTGAGCACGTTGAAGGAGGCGACCTTGTAGTCGCTCTCCGAGACCGAAGGCGTGGCATCGCGCGGGTTGGCCGCGGTGAAGACCGGCTCCTCGGTCGGGATCAGGCGGTAGTTCTCGCCCTCGAAGCTGGAGGGATCGCGATAGGTGATCACGCCGGTCAGGCCGGTCACCGTGTCGCCCGAGCGCAGCACCCGCGGCACATCGGCATCGAGGCCGCCGCCCTGCGGATATACCGGGTCGCTGTTCTGCGCGCCGTCGTCGTTGAAGGGATCGTCGATCAGCAGGCCGCGGCGGGCGGTGTCGAGCACCCACTGGGCATAGTCCGCGACGCTCGGCGCGTTCTCCTGGGTGAAGTTGGCGATGCGCCCGCCGGCGGTCAGGCTCACCTCGTTGTAGCGGCCGAGGGTGAAGAGATCGCTCACCGTCAGCGTCTCCGGCACGGTCACCAGCATGCCCTCATACGCCTCGTAGTCGGCGATGGTATTGCCGTCGGCATTGGTGGTGGTGCCGGCGACGAGGCCGTCGTCGGCGGCATGGCCGATGATCGCCGGGGTGACCGCGCCGATGCCCGGCGCGGCATCGACGGTGACCGAGGTCACGCCGGAGATCTGCGTCTCGCCGGCAAACTCGGAGACGGTGCCGGTCACGGTGACGAGGTCGCCGACATTGACATCGACCGCGTTGGCGCCCTCGAAGACGAAGATGCCCTCGGAGGTCAGCGGGTCGGCATCCTCGTCGGCGGTCTCCTCCTGCAGGAAGAAGCCGTTGAAGTCGCTGTCGGCGGCGTCCTGGAAATCCGCGGTGACGACGGCGGTCACGGTGACCACGTTGCCGAGCTCGGGGCTGACGGCGCCGGCGCCCTGGATCTCGTGGATGAAGCGCGCGGTCGGCGTGCCGCCGTCGGTGCTGCCGCCATTGGCTGCGCCCGGGGTGCCCAGGTCGCCATCGCCGAAGATCGCGGTGGCCTCGGCCCAGTTGGCGGCAAGGCTGTTGTCGTTGGTCGGGTCGTTCAGCTCCATCGAGGCGCCGTCCGGGTCGGGGAAGGCGGTGCCGCCGTCATACGCCACCCGGTCGATCTCGGTGCCGGTGCCATCGACCAGGATGATCTCGTCGGCGCCGTTGGCCAGCGTGAAGCCGGCATAGGCGTAGTCGACCGCAACGCCGCCATTGATGTTACCGTCGTCCTTGCTGCCGAGCACGACATAGGCGCCGGGCGCGACCAGCAGCGGGCCGCCGTTGTCGATCACGTGGCTGTCGCTGCCGTCGTCCCGGATGGTCCAGCCGTTGATGTCGACCGCGGTGCCGCCGGTGTTGGTGATCTCGAACCACTCGCCGTCGGCGTCGAGCACCGCCTTGGGGTTCTGCATGATCTCGGTGATCACGATGTTGCCCGGCGCCGGCGCCCCTTCGGTGCCGTTCACCACGATCTCGCGGAAGCCGAAGGCCTCCGAGCCGCCATTGTTCGCGCCGGCTTCGTAGGTGATCGTGAGCGTGCTGCCGCTCATGCCCGAGAGGGCGCTGCTGGAAAAGGTGGTGAAGCTGTTGGGGATGACGTTGGCGAGGCCGGTGCCGTTCACGGTCAGCGGGTCGTTGAGGGTGACGGTCGCGCCGCCCTCCATGGTGTAGCCGAAGGCGATGCTCTCGTCGCTGTCGATGTCGAAGAGCGTGACCGCCGAACCGCCGTCGATGCTGGCGGTGAAGCTGTGGCCGTTGTCGCCCGCCTCGAAGTCGCCCATCGCGGCGAAGTCGATGGTGATGTCAGTGAGGCTGGTCGCGCCGGAGATGTCGAAGACCCAGACCGCGGTGCCGGTGCCGCCGGCGTTGTCGCCGTTGTCGAGATCCTCGACGCCGAAGAACGGGGCGGTGTCGCCGGTCGCGACGAAGCCGAAGGTGTCGGAGGCGAAGCTGCCGGCCGAGTCGTCGGCGAAATCGAAATTGATCGTGCGGTCGGTGATGCCGAACACGTCGAAGATGCTGCCGGCAAAGGCGCCGTTGCTGCCCGAGTTGTCCGGCGTGATGGTCCGGCTCGTCCGGTTCTGGCTGGTGCCGTTCACCAGATCAAATGCGATGATTGCCATGTTTTGTCCCCCGTCTGCCCCACATAGATCGAACCGAGGCGCGCCCGTCGGTCGCGCGATCAGCCCGGTTGCCTCGATGCCGTTCTGCTCGCTGCGGCCTGTTCGACGCCGAATACGCGCCGGACACCGCAGGCCCACGGGTCGCTGCTTAGCGGGGGACCGGTAATATTTGTATGAAATCGGTTTGAATTAAAAACGACGATATCGCGACGAATGACCGGCTTCGGGACGCGCCGGCGGCCCGGCACGGCCATGCCGGGAGCGCCAGGGCCGTTCGGGGCATGGTGGCGCGCGAAGCGCCTGCACGGTCAGGAGGCGGCGGTGAGCGGGCAGCGCCGGGCCATCGCCGCGCGCTCGCGCGAGAGGTCGCAGAGGCAGAGCATGTCGCCGTCGCGAAACCGCATGGTCAGCACCTCGGGGCGCATCGCCTCGTCCAGCGTCTCGATCGGCGCAAGGTTGAGCCCGGTCTTGCCCGAGCCGAGCACGATGGGCGCGACCATGAGGTGCAGCTCGTCCACGGCACCGGCATCGAGGAAGCGCGCCAGCGTCTCCGCCCCGCCCTCCACGAGCACCGATGCCATGCCGCGGGCAGCAAGCGCCGCGACGATGCTGGCGGGCGGGATGGAGCCGGTCTCGTCGCCGCAGAGCGCCAGCGCCTCGACACCGGCCGGCACGGCAACGCCCGGCAGCGTGATCGCGATCACCGGCCCGGCGCCGTCATGCAGCATGGCGAGATCGGCCGGCATCCGCCCGCGCGGGTCGATCACCACCCGCACCGGGTTCGGCCCCGGCACATGGCGCGTCGTGAGCTGCGGATCGTCGGCGATGGCGGTTCCGACGCCCACCAGCACCACGTCGACCTTCGCGCGCAGCCGGTGCAGGTGGCGCAGCGCCTCGTGGCCATTGATGTATTTCGACTCCCCCGCGGGGGTGGCGATCCGTCCATCGAGCGACTGGCCAAGCTGGCCGATGACCACCGGCCGATCGCGCTCGCGCGGGGCAAGCCCGGCCAGCGCCTCGGCGGCATCATAGTCCGACGCCCGGTGGCGGATCGTGGCGGTCTTGGCATCGAGGAGCACTGTTCTTCTCCGTTCCGTCACCTAGCCTTGCACCGGCCGGGCGGGCACGGGCCCGCCCGAGGACCGGCTGGACAGCCCGGCGGTGCTGCCCGGCACCACCGGCGCCGGCTTCGGCGCACCGCGCCACGGCTGTTGCTTCAACCACGCGACGAAATAGGCCACGGCAATCAATATGGCAAAGCCGGAGATGTTGACCGCGGCACGGGTCCAGACATCCCGGCCGATCACGTCCATCACCCAGCCGTTAAACCGCGCCAGCGGAATCGAGACCATGAAGACCGCAAGGCTCTGCGTGCCCACCTTGCGGATCACCGGCACGGTGGCAAGGAAGGCGTCGCGGCAGATCCAGCGCCGCGCATGGTCTCCGATCGCCGCCCAGAGAAACAGCAGTAGCGCCGCCAGGTGCAGGAGCTGGATCATCCCGAGCTGGTTGAAGCTGACGAGCCCGTCGATCCAGTCGGCGTAGCCCTCCACCGCCAGGCCGATCTCCTGCGGGTAGGCCAGCGGCAGGGTCCCCAGCATCGCCAGCCCCGCGGCCAGCGCGACGCGCCCGTTCGGCACCGGCAGGCGGGTAAAGCCCTCGGAGAGCCGGATGCCACCCGGCCCCACCGCTGCCCAGGCGAGATAGGCCAGCGCGAGGAAATGCAGGAAGCGCCCGAGCCCCTGCCAGCTCTTCCACCAGAACGGCTCGATGAAGCCCCGCACGCCGCGGATCGCCTCATGGACCGCGGTGTCGGCCACGAAGGAAAAGCCGCCGTGGAACTTGTACCAGGCGAACGGCACCGTCAGCACCAGGAAGCCCGCGGCCAGCAGCACCAGCCAGCGCCGCACCGGCGGCGCCGGCAGCCAGCCCATGCCGAAGGCGAAGCCGGTGAAGAACACGAGCTGCCAGCCGAAGGGGTTGAAGAACCAGACATTGTCGCCCCAGGGCAGCGACGGGAAGTTCATCCAGCGGAACGGCTCGCCGGCGGCGGCCAGCCAGGCCTGCCAGGCGGCGATGTCCTCCGCCCCGTCCATCCTGCGCGCATAGCCCGCGAGGTTGGCAAGCACCCAGACCGCGATCACCGCGGCCACCACCGCGGGCACCCCGCCGATCCGGTGCAGCGCCATGACCGCCGGGATCATCGCGAGAATCACGAGATACATCGGCAGGATGTCGAACAGCCCCGGCACGTAGGTGAGGGTGAACAGCCCGATCAGCGCCTCGCCGGTCTGCTCGAAGAGCGGCACCACCCAGGGCCCCTCGATATAGGGCCGCTCGCGATTGCCGATGCCATAGTGATCGATCGCGAAGAGCATGATCGCGGTGGCGAGGAACACCCCGATATGCGCCCAGTAGACCTGCCAGACACGGAACCCGATGCGCGCCGTGCCGAGCAGGAAGCCCTTGTTGGCAAACACCGCGCCGAAGGCCAGCGCCGAGGCCATGCCGGAGCAGAAGACGAAGATCTCGGTGGCGTCGGAGAAGCCGAAACGCGCCGGGATCCACAGCGTCCAGGTGTTGCCCGGGGTATGCGCCAGCAGGATGATGAACATCGCGATGCCGCGAAAGAAGTCGAGCCGCGGGTCGCGGGGGCGGCGGGCGCCGCGGGGATCGCCGGTGGTGGTCGTGCTGGGCTCTTTGTTCATCCGGTCCGGTCTCGTGGTCTTGGCGCCGGCGCCGCACGGGAGCAGGCACGGTCGGGCGCGACATACAGCAAGATCAACGCGCGTGCACGCTCATTCCGCCGCAACGGCAGCCCGCGCCCGGCCGAGCGCGGCGAGGCGGCGGCGGGTGAAACCGTCCTCGGCGCCGCGGCGCTGCACCCGGGCCCGGATCTCCGACTCGGCTTCCGCCCAGCGCCCGGCACGGATGCCGGCCTCGATCATGAGGCGCGAGAAGACATCACGCTGCGCATGGCTGCCGCCGATGCGCTGCATGTCGCAGCGCACCCCGCGCAGACGCTCGAAGGCGGTGGCGTAGTCTCCCGCGCGGAAGGCGACGAGGCCGACCGCCGCCGGATGCCCCGCCACCGCCGCGACCTCGTGCATGTCGTGCTCGCGCCGGGCGGCATCGGCGGCGAGCCGGGCGAGCAGGCGCTCGGCCTCGGCATCCCGCTCCCCGCCGCCGAGCGCGAGGAGATAGTGCAGGTCGGCAAAGACCACCGCCCCGTCCTCCACCCGGCCCGCGGCCAGCGCGGCCAGCTCCTCCCAGCGATCGCCGACTTCGATGCCCTCGATCTCGAGGCGCACGAGCATCGAGGCGCCGTTGGCGATGTCGCGATAGTCGTCGGTATGTTCGGCCCGAACATGGCTGTCGTAAAGTTCCAGGACCCGGTCGATCTCGCCCCGGTCGAGATGGAAGAGGCCGAGATGCCACCAGAGATGCGCGCCGAAATTGTTGCAATGCGCCCAGCGCGCGGTCTGCCCCTCGAGCCAGGCGATGCCGGTCTCGTTCTGCGCCGTCATGTCATAGACATGCGCCACCGCGTGGAGACCCCAGGCATCGTCGGGCGTGCGTTCGAGCCCGTGGCGCCCGGCCTGCTCGGCCAGTGCATAGGCGCCCATCTCCTCGAGCGCGAAGGCGTGGCAGCCGAGCGCATAGCCGGCAAGGGGGTGGTCCGGCCCATAGGCTGGCAGCGCCGCCGCGGCCTCGCGCAGCATCCCGCGCCGGTCGCCGAGCAGGAAGCGCAGCGAATGGTCCAGCTTGAGCGCAAGCGCATCCTCCGGCGCCGCGGTCAGGACCCCGGACAGGATCTCGGCCGCGTGCCGCGGGCGCCCCGCGAGCCAGGCGCCGAGCGCGATCACATAGGCCCGCTCGCGTCGCGAGCCGCCGACCCGGGAGAGCGCCGCCTGCGCCTTCGCCTCGGCCTCGCGGGCCAGCGGCGCCAGTTCCGAGCGGCCGAGCAGCAGGGTGAAGAGCCCCTTGGCGGCCCAGCCCATGGCGAAATCCGGCGCCGCCCCGAGGCAGCGGCCGAGATGATCCGGCGTCTCGCGGCAATGGCGCAGCGCCGCGCGCACCGTCGCGTTCCAGGACGCAGCCGCGGCGTCGGAGGGAAGCGTGACGGCAAGCCCGCAGGCGTCGGTGATGGTCATGTCTGGCCTCCAGTACGGCGATGCCCTAAAGGCTGAGATGTCGGTTCCCGGCGCCCTGTCGACATGCAGTCACTCTGTTGTGACAAAGAAGCGGCCGGGTTTCACTTAACAAGTTTGTTAAAATCAGGTGACCTGATGCACGGAGGAGTTGCGATGTCGGCACGAATTGCATGGTTGTCCGGGGTCCTACTCGTGGCGCTTTGCCTCGCGGCCTATCTCGCGCAGGGGGGCGCAGCGGGGCTGCGCTATGCCGCCGGCGCCGCGCTCGGCGGGGCAGCCGGATTCGCGCTCTACCACGCCGCCTTCGGCTTCACCGCGGCCTGGCGCCGGATGGTACGCGAGCGCCGCGGCGCCGGGCTCCGGGCGCAGATGCTGCTGATCGGGCTGACCTGCCTCGTGACCTATCCGCTGATCGGCTTCGAGGCGGAGACGGGGTGGAACATGCACCCCGTGGTGCTGCCGATGAGCCTGGCCTCGGCGGTCGGCGCCTTCATGTTCGGCGCGGGCATGCAGCTCGGCGGAGGATGCGCCTCGGGTACTCTGTTCACCGTGGGCGGCGGCTCGACCCGGATGCTGGTGACGCTGATCGCCTTCATCGCCGGCTCGGTCTGGGCGACGGCGCATCTGCACGAGTTCTGGTTCCCGCTCGGGCCATCGCTGGGCCTGCCCGCGATCCCCGGCACCTCGGTGATCTCGCTTTTCGGGCCGTTCGGCGCGCTGGCGGCGCTGGGGCTGCTGCTGGCGGCGATCTGGCTCGGCTCCGCCGCGGTGGAGCGGCGCGCCCATGGCAGCCTCGAGCCCTTGCGGCCACAGGGCTCCTGGCTGCGCGGGCCCTGGGCGCTCTGGGCCGGGGCGCTGGGGCTCGCTGCGGTGGGCATCGGCTGCTTCCTGCTGTTCCAGCGGCCCTGGGGGGTGACGGCGGGCTTCGCGCTCTGGGGTGCCAAGGCGCTGGAGGCGGTCGGCGTGGAGCTGCGCGACTGGGGCTACTGGTCGGGCTGGCGCGCCGGGCAGCTCGATCACAGCCTGCTCGCCGACCGCACCTCGGTGATGAATTTCGGCATCGTCCTCGGCGCCATGGCGGCAAGCGCCCTGGCCGGTCGTTTCGCGCCGGTGCTGAAGCTCTCCCCGCGCGACGTCGCCACGGCGGTGATCGGCGGGCTGATGATGGGCTATGGCGCACGGCTCGCCTTCGGCTGCAATATCGGCGCCTATCTCGGGGGTCTGGTCTCCGGCTCGATGCACGGGCTCTGGTGGCTGCTCTGGGGCTTCGCCGGCTCCTGGCTCGGCACCTGGCTGCGCGCCGTCATCGCCATGGACCCGCCCTGGCCGCAGCGCGGCGCCCCCGCATGAGGGGGCAGATCGCGGGGGCGTGACTTGCCGGCGGGCCGCCGTCCGGCAAGGCTGCGGGAGCACCGTTCACATCACGGGAGGTCCGACCGCCATGCGCCCGCCCCGCCTCGCAGCCCTGCTCCTGCTCGTTGCCCTGCCCGCCGCCGCGGAGATGGCCCCGCGCGACGGCTGGGCCGTGCACCCGACGCCGCATGCCTACGAGACCCTGCTCGAGCGCCTCCGCGCCGCGGTCAGGGCCGAGAAGATGGGGCTCGTCACCGAGGCCGGCCCGACCGGGGCCGCCGCCAGCCGCGGCATCGAGATCCCCGGCAACCGCGTGGTCGGCGTCTTCCGCAACGATTTCGCCGTGCGCGCGGTGCGGCTCTCCACGGCCGCGATGATCGAGGCGCCGATCCGCTTCTATGTCACCGAGAATGCCGATGGCACCGCGACGCTCTCCTACAAGACGCCAAGCTTCGTCTTCACGCCCTACGTATCCGAGGGAGGGGACGAACTCGCCGCACTGGCCGGCGAGCTCGACACCATCTTCGCCGCCATCGCCGCGCGCGCTGCGGCCGAGTGAGCCGAGCGGAAGCACGAGCGGTAAATTGCGCGAATTCGCGCTGGACAGCGCCGCCTCCCTGTCTTAGATACCGCCCGTCGGCGCGGCGTTCACGCCCCCCGACCGGCGCCCAGGTAGCTCAGTTGGTAGAGCAGCGGATTGAAAATCCGCGTGTCGGTGGTTCGAATCCGCCCCTGGGCACCACAATTCCATAAACTTGCGCAGCAATCGCCTATCTCGGACCTGCTTAGGGCTGGGATTTCTCATTGAGAGCAGCGGGCACTC
>NZ_BSYI01000002.1 GCF_030270585.1 Paralimibaculum aggregatum
AGCCAAACGGGGGGCGTGGCCCACGAGACCAACGACGCCCAGGACGCAACACCGCACCGCAAAGGAGATCCCCATGGCGGACAGTGACAACGACAACGACAACGACTACTGGAAGGCGAACATACGCCTCGTGACCATCTGCCTGGTGATCTGGGCAGTGGTCTCCTTCGGCTTCGGCATCCTGCTGCGGCCGCTGCTCGCGGGCATCGAGATCGGCGGCACCGATCTCGGCTTCTGGTTCGCCCAGCAGGGCTCGATCTACGTCTTCCTCATCCTGATCTTCGTCTATGCCGTCGCGATGAACGGCATCGACAAGAAATTCGGCGTGCAGGAGGACTGACGCGATGGATCTCCAGACCCTTACCTACATCGTCGTCGGCGCCTCCTTCGCGCTCTATATCGGCATCGCCTTCTGGGCGCGGGCGAGCACCACGGGCGAGTTCTATGCCGCCGGCCGGGGCATCCACCCGGTGGCCAACGGCATGGCCACCGCGGCGGACTGGATGTCAGCCGCCTCCTTCATCTCGATGGCCGGACTGATCGCCTTCAAGGGCTATGACGCGAGCGTCTTCCTGATGGGCTGGACCGGCGGCTACGTGCTGCTGGCGATGCTGCTCGCGCCCTATCTGCGCAAGTTCGGCAAGTTCACCGTGCCGGAGTTCATCGGCGACCGGTTCTACAGCTCGACCGCGCGCATCGTCGCGGTGATCTGCCTGATCGTCGCCTCGATCACCTATGTGATCGGCCAGATGAAGGGCGTCGGCGTCGCCTTCTCGCGCTTCCTCGAGGTCGATGCGACCACCGGCCTGCTGATCGGCACCGTGATCGTCTTCCTCTATGCCGTGCAGGGCGGCATGAAGGGCATCACCTATACCCAGATCGCGCAGTACTGCGTGCTGATCGTCGCCTACACCATCCCGGCGGTGTTCATCTCGCTCGAGCTCACCGGCAACGTGCTGCCGCAGATCGGCCTGTTCTCCGAGCACACCGCCTCCGGCATGCCGCTGCTGGCCAAGCTCGACCAGGTGGTGCAGGAGCTCGGCTTCACGCAATACACCGCGCAAGACGGCGGGACGCTCAACATCCTGCTCTACACCCTCTCGCTGATGATCGGCACCGCGGGCCTGCCGCATGTGATCATCCGCTTCTTCACCGTGCCGAAGGTGGCCGATGCGCGCTGGTCGGCGGGCTGGGCGCTGGTCTTCATCGCGCTGCTCTACACCGTCGCTCCCGGCGTCGGCGCCATGGCGCGGCTGAACCTGACCGACACGATCTACCCGAACGGCCCGCAGGCCGAGGCGCTGGCCTATGACGAGCGTCCGGACTGGTTCAAGAACTGGGAGACCACCGGCCTCCTGACCTTCGAGGACAAGAACGGCGACGGCCGCATCCAGTACTACAACGACGCCGCCACCCCCGGCGAGGGCAACCTGATCGACCCCGCCTGGGCCGGCAACGAGCTGACCGTGGACCGCGACATCATGGTGCTCGCCAACCCCGAGATCGCGCAGCTCCCGAACTGGGTGATCGCGATCGTGGCGGCCGGCGGCCTGGCGGCAGCGCTCTCCACCGCGGCAGGGCTGCTGATGGCGATCTCCTCGGCCGTCTCGCACGATCTGCTGAAGGGCACCTTCATGCCGGACATGAGCGAGAAGGGCGAGCTGCTGGCGGCGCGGGTCTCGATGGGTGTCGCCATCGCCATCGCGGCCTGGCTCGGGCTCAATCCTCCCGGCTTCGCGGCGCAGACGGTGGCCCTCGCCTTCGGCCTCGCGGCGAGCTCGATCTTCCCGGCGCTGATGATGGGCATCTTCTCGACCCGCATCAACAATGTCGGCGCGACCACGGGCATGCTGGCGGGCCTTCTGGTGACGATCCTCTACATCTTCACCTTCAAGGGCTGGTTCTTCATCCCCGGCACGAACATGCTGGACAACACCACCGCAAACCACTTCCTCGGCATCGCGCCGGAGGCCTTCGGTGCGGTGGGTGCGCTGGTCAACTTCGCGGTCGCCTACTTCGTCAGCCAGGCGACCAAGGAGCCGCCGAAGGAGATCCGCGAGCTGGTCGAGAGCATCCGTGTGCCGAAGGGCGCCGGCGCCGCGGTCGACCACTGAGCCGACGAGACCACCGGGAGGGGCGCATGCCGCCCCTCCCCCTCCTGCCGGGCGGGCGCGTCCGGCAGGTATCCCGACCCGAAGCGCCGCATCCGGCGACCAGCAGGAGCCCCCATGCCCCTCGACCGTGACGCCCGCCGCCGCTTCTTTGCCACGCATCACCCATTCGCGACCCTCGACGAGGCCACCCGCGCCGCGCTCGCCGACCAGGCCGAGACCCTGCAGCGCGCGCCCGGCGAGGCGATCTACACCACCGGCGAGCGCCTTGCGGGCTTCTATGCCATCGCCGAGGGCAGCGTGGAGGTCAGCACCGCCAGCGGCGACCTGATCTCGCGCCTGCATGCCGGAGAATGCTTCGGCGAGCGCGGGCTGCTGGTCGACGGCATCGCGCCCTATGACGCCCGGGCCGCCGCGGCGGCCACGCTCTTTCTGCTGCCGGCGGCCGAGTTCCGGGCGCTGATGCGCCGCGAGCCGGGCTTTGCGCAGTTCTTCGGGCGGCGGACCGACGAGACCGCCGCCGTACCCCGCCCGGCCGGCGCCGATCTGGCGACGCTGCGCATCGGCGAGATCATGACCGCCGCGCCGATCACCGCCGCACCGGATGACAGCGCCGCCGAGACCGCGCGCACCATGCGCGACCACGGCATCTCCTGCGTGCTGGTGGCCGAGGGCGGGCGCCTCGTCGGCCTCGTCACCGCCAGCGATCTGGCCTCGCGCGTGCTGGCGGCGGAGCGTCCGGGCGACACGCCGCTGCGCGAGATCATGACCGGCGACCCGGTCTCGCTGAGCCCGGAGGCGATCGGCCTCGACGCCATGGCGGTGATGATCGAGCACGGCATCGGCCATCTGCCGGTGGTGGAGGGCGCGCGCCTCGCGGGCATCCTCACCCGCACCGATCTCCTGCTGCGCCAGGCGCTCTCCTCGCCGATGCTGGTCGGCGAGATCGGGCGCAAGACCGACCTCGCCGGCCTGCGCGAGGTGATCGCCAAGGTGCCGGACCTGCTGGCCCAGCTCGTCGGCGCCGGCGCCGCGCCGCATGTCATCTGCCGGCTGATCACCGACGTCACCGACGCGCTCACGCGCAAGCTGATCGCCATGGCCGAGATCGAGTTCGGCGCCCCGCCGGTGCCCTATCTCTGGCTGGTCTGCGGCAGCCAGGGCCGGCAGGAGCAGACCGGTGTCTCCGACCAGGACAACTGCATGATCCTCTCGGACGAGGCGACGCCGGAGCACGATGTCTGGTTCGCCGCCTTCGCGAAGTTCGTCTCCGACGGGCTCGACGCCTGCGGGTTCTACTACTGCCCCGGCGAGATGATGGCGACCAACCCGAAATGGCGCCAGCCGCTGGCCACCTGGCAGCGCTATTTCCGCGGCTGGATCGACACGCCGGACCCGATGGCGCGGATGCTCGCCTCGGTGATGTTCGACCTGCGGCCGATCGCGGGGGACATGACGCTGTTCGACGGGCTGCATGCCGAGACGCTGCGCCGGGCGCGGGCCAACTCGATCTTCATCGCGCACATGGTCGCCAACTCGCTCACCCACCAGCCGCCGCTCGGGCTGTTCCGCGGCTTTGCGCTGGTGCGCTCGGGCGAGCACAAGGACAGCCTCGACCTCAAGCTCAACGGGGTGGTGCCGATCACCGACCTGGCCCGGCTCTATGCGCTGATCGGCGGGCTGACCGAGGTCAACACCCGCGCCCGGCTGATCGCGGCGCGCGAGGCCGGGCTGGTGAGCGATGCCGGCGGGGCCGAGCTGCTCGATGCCTATGACATGATCGCCGAGACCCGCCTGCAGCACCAGGCCGAGCAGATCCGCCGCGGCGCCAGGCCCGACAACTTCATGGCCCCGGCGCGGCTCTCCGATCTCGAACGCACCCATTTGCGCAACGCCTTCATCGTGGTGAAGACGATGCAGGCCGCGGCCGCCCAGGGCCGCCATACCGTCGTGTGAGGCAGACATGATCTTCATCCTGATCGCGAGCATCGCCCTCGGCCTCGGTGCCGCCGGCCTGGTCTGGGGGCTCGGGCGGCTGACCGGCCGGCGCCCGCCGCGCTTTCTGGCCCCGGTGGCGGGCGGGCTGGCGATGTTCGCCTTCATGCTGTGGAACGAATACAGCTGGTTCGAGCGCAGCCGCGCCATGCTGCCGGAGGGCGCCGCGGTGGCCGAGAGCTACGACTATTCGAGCCTCGTGCAGCCCTGGACGCTGGCAGTGCCGCGCGTCGCGCGCTTTGCCGCGGTCGAGGTCTCCGGCACGCCCTGGCCCGAGCGCCCGGCGCTGCTGCTGGGCGCGGTGACGCTGCATGCCCGCTTCGAGCCTGCCGCGCGCATTCCCCACCTCTTCGATTGCGAGGGCCTTCGCCGCGCCGCCCTCACCCCCGCCGAGTGGGCCGCCTTCGAGCGCGGCGCGCCGCCGGAACCCGCCGCGCTTGCCTGGGCCGCTGCCGGCCCGGACGATGCCCTGACGAGCACGGCCTGCACGAACCGCGGCACCAACTGAGGAAACCCCATGCCCCGATCCGTATTGCTGGTGGATGACGAACCGAACATTGCGTTCTCGCTCGAATATCTGATGAAGCGCGACGGCTACGAGGTGCGGGTGGCCGGCGACGGGGAGGCGGCGCTCGACAGCATCCGCGCGCAGAAGCCCGACCTGATCCTGCTCGACGTGATGATGCCGAAGCGCGACGGCTACGATGTGTGCCAGACCGTGCGCGCCGATCCGCGATATGCCGATGTGAAGATCATCGTGCTGACCGCGAAGGGCGGCGCGCTCGACGGCGAGAAGGCGCTGGCGCTCGGCGCGGATGCCTTCTTCAGCAAGCCCTTCGGTCTCGAGGAGCTGTCCTGCCGGGTGAAGGAGCTGCTCGCGGAAAGCCCGGGCGACGATGGCTGAGCGCTGGAGCCTGCGGCTGCGGATCTTCCTGTTCTTCGCGCTGGTCGGGCTCGGCGGGCTGGCGCTGTTCGCCGGCGCGCTGGTGCTGGCCGGGGCACGGATCGGGCCGGAGGCCACGCCGCACCTCGTGCTGGCGGGCGGCATCGGCGGGCTCGGGCTGCTGGTGCTCACCGCCTGGGTCTGGCAGCTCTTCGACGAGAACGTCGCGCGGCCGATCATGCTGCTCTCGGGCGAGCTCTCGGCCACCGCCGAGGCGAAGAGCACCGCGGCCCGGCTCTCCACCGACAAGGCGCGCTATCTCGGTGCGCTCGGCCCCGCGGCGGCCGGCATCGCCGAGGCGCTGGGGCGCGAGCGGAGCACCGCCGAGGGCGCGGTGAAGGCCGCCATCGACGAGGTGCTGGCCGAGAAGGCCCAGCTCGAGGCGGTGCTGCGCGATCTCCGCGAATGCGTGCTGATCTGCAATCTCGAGCACGAGATCCTGCTCTACAACGCCGAGGCGCAGCGGCTGCTGGGGCTCGATGCGCAGATCGGGCTCGGCCGGCCCCTCTTCCGCCTGGTGACCGAGCAGCCGGTGCGCCATGCGCTCGACCGGGTGAAGCTCCGCTTTGCCGACGGGCGCCACAGGACCCATCACGACTATCTCTCGGTCGCCGTGGTCTGCGCCACGCGCGACGGGCGGCTGACGCTGCAGGGGCGGCTCTCGCTGATCCTCGATGCCGCCGGCGATGCGGTGGACGGCTTCGTGCTGACGCTGCGCGATGCGACCCAGCCGATCGCCGACCATGCCGCGCGCGACCATCTGCTGAAGGAGATGCTGGAGGGGCTGCGCCGGCCCACCGCCAACCTGCGCGCGGCGGCCGAGATCCTCTCCGGCGGCATGGCGCCGGATGCCAAGACCCAGGCCCGCTTCGTCGGCGTGATGACCGAGGAGGCGGAGACGCTGGCCCGGCGCATCGACCGGCTGGCCGGGGCCTACAACGAGCTCCGCATCGGCGGCTGGAGCATGAACGACGTCACCGCGATCGCGCTCGTGGCCTGCGCGCGCGACCGGCTGGCCGACCTGCCGGAGCTGGAGCTCGCCCATGCCGGCGCCGATTGCTGGCTCAACTGCGACAGCTTCTCGGTGGTCGAGATGCTCGCGCTGTTCTGCCGCGAGATCGCCGGCGCCACCGGGGTCGGCCGCATCGAGATCGCCGCCACCCCGGATGGCGGGCATGTCTTCGTCGATCTGGTCTGGCAGGGCGTGCCGCTCGGCGAGAGCGCCTTCGAGCCCTGGCTCAACCGCCCGCTCGTGGAGGGGCTGGCCGGGCTCACCGCGCGCGACGTGCTGCTGCATCACCGCACCGAGATCTGGTCGGAGCGCGTCGGGCCGGATCATGCACGCCTGCGCCTGCCGCTGCAGCCGGCGGTGGAGGACCATGTCAGCGCCCCGGCCTCGGAACTGCCGGCGCGGCCGGAGTTCTACGACTTCTCGCTGCTGCGCCGCCGCGCCGCCGGCAAGATGGCCGAGACCCCGCTCACCGAGCTCGCCTGCGTGGTGTTCGACACCGAGACCACGGGCCTCTTCCCCTCCGCCGGCGACGAGATCGTGCAGATCGCCGGCGTGCGGGTGCTCAACGGCCGGGTGATCCGCGGCGAGCGCTTCGACCGGCTGATCGACCCGGGCCGGCGCATTCCCGCCGCCTCGACCCGCATCCACGGCATCACCGACGCGATGGTGGCCGACCAGCCGGATGCCCGCGCGGTGCTGCCGGCATTCCACGACTTCGCGGCGGATGCGGTGCTGGTGGCGCACAACGCGCCCTTCGACCTCAAGTTCCTGCAGCTCAAGGAGGGGCTGATCGGCCGGCGCTTCGACAACCCGGTGCTCGACACCGTGCTGCTCTCGGCGCATCTCTTCGGCCACGGCGCCGAGCACACGCTGGACGCGCTGGCCGAGCGTTTCGGCATCGGCTTCCCGGAGGGCCAGCGCCACACCGCCTTCGCCGACGCGCTGGTCACGGCGGAGGTGCTCTGCATGCTGATCCCGGTGCTGAACGCGCGCGGGGTGAGGACGCTCGGCGATGCCCTCGCGGTCAGCGACGAGGCGGTGGCGATCCGGCGCAAGCAGGCGCGCTACTGAGCCCCGGCGGGCCGCCGCGCCGCCCCGGCCAGCAGCCCCAGCGCGCCGCAGAGCGCCAGCCAGCTCGCCGGCAGCGGCACCGTGCCGAGCCCCGGCTGGAGGGAGGCCACCGCGGCGCTGCTGAGGTTGTATTGTGCCACCAGCGCGCAGGGCCCGCCAAGGCCGCCGAGGCCGCCGGGATCGTCGAGGCAGCCGCCGACGCTGGTGAGGCCGATGGTCACGCCGTCCGCCGGCATGGCGAACGGCCCGATCAGGTCTCCGAGATCCATGCCCACGATGCCCACCGGCGTCGCGCCGTCGCTGCTGCGAAAGGCGGTGATATCTCCGAACGGGCCGACCGTGCCGAGAACGTCGTAGCTGCCGTCGAGCGCCCCGTCGGCCGTGCCCGAGCCCGAGACGGTGCCGCTCACGGTGAAGTCCACCGCCGTCACGGTCATCGCCACGTCGTCGAAATCGAAGCTGCCGGTGAGCGTGCCCGCGCCGGTGGAGACCCCCGCAATCACCGGCGGGACACCGAAGGCGATGGTGCCGACATCATAGCTGACGACCGCCGCCGCGGCGGGGGGCGCCGCGAGACCGAGCGCCGCGGCGATCGCCACAATGCGCCAGGGGCCGGCCCTGCGGGGTTCTCCGTGCCTGTCCATCGCCCCGCCCCCTTGCCGATCCTGAAAATTCCCTTGCGGAACTCATAGCACCGCGCGACCCGGATCGGAAGGCGCTTCCGCTTCCGGCCTCCTCCCCTGTATGCTCCGCACGGCGGACAAGAGACGGTTCGCCACCTTTCCATTCTGGCGGGATCCCGCTTAGCAGGGTTCCGTCGACCCATCCGGGATGCTATCCACCTCCACAGCCGGGCTTTCCGGCGGATAACATTTCCGGAATGTTAAACAACCCCGAGGAGGCAACTCATGGGCCTGCGCATCAACGACACCGCTCCCGACTTCACCGCCGACACCACCGAGGGCGAGATCTCGTTCCACGACTGGATCGGCGACGGCTACGCGATCCTGTTCAGCCATCCGAAGGACTTCACCCCGGTCTGCACCACCGAGCTCGGCGCGATGACCCACCTCAAGCAGGAATTCGCCAAGCGCAACACCAAGGTGATCGGCATCTCGGTCGATCCGGTCGAGAGCCATCGGAAATGGAAGGCCGATATCGAGCAGATCGCGGGCGAGGCGGTGAACTACCCGCTGATCGGCGATCCCGAGCTGAAGGTCGCCAAGCTCTACGACATGCTGCCCGCCGCGGCCGGCGACAGCTCCGAGGGCCGCACGCCGGCCGACAACGCCACCGTGCGCTCGGTCTTCGTCGTCGGGCCGGACAAGAAGATCAAGCTGAGCCTCACCTATCCGATGACTACCGGGCGCAACTTCGACGAGCTGCTCCGCGCGATCGATTCGATCCAGCTCACCGCCCAGCACAAGGTGGCGACCCCGGCGAACTGGAAGCAGGGCGAGGACGTGATCATCACCCCCGCGGTCTCCGACGAGGAGGCGCAGGAGAAGTTCGGCGGCTTCGAGAAGGTGCTGCCCTATCTGCGCCGGACCAAGCAGCCCGGCTGACGCTCGCGCGGCGGCCTCGGACGGGGCCGCCGCCTTCCGCCCCCGAGGGGCGTGTCACTCGGTCTGCAGCGCCGGCGCCGGCGGCATGTCGCAGATCTCCATGATCGTCTCGTCGCCCACCGGCACGATGCGCCCGTCCGAGGTCAGCGCCAGCAGCTTGTGCCGCCCGGCATCGAGCTGCACCGGATAGGCGGCATAGCCGGTCTCCCACATCGCCTCGACGAGATAGGCCCCGGCGGTCGTCGAGACCTGCAGCGCGCAGCCCGGTGCCAGCAGCCCCTGGGTCTGGTAGTCGAGCACCATCTCGACCCGCTCGTGCTCGAGCTTGTCACCCGGCAGCATGAGGCTGACCTCGGCCTGCTGCGGCGAACCGCAGGCCGCCAGCCCGCCGGCCAGCGCCAGCACCGCGGCCCGCCCGGCCCACTTGATCCGCATCAACGACATTCGTTCATCTCCCCAAGGATCATGACAGTGTTGTGACACGGCCGCGCCGCCTGCCATATGGCGCAGATAATCGCGATCCGGGCCGCGTCCCGTCAACCGGGAGTTTGCGATGCAGCGCGCGTCGAGCTGGCAGCGCGGGGCGAGCCTCTACTCGCTGATCCTGCGCCAGACCTTCCCGCTCCAGGGCGGGGCGGTGCTGCTCGGCCTCGCGATCCCGGCGCTGGCGGTCTATCCGCTGCACCTGCAGCAGCAGATCATCGACGAGGCGATCCCGGCCGGCGACCTCGCGCTGGTGCTGACGCTCGGCGGGCTCTTCCTGCTGGCCAATGTCGCGCGCTCCGCGCTCAAGTTCTCGGTGGTCTACCTGCGCGGCTGGATCGCCGCGGTGGTCGCCCGGGTGCTGCGCACCGCGCTGATCGACGCCCAGCGCCGCCGCCCGGAGGCGCAGGCCCGCACCTCGCTCGGCTCGGTGACCTCGGTGCTCACCGGCGAGGTGCAGCCGCTCGGCGATTTCGCGGCAGAGGCGATCAACACGCCGCTGATCCAGGGCGGCACGCTGCTCGGGGTGTTCGGCTACATGCTGGTCACCGACTGGCGGCTCGCCGCGATCGGCATCGCCAGCCTGATCGCCGAGGGGGTGGTGACGCCGCTGCTCCAGCGCATCATCAACCGCCTGACCGCGCAGCGCATCCAGACGCTGCGCAAGGCCAGCCTCGACATGATCGACGCGGTCGATCCCTCGCACCACGTGCTGATCGTCCATGCGCTCAGGCTGATCCGGCAGGTCTACACGATCCTGTTGCGGATGAACTTCTACAAGGCGCTGCTCAAGGTGCTGCGCAACCTGATCGACCACTGCGCCGATATCGCGATCATCACGGTCGGGGCCTGGCTGGCGATCCGCGGCGAGATCCAGATCGGCGTGATCGTCGCCTTCCTCAGCGGGCTGCGCGAGGTGCGCGGCCCCTGGGGCGAGCTCGTGAGCTTCTACCGCCGCCTCGCCGATGCCGGGGTGAAGTACCGCCTGCTGCGGAAGGCGATGAACGGCGACCCGAACGACATCGCGACGGCGCTCGAGCCGCAGGTGCCGCGCTCGGTGCCGCCGCGCCGGCGGGACGACTGAGCCGCCGCCCCGCTGCCGTGCCGGGCCCGCCGGTCCGGACCGGGCCCTTGCCGCCTCAGGCGTCCTCGAAGCGCGCCATCACCCCGGTCCAGAGCCGCTGTGCCTCGCGGGCGGCAGCGGGGTAGTCCTTGACCATGCGGTCGGTCTCGGCGAGCAGGTCCTGCGACGGCTGCGCCGCCTCGGCGACACCGCGGTCCTCGCTCGAGTCGAGGATCGCGTTAAGCCGGGTGCGGTGCGTCTTGCACTTCTTCGCCGCCTCCGAGAAGCGCTTGGCCTCCTGCACCAGCTTCTTGATGTTCATGTCGAACTTCAGCTTCACGAAACTGCGGTCGGTGTTGTCGCCGACCACCATGTCGATGGTGTTCTGCGTGCCCCGCGCGGCCTCGAGGGTGCGGCCCATCTTCGAATGGTCGCTCAGGATGTCCTTGTGCAGCTTCTCGATCTTGGCGATCAGCTTTGCCGGGTCCTGCCCCTGCATCGAGAAGCTCTCGGCGAGATCCAGCGCCGCCTCCGCCTTCGAGAGCTCGGCATCGAGCGAGCGGATGTAGTCCGAGGCCTCCTTCAGCGTCGCCTCGACGACCTTCCAGACCCTGTGCGCCTCGCCGCCGACCTCCTTCTCGTACCATTTCGGCAGGTTCGAGATCGGCTGGTTGCTGCGCGCCTTCATGAAGGGCGAGGAGCCGTTCTGCACGTTCGCCTTGTCCCACTCCTTGATCCCGTCGATGATCTCGGTGATCTCCTCGACGGCGCGGCTGGCCTTGGCGACCGCCTGGATGTTCTGGAAGGTCTCGCCGGCCCGCTTCGAGGCCTTGGCCTCCTTGGCGCCGTCATTGGCCATGCGCACGAGATTGGCGATCGGCTTGGCGTCGGCCTTGTACTTGGCGAGCACCTTCTTCGATTCGCCCACCATCCGCTGGCGCAGCGCCAGATGCTCCTCGAACTTGCGCTTCTTCACCGGATCGAGCGGGTCCGCGCTCTTCTCCACGTCCTCCGAGGCATCGCCGTCGAAGCTGCCGGCCAGCGCATCGCCCGAGACCACCTCCCGGAGCTGCACGATGATCTTCTCCAGCGCGTCGCCGACGATCTTGGCGCTCTTGAGCTGCGCCGAGTTCAGTGCCTTCTTGCCCTCCTTCACCTCCTTCTTGTGGATGGTGTTGAGGTATTTCTCCGACTTGGTGAGCGCCTTCTCGGCCTTCTTCTGGATATCCTTGGGTTTGCCGGCCTTCACGGCCTTGATGTAGTCCTCGAGCAGCCCGCCGATGCCGGAGCTGTGGAAGATCCCCGAGTCGATCTTGCTGACCCCGGTCAGCTCCTTCGACTGCTTCTTGATCGACTGCCAGTAGGTCGAGATATCCATCCGCGTTCCCTCCGCTGAAATACGCACCCATCACATGCTCGTCACAAACGATCATGCGCCCCCGATATGGCAAGCGCAATTGTCTCGACAACACAGTCGTTCATCGGGACGCGCAGGCATCTGTGATGCACGTCACAGGCGGCCGGCGATTGCGCCGCCCGGGCGGCCCCGCCAGGCGCCGCTCAGCCCCGCTCCAGCGCCAGCTTCAGGCCCAGCGCGCCGAGCATGGTGCCGCCGAGCAGCCGCCCGATGCGCTCGGCCCGCGCGGCGCGCTTCATCCGCGAGACCACCTCGCCGGCGAAGGCGACGCAGAGCAGGTCGGCGGTCGAGAACAGCAGGTTGCAGATCGTGCCGAGCAGCAGGAACTGCAGCCAGACCGGCGCCGCGAGGCCCGGATCGGTGAACTGCGGCAGCAGCGCGACGAAGAAGAGCGCGGTCTTGGGATTCAGCACCTCCACCGTCACGCTTTCGAGAAAGGCCCGGCGCGGGGTCGGCGCCGGCCGCGGCGCCTCCGACGGGCCGCGCTCGCCGCGGATCATCTGCCAGCCGAGCCAGAGCAGATAGGCGGCGCCGACCAGCTTCAGCGCCAGATAGGCCTCTGGCACCAGGCGGAAGATCGCCGAGAGCCCGAGCGTCGCCGCCAGCACGTGCACCATGCCGCCGAGGCCGAGCCCGAGCGCCGCCATCAGCCCGGCGCGGCGCCCGCGCGCCACCGTCTGCGCGGCGCAGTAGAGCAGCGCCGGCCCCGGCATGAAGGCGAAGACCAGCGCGGCGGCGAGAAAGGCGAGGAAGAGATCGGCGTCGAGCATCGGCAGCCCCCGGATCGTGCGCCTCCGAAGCTGCCCGAGCAGCATCCGCGGCGCAAGCGCACCGGGGCCGGCGGGCAGGTCTTGACGCATTTGCGTTGAGTTTGCAGACTAATCCCGGAGTATTTGAGCCTGCGTGAGGTATCTCATCATGCGCATTCTGATGGCAGCATGCCTTCTGACGGCGCTCGCGGCACCGGCTTGGGCGGCGAGCGTGACCTTCCTGGGAAAATTCACGGCTAGCGACGGCAGCGGAGGCGACAATTTCGGCTATGCCGTCGCGCTCTCCGGCACCACCGCGCTGATCGGCGCCCAGGGCGACGACGACAACGGGTCGGGCAGCGGCGCGGCCTATCTCATCGACACCGTGACGCTCGCCGAGACCAAGCTGACGCCGAGCGACGGCAGCATAGGCGACAATTTCGGCGCCTCCGTCGCGCTCTCCGGCTCCACCGCGCTGATCGGCGCCCGGTACGACGACGACAACGGGGCTTCCAGCGGCAGCGCCTATCTCTTCGACACCGGCACGCTGGCCGAGACCAAGCTCACGGCGAGCGACGGCGCGATGTTCGACGAGTTCGGCTATGCCGTCGCGCTCTCCGGCAGCACCGCGCTGATCGGCGCCAGGCATGACGGCGACAACGGCTTCTACAGCGGCTCGGCCTATCTCTTCGACACCGGCACGCTGGCCGAGACCAAGCTGACACCGAGCGACGGCGCGATGTTCGACGAATTCGGCAGCACCGTCGCGATCGACGGCAGCACGGCGCTGGTCGGCGCCGCCCGCGACGGCGACAACGGGGCTTCCAGCGGCAGCGCCTATCTCTTCGACACCGGCACGCTGGCCGAGACCAAGCTGACACCGGGCGACGGCGAGGCCTCCGCCCAGTTCGGCTTTTCGGTCGCGCTCGAAGGGACCACGGCGCTCGTCGGCGCCCAGTTCGACGACGGCAACGGCTCCGCCTATCTCCTCGACACCGGCACGCTGGCCGAGACCAAGCTGACCGCCGGCGAAGCGCCGGAGAACGACCGCTTCGGCTATGCCGTCGCGCTCGACGGGACCACGGCGCTGGTCGGCGCCTGGGGCGACGACGCCAATGGCGACGACAGCGGCGCGGCCTTCCTCTTCAACACCACCGACGGGATGCTGATCGCCAAGCTGCTGGCACCGGATGGTGTGGAGTCGGACAATTTCGGCCTGTCGGTGGCGGTCTCCGGCAACCTCGTGCTGGTCGGCGCGCCCTATGCGGATATAGGCGACAACCCGGGCCAGGGCGCCGCCTATCTGTTCCGCATCGAGGCGGATGGCGAGGTGCCGCTGCCCGCGCCCGCATGGCTGCTGCTCACCGGGCTCGGCTCCCTCGCGCTCCTGCGCCGCCGCCGCTGACGGCGCCGGCCTGCCTCAGGCCGCCTTGCGGTCGAGGAAGGGATAGTCGGTGTAGCCCCGCGCATCGCCGCCATAGAAGGTATTGTGGTCCGGCGCGGCGAGCGCGGCGCCGAGGCGCAGCCGCTCCGGCAGGTCCGGGTTGGCGATGAAGGGCCGGCCGAAGGCCACCGCATCGGCGCGGCCCCTGGCGATCCAGTCCGCCGCGGTGGCCCCGTCGAAATCGCCGTTGGCGATGTAGGCACCGCGCCAGAGCCCGCGCATCCGGGTGAGCGCGGCGGCCTGCTCCGCGGTCACCTCGGCACCGGGGAACTTCTCCACGACGTGGAGATAGGCCAGCCCCAGCCGGTCGAAGGCGCGGTAGATCTCGGAGAAATGCGCCTCCGGGTCGCTGTCGCCCATGTCGTTCGCGGTGCCGAAGGGGGAGAGGCGCAGGCCCACCCGGTCGGCGCCCCAGACCTTCGCCACCGCCTCGGTGACCGCGAGCGGGAATCGCAGCCGCGCCGCCACCGAGCCGCCATAGCGGTCGGTGCGGCGGTTGGTGCGGTCGGAGAGGAACGCGTCGAGCAGATAGCCGTTGGCGCCGTGGACCTCGACGCCGTCGAAGCCGGCGGCAAGGGCGTTCTCGGCGGCGCGGACGAAATCCGCGAGCACCCGCGGCAGCTCGTCCGTCTCCAGCGCGCGCGGCGCCGAGACATCCGCCGGGCCGGTGGCGAGGAAGGTCTGCGCATTGGCCCGGATCGCCGAGGGCGCCACCGGGGCCTGGCCGCCCGGCTGCAGCGCGGTGTGGCTGATCCGGCCGACATGCCAGAGCTGCAGGAAGATCCGCCCGCCGGCGGCATGCACCGCCTCGGTGATGGCCTTCCAGCCGGCCACCTGCGCCTCGGAATGGATGCCCGGGGTGCCGACATAGCCCTTGCCCTCGGGCGAGATCTGCGTCGCCTCGGTGACGATCAGCCCGGCGCTGGCGCGCTGGCGGTAGTATTCCAGCGCCAGTTCGGAGGGGGTGCCGTCGTCATGCGCGCGGCTGCGGGTGAGCGGGGCCATCAGCACGCGGTTCGGCAGGGAGGTGGCACCGATCGCGAGCGGCGTGAAGAGCGGGGCGGTTTCGGCCATTGTCAGGCTCCGATATCTGCGTGTCGGGACTGTGCAATCCGGCGAACTGCACGGGCCGCGTGTCATTGCGGTCCTACACGAAATATGGATGTGAAATCTGTCGGCAAGCGGCCCGCCGCGGAAAGCACCATTGCCAAACGGGCAACAATCCCCCCTTGCATCGGGGCCTGCCGTGCCCCGTGCCCGGCGCGGGCCGATGGAGGGGGGCGGCGATGCCGGGCGGCTGGCGGCGGCGCCGGGCCGGGCCGGGCAGGCGCGCGGGCTGCCCTCAGGCGGCCTCGGTCTGCCGCGCCAGCTTGGCCAGGTCCCGCGCGATCGCGAAGGCGCCGCGGAGCCGCTCCCGGTCCTCGCTCCAGTCGCGCCGGATCACCAGCTTGTTCTCCTTCAGCTTGGCGCGGTTGCCGGGGGTGGTGAGATAGGCCGCGAGGCCCGCCGGATTGGCGAACTGGTCGTTGCGGAACTGCACCGTCGCGCCCTTCGGCCCGGCATCGAGCCGCGCGATGCCGGAGCGGCGGCACATGGTCTTGACCCGCACCACCTTGAGCAGCGTGTCGATCTCTTTCGGCGGCTTGCCGAAACGGTCGTGCAGCTCCGCCGCGAAGCCCTCGAGTTCCTCGCGCGTGGCGAGGTCGGAGAGCCGCCGGTAGAGCCCGAGCCGCACCTCGAGATCGGGGATGTAGTTCTCCGGGATCAGCACCGGCACGCCGAGATTGATCGTCGGCGCCCAGGTCTCGCCCTCCTCCACCACGCCGGCCTCGCCGGAGCGGATCTTGGCGATCGCCTCCTCCAGCATCGACTGGTAGAGTTCGAAGCCGACCTCCCTGACATGGCCGGACTGTTCCTCGCCGAGCAGGTTGCCGGCGCCGCGGATGTCGAGATCGTGGCTCGCCAGCGTGAAGCCGGCGCCGAGGCTGTCGAGCCCGCCGAGCACCCGCAGCCGGCGCTCGGCCTGCTGGGTCAGCGGCTTGCCGGGCTCGGTGGTCAGGTAGGCATAGGCGCGCAGCTTGGAGCGCCCGACCCGGCCGCGGATCTGGTAGAGCTGCGCCAGGCCGAACATGTCGGCGCGCTTGACGATCAGGGTATTGGCGCGGGGGATGTCGAGCCCGCTCTCGACGATGGTGGTGGCCAGCAGCACGCCATACTTGCCGTCGTAGAAGGCGTTCATCCGGCTGTCGAGCTCGCCCGCCGCCATCTGGCCGTGGGCGGTGACGTGCTTCACCTCCGGCACCTCCTCGGTGAGGAAGCGCTCGGCCTCGGCCAGATCGGAGATCCGCGGCACCACCACGAAGCTCTGCCCGCCGCGATAATGCTCGCGCAGCAGCGCCTCGCGCACCGTCACCGTGTCGAAGGGCGCCACATAGGTCCGCACCGCCAGCCGGTCCACCGGCGGGGTGGCGATCACCGAGAGCTCGCGCACGCCCGACATCGCGAGCTGCAGGGTGCGCGGGATCGGCGTCGCGGTCATCGTCAGGCAGTGCACATCGGCGCGCATCTGCTTCAGCCGCTCCTTGTGGGCGACGCCGAAATGCTGCTCCTCGTCGATCACCATCAGCCCGAGATTGCAGAACTTCACCGATTTCGCGAGCAGCGCATGGGTGCCCACCACGATCGCCACCTCGCCCTCGGCGAGGCCCTTGCGGGTCTCCGCCGCCTCGCGGGCGCCGACGAAGCGGGAGAGCTGGCGCACCCGCAGCCCGGTGCCGGCGAAACGGGCGGTGAACTCCCTGGCGTGCTGGCGGGCGAGCAGCGTGGTGGGGCAGATCACCGCCACCTGGAGGCCGGAGGCCGCCGCCACGAAGGCCGCGCGCAGCGCCACCTCGGTCTTGCCGAAGCCGACATCGCCGCAGATCAGCCGGTCCATCGGCTTGCCGCTGGTGAGATCGCCGAGCACGTCCTCGATGGCGCGGAGCTGGTCGTCGGTCTCCTGATAGGGGAAACGCGCGCAGAACTCGGCATAGCTGCTGCCCTCGGGCTCCAGCGGCTCGGCCTGCCGGAGCGCGCGCTGCGCCGCCACCGCGATCAGCTTGTCGGCCATCTCGCGGATGCGCTCCTTCATCTTGGCCTTCTTGGCCTGCCAGGCGCCGCCGCCGAGCCGGTCGAGCTCGCCGCTCTCGTGGCCGTAGCGGGTCAGCAGCTCGATGTTCTCCACCGGGAGATAGAGCCTCGATGCCTCGGCATATTCGATGGCGAGGCATTCATGCGGCGCGCCGGCGGCGGTCACCGTCTCGAGCCCGAGATAGCGCCCGATGCCGTGATCGAGATGCACCACCAGGTCGCCCGGCACCAGGCTCTGGGTCTCGGTCAGGAAGTTCTCGGCCCGCCGGGTCTTGCGCGCGCGGCGGATCAGCCGGTCGCCGAGCACGTCCTGCTCCGAGATCACCGTGATGCCGGGCGCGGTGAAGCCGGCCTCGAGCCCCCAGACCAGCAGGTTGACGCCCGGGGCGATCTCGTCCCAGCGGGTCACCACCCTCGGCGCCTCGACGCCGTGATCGGTCAGCAGCCCGGCCAGCCGCTCCCGCGCACCCTCGGAATAGGAGACCAGCACCACCGGCCCGGCGGCGCGGCACTGGCGGATATGCGCGGCGAGCGCGTCGAAGAGGTTGGTGCCCTCCTCCTCCGCCCTGCCCGCCTGCCGCTGGGCCTGGCGCTCGGGCGAGAAGTTGCGCCCGATGCGCCCGCCGGCATCGATCACGCCGGGGCCCAGCGGGCGCTTGTGCGGGGTGAAGGCGCGCACCGACCGGGCGGCCAGCGCGGCGTCCCAGTCCGCCCGGTCGAGATAGAGCAGCTCCGGCGGCGCCGGGCGATAGGCATCGCCGCCCTCGGCGCGGGCGGCATGATGCTCGGCGACCAGCTCGAAGCGGGCCGAGAGCGCCGGGTCGGTCTCGGCATCCAGCGTCACCGGCGCGCCGGGCAGATAGTCGAACAGCGTCGCCAGGCGCTCGTAGAACAGCGCGAGGTAGTGCTCCGTGCCCTGGTGCTTGCGCCCCTCCGAGACCGCCGCATAGAGCGGGTCGTCGAGCCGCGGCGCGCCGAACAGCTCGCGGTAGCGCGCACGGAAGCGGGCGATGCTGTCCTCGCCGAGGATCACCTCCGAGGCCGGCGCCAGCTCCACCCGGCGGATCTTCTGCACCGTGCGCTGGGTCTCGGGGTCGAAGACGCGGGCGCTCTCCAGCACGTCGCCGAAGAAGTCGAGCCGCACCGGGTTGGCGGCGCCCGGTGGGAAGATGTCGATGATGCCGCCGCGGACCGCGAAATCGCCGTGCTCGATCACGGTGGGGCAGCGCGCGAAGCCCATGGCGGAGAGCCAGTGCACCAGCGTGTCCGGGTCGGCCTGGTGGTCGGGGGCGGCGATGAAGGAGGCCTCCGCCACGGTCTCGGGCGCGGGCACCCGCTGGCTCGCGGCGTTCAGCGTGGTGACCACCACCGCCGGGCGCTCCCAGCCGCCGGCGAGGGCGGCCAGCGTCGCCATCCGCATCGCCGCGATCTCGGGGTTCGGCGAGACCCGGTCATAGGGCAGGCAGTCCCATGCCGGGAACTGCAGCACCGGCAGCTCCGGCGCGAACAGGCCCAGCGCCTCGGTCATCGCCGCGGCGCGCGCATCGTCGCGCGCGACATGGATCACCGGCCCGGCCGCGCGTGCGACCAGATCGGCGACCAGCTTGGCGTCCCAGCCTTCCGGCGCGCCGCAAACCGTGACGGCGCCCGGGGCAATCTCCCCGCGCGTGCTCATGGGCTGGCAGGTAGCCGCAGCGCGGGCGTTTGGCAAGCACCGCCGCCCGCCCGGCGCCGCGCGGCGGTGCAAATCCGCCTCAGCCGGCCGGCGCCGCGCCGCTCCGGCCGCCGCCCAGCCCGTCGAAGGCGGCCAGCGCCTCGGCGCCATAGATCATCGAGGGGCCACCCCCCATGTAGACCGCCACCCCGATCGCCTCGACGATCTCCGCGCGGGTCGCCCCGTGCCGCGCCGCGGCGCGCGCGTGATAGGCGAGGCAGCCGTCGCAGCGCGCCGCGATGCCGATGGCCAGCGCGATCAGCTCCTTGGTGCGCGGGTCGAGCGCGCCATCCGCCGTCGCCGCCCGCGCCAGCCCGCCGAAGGCCGCCGCGACATCGCCCATCCCGTCGCGCAGCCGCGCCATCCGCGCATCGGTCTGCGCCACGAAGCCCGTCCAGTCGGTCACCGCCATCTCGCCCTCCAGTGCTGCGATCGCTCCGGCGCCCTCTCTCGGCCGCCGCGCGGCGCCCCGCATTGACATCGCGCAAGCGGCTCCTCGCTTGTCTGCCGGCCCGCCCCGCGGTAAGCCTTTTTGCGGACCACATGCCCCGCCGGGGGGCTGAATTGCAGGGAGAATCACGGCGATGGCAGAGGCAGACGGCATCCGCCCCCCCGGGCTGCACGAAATGGCGCCGGAGCACATCCCCATATGGCTGCCGGGCGCCGACGGCTCTGACCCGCTGTTCACCGCCATGGCGGTGGTGCTGGTCGGCAGCATTCTCGGCATCGGCGCGCTCTACTTCACGCTGCATGCCCTGCCCGAGCGCCTGGCGCACAAGGAGAGCCACGTCCAGATGCAGGCGGTCGGCATCCTCGCGCTGCTGGCCCTGTTCACCCACAACAACGTCTTCTGGGTGCTGGCGCTGCTGCTCGCCGCGCTGCGTCTGCCGGACGTCACCGGCCCGCTGTCCTCGATCGCCCGCTCGCTCGATACGCTGGCAAGGCGGGAGCGCTGAGACATGCTCGAATTCCTGCTCTGCTCGGTCTTCACGATCCTGCCGGACTACCTGTTCCGCCGCTATGCCCAGGGCAAGCGGCTCGGGCGGGAGATCAACTTCTTCTCGGTCTGGTTCGAGCTGCGCTGGGGCATCACCGCCTGCCTGATCCTGACGATCTCGCTGATCACGGTGATCTTCTACTACCACCCCTCCACCTCCAATGCCGGCTCGATCTTCCGCACGGTGTCGATCCTGCCGCAGAAGGGCGGGCGGGTCTCCGAGGTGATGGTCACGCTCGGCCAGGAGGTCGAGGCCGGCGCCCCGATCTTCCGCCTCGAGGATTCCAGCGAGCGCACCGCCGTGGAGACCGCGAAGCGCCGCATCGCCGAGGTCGAGGCCTCGATGGTGGTGGCGAAATCCGAGCTCGCCAAGGCACAGGGCACGCTGACCGAGGCCAGGGCCGCCTATGCCGGCACCAAGGACGAGTATGACCGCAAGATCGTGCTCTACAACGAGGGCTCCGCGGCGGTGACCGAGCGCGAGGTCGAGCGGCTGACGATCCTGCTCGAGCAGCGCCAGGGCGGGATCGATGCGGCGCAGGCCGGCCTGAACGCGGTGCAGAGCCAGATCGACACGCTGTTGCCGGCCCAGAAGGCCAGCGCCGAGGCCTCGCTGGCCCAGGCCCAGGCCGAGCTCGACAAGATGCTGGTGGTCGCCGGGGTCGCCGGACGGGTCGAGCAGTTCACCCTGCGCGTCGGCGATTTCGTGAGCCCGGTGCTGCGCCCCGCGGGCATCCTGGTGCCGCGGGATGCCGGGCAGGACTCGATCCTCGCCGGCTTCGGCCAGATCGGCGCGCAGGTCATCCGCACCGGCATGCTCGTCGAGATCAACTGCGTCTCCAAGCCCTTCACGGTGATCCCGATGGTGGTGACCGAGGTGCAGGACGTGATCGCCGGCGGGCAGTTCCGGCCCACCGACCAGCTCATCGACCTGCAGGACCGGGCCCCGCCGGGCACGCTGACGGTCTTCCTCGAGCCGCTCTATGCCGGCCAGACGGACGACCTGCCCCGCGGCAGCCGCTGCATCGCCAACGCCTATTCCAACTTCCACGACGAGATCGCCAGCGGCAATCTCTCCACCGGAAGCTGGCTGTTCTACCACATGGTCGACACGGTCGGCATCGTGCATGCGGTGCTGCTGCGCATCCAGGCGCTGGTGCTGCCGGTGCAGACGCTGGTGTTCTCCGGCCACTGAGCCGGTTCCCGCGGCGGGGCGGAAGCGCTCCGCTGCCCGGCGCCCAGCACGTTGCACGACGAGATCGCCAGCGGCACACTCTCCACCGGCCGCTGGCGGACCTCCCACATGGCCGACACAGTGGGCATCGTGCATGCATGGCCGACACGGTGGGCGTCGTGCATGCGGCGCTGCTGCGCATCCAGGCGCCGGTGCTGCCAGTGCAGACGCTGGTGTTCTCCGGCCACCGAGCCGGTTCCCGCGGCGGGGCGGAAGCGCCCCGCCGCCCGGGGCCTGATGCTCTCCACGACGAGATCGCCAGCGGCAATCTCTCCACCGGAAGCTGGCTGTTCTACCACATGGTCGACACGGCCGGCATCGTGCATGCGGTGCTGCTGCGCATCCAGGCGCTGGTGCTGCCGGTGCAGACGCTGGTGTTCTCCGGCCACCGAGCCGGTTCCCGCGGCGGGGCGGAAGCGCTCCGCCGCCCGGCGCCCGGCGCGTTGCACGACGAGATCGCCAGCGGCACACTCTCCACCGGCCGCTGGCGGTTCTGCCAAATGGTCGACACGGTCGGCATCGTGCCTGCGGTGCTGCTGCGCATCCAGGCGCTGGTGCTGCCGGTGCAAACGCTGGTGTTCTCCGGCCACCGGGCCGGTTCCCGCGGCGGGGCGGAAACACCCCGCCGCCCGGCGCCTAGCGCAGGTCGCCGAAGGCGCTGCCGGCAAACATCCCCCGCCAGTCCGCCGCATGGGCCGGGCCGGCCACCTCGAAGCGCTCGATCGCGGCGCGGTGGCGCGCGCCGGGCAGCGGCACCCGCCCGTAGAGCCTGAGCGCCACCGGCAGCCCGTCGCCCGGAAGGCCGAGCGCCACCAGCCGCTCGCCGGCGCCGCCATCGCCCCGGGCCGCCCCCGCCGGGGGCCGCACCCCGCGCCCGGAGCCGGTGACCCGCGTGCCGAAGCCGAGCCGAAGATGCACCCGCTCGATCCGCCAGCCGGGGCGCAGCGCGCCGCGGTCGAGCAGCACCAGGTTGCAGTCCGCCCCGCCGGCCAGCGCCCGGTGCCAAACCACCACCGCGCCATGCCCGATATCGAGGTTGCAGAAGGTGCCCGCCAGCAGCCCGTAGGCGGCATGGTCGAAGCCGAGCCCCTGCGCATAGCCGAGCACGCTCGCGGCATCGACCGAGAACCGCGCCGGGGCCGGCCGGGGCGCCGGCCCGGCCAGCGTCGCTGCCGCCAAGCCGGGCCGGAGATGCGCCGCCGCGAGGCCGCCGGCCGGCCCGACCGCCGCGCCCAGGGCCCGGCCGAGCGCGGCCGTGCCGGCGCGCACCGCCTGCCGCACCGCCCCGGACCCCGCGGCAGCGGCCGTCGCGGGAGCGGCTTCGGATGCCGGCGGCGGCGAGACGACGGTTGTCCGCCAGGGCGCGCCCTCCGCCTTCGCCGCGGCGATATCGGCGACCGGCACGGCGGCGCCGGGCCATTGCCAGCGCGCGTCCGGCGGCCAGAGGATCGCCGGGCCGAGCACCGAGACCGCCAGCATCGCCACTGCCCCGAGGCAGGCGAAGCCCAGCCCCGCAAGGCTCAGCCCGGCCATCCGGACCGCCCGCCGCCACAGATCGTCGCCCATCGGCATACCTCCGCCTGCGCCCTCCGGCCGGCACGCCGCCCTCACCACACGACCGGGGTTGCAATTTGTCTAAGATTGCAGGGTTAACGCCCGGTTAACCCCGCGGGCGGCAGATCGCCCGGCGCGGCGCAGCCGGCGCACATGGCCGCCCGGGTGCTACGCCCACCGCGCCGGAAATCTCGGGGAAAGCTGCGGAGGCTGCGCCCGTACAGGCTGCCCCGGGCCGCCGCTCAGTCGCGCTTCAGCGGCACCACGGTTCCGCCCGCCACGGCCGCGCCATCACCATCGCCGCCCCTGTCACCGTCATCGCTGCCGAGCCCTGCCGCGGCATGGTCGGCAAGGCTGCCATCGGGCAGGTTGGTCGGATCGGTCGGCCTGCCGAACATCGCCGGGATGTCGAGCGTGGAGCGCATGCCGATATCGTCGAAATGCGCGGCCAGCCAGCGCTCCGCCGCGCCGCGGCCGATCTCGAAGAGATGCAGCAGGAAATTCCATTCGGTGTTGAGCTTGGAGGAGGCGCCGAGCGGGCGCATCCGCTTGCGCGCCTCGATCATGTGCAGGCGCATCTGCCGGCGGTTCTCGGCCGGGATCTCGTGGCGCTCGAGCAGCTCGTTCATCAGGTGGAAGGCGCGCAGTTCCTTCATCAGCGAGCTGTTGAAGGTAATCTCGTTGACCCGGCTGAGGATGTCGCGCGCCGATTTCGGCACGCCCTCGCGATACATCGGGTTGATCTGCACGATCACGATGTCGCAGGCCGGCGAGTGCTCGACGAAGGGAAACAGCACCGGGTTGCCGACATAGCCGCCGTCCCAGTAGTGCTCCTCGCCGATCTTCACCGCGTGGAACATGAAGGGCAGGCAGGCCGAGGCCATCACCACGTCGATGCTGATCTCGTGGCGGTGGAATACCCGCGCCCGGCCGGTCTCGACATTGGTGGCGGAGAGGAAGACGCCCATCTTGTTGCAGGCGCGCACGCGGTCGAAATCCACCTGCCGCTCGACCACCTCGCGCAGCGGGTTGAGCCCGAGCGGGTTGAGGTCGTAGGGCGAGGCGAGGCGGTTCAGCAGGTCGAAGAAGAGATAGGCCGGCGAATTGTCGAGCGACCAGTTGCCGAAGACCACGTCGAAGGGCGAGCGCTTGAGCGGGCTGGCCTGGCCGGCCTCGGAGATCGCCTCCCAGAACTCGGCGAGCCGGCTGCGCGCGCCCTCGGCGCCGCCCTCGGTCATGCCCTGCGCGGCGACCACGGCGTTCATCGCGCCGGCGGAGGTGCCGGAGATCGCCTCGACCCAGATCCGGTCGTCCTCGAACAGCCGGTCGAGCACGCCCCAGGTGAAGGCCCCGTGCGCCCCGCCTCCCTGCAGCGCGAGGTTGACGGTCTTGACGTGCCGCGGCTTGCGTCCCATGGGCGGGCCTCCCTCTGGCTCGCCCGAGCCCTAAGCCCCGCCGCCGCGATAATCAAGCGCCGGGGCCGGCGGCGGGCGGCGGCAGGGTTTCCGCCCGGGCGCTGTCGGCGGGGGGACCGCGCCCGGCCGGGGCGGCGTCTGGGCGAGGCGGGCCGGCCCTGCGACCGCCTCCCATGATCCCCCCGATCGCCGCCGGACTGATCGGGGCGGCAGCGGTGCTGGCGGTGCCGGGCGCCGCGCGCGCCGAGGGCCGGCAACCCTACCCCGCCGGCGAGATCGCGGAGGATCTCGTCTGCACCTGCGCCTGCGCCTGCGTGCGCATCGAGGCCGGCGCCGAAACCGGCCGGCTCTCGGTGCGGATCGGCTGCGCCGTGACCACGCCCGCGGATCCCTGCCCGGCGCTGAACGGCTCGGTCTGCCGGCTGGAGCCGGAGGGCGATCTGCCCGGGCTCGGCTGCACCCGGGAATTCGTCGAGCCCCGGCACTGGCGGGCGGCACGCCTGGTCAGGGCAGCGGCGGGCCCTTCAGCGTGAGCGGCAGCCCGGCGGCGACGAACTCGACCCGGTCGGCCGCCGCGGCGATGCGCTGGTTGAGCCGGCCCTGGGCGTCGCGAAACGCGCGGCCGAGGGCGTTCATCGGCGCCAGCCCCATGCCGAGCTCGTTGGAGACCAGCACGGCCGCGCCCGGCGCCGCGGCCAGCGCGGCCAGCAAGGCCGCCGTCTCCGCCTCCGGGTCGCGCCCGTGATGCAGCAGGTTGGAGAGCCAGAGCGTCAGGCAGTCGACCAGCAGGTGCCGTCCGGGCCGGGCCGCCGCGGTCACCGCCGCGGCAAGTTCGAGCGGCGCCTCGACCGCCTCCCAGTCCGGCCCACGCTCGGCCCGGTGCGCGGCGATGCGCGCGGCCATCTCCGCGTCGAGCGGCTCGGCGGTGGCGATGAAGGCATGCGGCGCCGGGCAGAGCGCCAGCGCCCGGGCCGACTTGCCCGAGCGGGCGCCGCCGAGCACCAGCGTCAGGCGGTCCATGCGGCGCCCTCCCCGTCCGGCGTGTCGCGGCTCGGCGCGCCCGGCCCGATCGGCAGCGGCGCCGCATGGGGCACCGGGGCGGCGAAGGCGGCGGCGAAGCCCACCCCCTCCAGCAGCATGCGCGCGGCGCGGATCGGCCCGGCATGGCAGACCACCGCAGCCCCCGGCGGCAGCTCGGCGAGCGCGGCATGCACCCGCGCCAGCAGGTCGGCGAAGCGCTCCCCGCCCGGCGGTGCCAGGCGGAACGGGTCCGCCGCCCAGGGATCGCTCTCGGCGCGCGGGATCTCGGCCCAGGGCCGCCCCTCCCAGGCGCCGAAATCGAGCTCCCGGAGCCGCGGGTCGAGGCTCAGCGCCACGCCGTCGCGCGCCGCCAGGCGCTCGGCCAGGCGACGGCAGCGCAGCGCCGGGCTCGCCACCACCGCGCTGACCGCCGGCGCCGCCCGCAGCGCCGCGGCGATCTCCACCGAGGCGCGCGGCCCCTCGGGCAGGTCGAGCCGGCCATAGCAGGTGCCCGGCGCGACCGCGGGCCGCGGATGGCGCAGGAACACCGCCCCGACCGGCGCCGCGCCGCTCACCCCTGCCCCCAGGCGCCGGCGAGCGCGACCAGCACCGCGGTCTCCGACAGCGCGGCGATCGCCCCCAGCCCGTCGCCGGTATAGCCGCCGAGCCAGCGTTTCAGCCCCAGCAGCACCGCGAAGGCGACCAGCGCCGCGGCGGCCAGGGCGAGCCCCCCGGCGGCCCCGGCGAGCGCGCCGGCGAGCAGCGCCGCGGCGAGCGCCCCGCCGATCTCCGTGGGCCCGGCCCCCGGCCCCATGGCGGCGCCGAGCCCGGTCTCGCGGGCATAGGGCGCCAGCGCCGTCGCCGGGACGATCAGCGCCCGCCCGGCGGTGGCCGCCAGCATCAGCGCCAGCGCCCCCTCGCCGGCGGACATCCCCGACAGCGCCGCCCAGCGCAGCCCGAGCAGCAGCACCAGCGCCGCCGCGCCATAGCTGCCGAGCCGGCTGTCGCGCATGATCTCGAGCGCGCGCGCCCGGTCGCCGCGGGCGCCGAGCGCATCGGCGCAGTCCGCCAGCCCGTCCTCGTGCAGTGCGCCGGTGACCGCGAGCCCGGCCGCCAGCGCCAGCCCGGCCGCCACCGGCCCCGGCAGCAGCGCCGAGGCGGCCAGCCAGACCAGCCCGGCAAGCGTGCCGACGAGCAGCCCGACCAGCCCGAAATAGCGGCTCGCCCGGCGCATCCGCCCGGCCTCCCAGCCCGGATCGGGCACCGGCAGCCGGGTCAGGAACTGCAGCGCGCTCAGCACGAGCCGCGCCTCGGCCGCGAGTGCCGGCGGCGGGGTCACGGCTGCTCCGTCGGGTCCGGCTGCGGGGCGGGGGAGCCGCCCGGGGCACCCTCCGCCGAGGCGGCTGCGTCCCGGGCCCCCTCGGCCGGGACATCCGCGTCGCGGGCGCCTTCCGAGACCCCGGCATCGGCGAAGCTCGCCATCTCGCGCAGCATCGCCGCCGCGGCGCGGATCAGCGGCAGCGCCAGCAGCGCCCCGGTGCCCTCGCCGAGACGCAGCTCGAGATCGAGCAGCGGCCGCTCGCCGAGATGCGCCAGAAGCAGGTCGTGCCCCGGCTCCGCCGAGCGATGCGCGAAGATGCAGAAGGGCCGCGCCTCGGGCCGGGCGGCCAGCGCCGCCAGCGCCGCCGCGGTGGTGATGAAGCCGTCGACCACCACCGCGCGGCCGGCCGATGCGGCGCCGATCACCGCCCCCGCCATGGCCGCGATCTCGAGCCCGCCGAAGGCCGCCAGCGCCGCCTCCGGGGCGAGCCGCCCGGGGCGCCGCGCCGCGGCGCGCAGCAGCGCCGCGCGCTTGGCATCGAGCCCGCCGGCGCCGAGCCCGGCGCCGGGGCCGACCAGCCGGTCGAGCGCGATGCCGCTCACCGCGGCGCCGAGCAGCGCCGCCGCCGAGCTGTTGCCGATGCCCATCTCGCCGAGCGCGATCACCTGCGCGCCATCCGCCGCCGCGGCAAGCGCGGCATCCGCGCCGAAGCGCAGCGCCGCGGTCACCTCGGCCGCGGTCAGCGCATCCTCGCGGGCGGCGTTGCGCGTGCCGGCCCGGATGCCCGCCTGCCGCAGCCCCGGCGCCGGCGCCAGCGGCCCGGCGACCCCGGCATCGAAGAGCCGGAGCTCGGCGCCCGCGGCCCGCGCGAAGGCATTGGCCGCCGCCCCGCCGGCGAGGAAGTTGGCGACCATCTGCGCCGTCACCGCCTGCGGCCAGGCCGAGACGCCCTCCGCCACCAGCCCGTGATCGCCGGCGAAGAGCAGCAGCACCGCAGGATCGGCCGCGGGCGCCTCCGAGCCGAGCGCGAGCCCGAGGCGCAGCGCCAGCGCCTCGATCCGGCCGAGCGAGCCCGGCGGCTTGGTCTTGAGGTCGATCGCCCGGCGGATCCGGGCCTCGAGCCCGTGCGGCGGCGGCGTGATGGCGAGATCGGTCAGCATGGGCGCTCCGTCGGTCTGCGTTTCGCCCCGCTTAGCGCGGGCCGGGCGCGCCCGCAATCGGCCCCGTCGCGCGGCCGCTCAGCCGGCGCAGGCGCCCTGCGCGGCGGCGATGGCGGCACCGGCGCCGGCGGTGTCGAACCGGTCCATGATGGTGACCCCGCCCGGGGTGATGGTGGCGACATAGACCTCCGGCGCGCGCAGCAGCTCGGCGGCGATCGCGCCGCTCTGCCCGAGATCCTGCGGGCGGGCGCTGTCGGGGCGCTGCGGATCGCGCGCGAGCGGGTACTCGGCCTGCTCCGGCCCGGCCAGGATCGCCATCTGGTCCGCCGCCGAGATCTCGGTGCCGGCCTTGTAGAAGGGCATCACGCCGAGGCTCGGATGCGACGCCAGCGCCAGCCCCGAGAGCCCGCGCGAGACCGGCCGCGATTCCGGCGGCAGCGGCGTGCGCCCGCGGAAATACTGCGTCAGGCGGTCGGTGTTGAGCGCGAGGCAGGTGGTCTCGCCGCGGCGGCGGATCTTCAGCACCCGCCAGTCCGCGTGGCGCGCGATCTCCTCGACATCGCGCCAGGCATCGCCAACCTGCGGCGCCCCGGCGCAGGCGGCGAGCCCGAGGAGCGCCAGCAGCGCCGGCAGATGTGTCACGGGAAACGCGCGCGGCATGGGGGCCTCCTCGGGATGTCGCGGCGTCAGCCTACGGCCCGCCCGGCCGGCGGCGCAAGGGGCGGCCGGCCCGCCCCGCGCCCCGCACCCGGCCCGCGCCCGACCCCGGGGCCTTGACCGCGGGGCCGCGCCTCGGCCAAGACCGGGGCCCGCACCGCACCGCACATCCCGAGGAGACCGCGATGGAGTTCGACCCCGCCCTGCCCTGGCGCGAGATCCGCGGCACCGGCTTCAACGCCCATATCGGCCCGGTGCGCTTCGCCGAGATCGCGCCCACCCGCTTCGCCGCGGCGCTGGAGCTCGGCGAGCATCACCTCAACCAGGGCGGCGTCTGCCATGGCGGGGTGCTGATGACGCTGGCCGATGTCGCGATGGGCGCCGGCTCCTTCGCGGCGGGCGGCGAGCACCCCTGCGCCACGATCGCCTTCGACGCGCAGTTCCTCGCCGCCGCCAAGCAGGGCACGCTGCTGCTGGCCGAATCGCGCCAGCTGCGCCGGGTGCGCGAGCTGAGCTTCATGGACTGTGCGCTGTGGTCCGGCGGGCGCCAGGTGATGCAGGCGAGCGGCATCTGGAAATATCTCGCCTCGCGCGCGCCCGGCGCCGCGACGATGTCGGACGGCTGACGGGCGCCGCCCCGGCGGGGCCGGCACCCGCGCGCAGATCCCGGCGCCGGCGGGGCGGCCGATCCGGGCGCGGCCTGCCCGCGGATCAGGGCGCGGCCCCGGCGGACTATCCCGCTCGCCCGGGCGCTGCGGCGGACCGGCGGGAGCGCGCAGGGGCGCCGGCGGCACGCGCGCGCCGCCGGGCCTTCGGGCGGGTCGCCCCGCCCGCCCGGGCGCGCCGGTCAGGAGGCGGCGAGATCGGCGATCAGCCGCTCCACGTCGCCGTTGCGGGCCGAGAGCATCGCGCCGACCTCCTCGCGCTGGGTGACCAGCAGCGAGACCCCCTCGATCACGATATCGGCGATCACCACGCGGCCCGGCCGGTCGGAGACCAGCCAGTCCACCATCACCGGGGTCGAGCTCGGCTGGCTGACCTGGCTCTTGACGCGCAGGCCCCGGCGGCCGTCGTCCTCGACCTTGTCGATGGTCACCGACTGCCCGGCATAATCGGCGAAGCGGCGGGCATAGACGCCGGAGAGGAAGGTCAGGAAGGCCTTCTCGAAGCGGCCCTGCTGGTCGGCGTTCATCTCGCGCCAGATCGGCCCGGCGGCGAAGCGCGCGATCTGCGGCATCGCGGCATACTGGGTGAGGATCCGCGCCAGCGGCTTGGCCTTGGTTTCCGCCGCGCCGGGGCTCGAGGCGAGCGCGATCACCTCGTCGACGGCGGCGCGCACATGCTCCATCGCGGCCTCCGCCTCGAGCGCGGCCGCCGCGGAGGGCGCGAGCACCGCGGTGCCGGCGGCCAGGAATGCGGCGGCGCCGCCATGCAGGATGGTCCGACGGGTGAGGCTCATCTTGTGGCTCTCCTCTTCGCTTGCTGTGGCGGGGCTCGCCCGCGCGCGCCGGCCGTCAGGCCGACCTGTCCGGGACCTGACTTATGCGATCCGGATGCGGCTGCAAATGGGCGATCGCATGGCCGGCCAGGTGTGTTGCGCTTAACCGTCTGTTACGGCTTGACCGGCAAGGCTGATGGCGCTTGCCGTGGCTGGGGCAAAGCGGTAGTGACGGAGCCATGCGGGTCGGTCACCGACCCGGAATGCGGGCGCAACGCACCGACGGGCCGTGGTGCCAGTCCCGCAGCGGATAGAGCGGCCCAGGCGGCCGGGGCGACGGCACAGCGCCATATGCGCGGCTCACGCGCCCCGCCCACCGCGAGACGGAACCGGATATGAAGAGAGAACACGGCGTAGCCGAATTGCGCAAGGCCATGGGCGAATGCCGATGGCACTTCACCAACGTCGCAATCTTCAGCGTATTCGTGAACCTGCTGATGCTCACGGGTCCGCTGTTCATGCTCCAGACCTATGACCGGGTGCTGACCAGCCGCTCGGAGGAGACGCTCGTCGCGCTGCTGATCCTCGTCACGGCGCTGTTCGGGATGTTCGGCATCCTCGACTTCGCCCGCGGCCGGGTGCTGGCCCGCGCCGGCGCGCGGTTCCAGAGCCTGCTCGACAGCCGGGTGTTCTCGGCGATCCTGCGCCGCTCGGTCTCGCCGGCCGAGCGGGCCCGGCCGAACACCGCCGCGCGCGATCTCGATTCGATCCGCGGCCTGCTCTCGAGCCCGGCGCCCTTCGCCCTCTTCGACGTGCCCTGGACGCCGATCTTCCTGGCGCTGATCTTCCTCTTCCACCCGCTGATGGGCTTCGTCGCGGTCGGCGGCGGGATCATCCTGATCACCCTCACCGCGCTCAACCAGCAGCGCTCGAAGGAGCCCAACGCCGAATACCAGGCGGCGAGCTACGAGGCGGAGAACCTCGGCGAGGCGATGCGCCAGAACGCCGAGGTGGTGCAGGGCCTCGGCATGCACAAGGCCGGCAAGGCGCGCTGGGAGGCGCTCCGCCAGGAGGCGCTGGAGAAGCAGCTGCTGGCCTCGGACCGGACCTCGTCCTACTCCTCCTCCTCGAAGGCGCTGCGCTTCTACCTGCAGTCGGTGATGCTCGCGGTCGGCGCCTGGCTGGTGCTCTACCAGGAGATCTCGCCCGGCATGATGATCGCCGGCTCGATCCTGATGGGCCGCGCGCTGGCGCCGATCGAGCAGGCCATCGGCCAGTGGTCCGGCGCGCAGCGGGCGGTGCGCGGCTGGCGCTCGCTCGGCGAGATGCTGGAGCGCATCGCGCCGGAGGGCCGCAAGACCGAGCTGCCGAAGCCGAAGGGCTATCTCGACGTGCAGAAGGTCTCGGTGCTGGCGCCCGGCGAGGACGTGCCGGCGCTGCGCGGCATCTCCTTCAAGGTCGAGCCCGGCCAGGCAATCGGCGTGATCGGCCCCTCGGGCGCCGGCAAGTCGACGCTGGCCAAGGTGCTCACCGGGGTCTGGCCGCCGGCCGCCGGCAAGGTGCGGCTCGACGGCGCCGCGCTCGACCAGTGGCCGCACGAGGAGCTCGGCAAGCATATCGGCTATCTCGCGCAGGATATCGGCCTCTTCGCCGGCTCGGTGGCGGAGAACATCGCCCGCCTCTCGACGCAGCCGGACGACGCCCAGGTGGTGCTCGCCTCGCAGCGCGCCGGGGCGCATGACCTGCTGCTGAGCCTGCCGCAGGGCTACAACACCCAGATCGGCTATGGCGGCGGCCGGCTCTCGGGCGGCCAGCGCCAGCGCGTGGCGCTGGCCCGCGCGCTCTATGGCGATCCGCCGGTGCTGGTGCTCGACGAGCCCAACGCCAACCTCGACGCCCAGGGCGAGCAGGCGCTGGTCGACGCGATCCGCGACGCCAAGTCCCGCGGCAAGACCGTGGTGGTGATGGCGCACCGGCCCTCGGCGATCGCCGCCTGCGACCTGCTGCTGATGATCGACAAGGGCCTGCAGGTGGACTTCGGCCCGCGCGACGAGGTGCTGAAGAAACGCACGCGCAACTATCCCCAGCTGGTCGGCGGCAAGGGCGGCGCCCGGAGCGGCGCGGCCGGTGCCCAGGCCGGCCAGGCGGCCACGGCGGGCCAGGCGGCGCAGCCCGCGGCCGCGGCTGCCCAGCCCGCGGCGGGCCAGCCCTCCAAGCCCGGCCAGCCGGCGATCGGCGCGACCATCTCGATGGATCCCGCCTCGATGTTCGGCAAGGGGGACAAGCAATGACGCTCAAGCTGCAAGGGCCGGCACCGGCCCCCGCCGCCCAGGCCGCCCCCGCCGCCAAGGGCGACAAGTGGAGCGCCCGCGGCTATGTCCGGCTCGGGCTGATCGGCGTGGCGCTGCTGGTCGGCGGCCTCGGCACCTGGGGCGCCACCGCCAAGCTCGCCGGCGCCGTGGTGGCGCAGGGCTCGCTGCGCGTCACCGGGCAGCAGCAGGTGGTGCAGCACCCCGATGGCGGGGTGGTCGGCGAGATCCTCGTCGAGGAGGGCGACCGGGTCGAGGGCGGCGAGGTCCTCGTGCGGCTCGACGGCACCTCGCTGCGCTCCGAGCTGATCGCGCTCGAGGGCCAGCTGTTCGAGCTGATGGCCCGGCGCGGCCGGCTGATGGCCGAGCAGGCCGAGCTCGACACCATCACCTTCGACCAGGAGCTGCTGGAGGCGGCGGAGGCCGATCCCGACGTGGCGATCCTCGTGCAGGGCCAGCGCAACCTCTTCGAGGCGCGGCGCCAGACCATGGATCGCGAGATCGAGGTGATGGGCGAGCGCCAGGCGCAGATCGAGGAGCAGATCCTCGGCACCGAGGCCGAGCTCAACGCGCTCGGCGAGCAGATCGCCCTGATCGAGGACGAGCTCGAGGATCTCGTGAGCCTCGCCGACCGGGGCCTCACCACCAACGAGCGCGTCGTCAGCCGCAAGCGCGAGAAGGCCCGCCTCGCCGGCCAGCTCGGGCAGATGACCTCGCAGAACGCCCGGCTCAAGGGGCAGATCTCGGAGATCGAGATCGAGCAGCTCCGGATGAAGGACACCCGCCGCGAGGAGGCGATCTCCGAGCTGCGCGAGATCGGCTTCCGCGAGCTCGAGCTGAAGCAGCGGCGGATCCAGCTCAAGGAGCAGCTCGACCGGCTCGACATCCGCGCGCCGCGCGGCGGCATCGTCTACGACAAGCGGGTCTTCGCGCTGAAATCGGTGATCCGCCCGGCCGATCCGATCCTGTTCATCGTGCCCACCGATACCGGCATGGTGATCGAGGCCAAGGTCGAGCCGATCAACATCGACGTGGTCTATCCCGGCCAGGACACGGTGCTGCGCTTCTCCGCCTTCAACACCCGCACCACGCCGGAGCTGTTCGGCTATGTCGTGCGCAAGTCGCCCGACGTGTTCACCGACGAGGCCACCGGCGCGCAGTTCTACAAGGTCGATATCGAGCTGAAGGACGGCGAGCTGGAGAAGCTCGAGGGGCTGGAGCTGGTCGCCGGCATGCCGGTGGAGACCCATATCCAGACCGGCGAGCGCACGCCGCTGAACTACATCGTCAAGCCGATGATGGACTATATCAACCGGGCGGCGCGCGAGGAGTGAGCCGCCCCGGCCCCGCCGGCGCGGCGGGGCCATTTCCCGCGCCGCCGCCCGGCCTTCGCCGCGACCCCGGTCACGGTCCCGGCCACGGGCCCAGTCACGAACCCCGTCGCGGGCCGAACCGCGGGCCTTGACGGCGGCGCCGGATCCCCCAACCTCTCGGTTGTGCTGCGGTTGCGAGGGAGGCCCCGATGGCGGCGATGGATGGCGAGCCCGAGGACCCCTCTGCCGGGCCAGCGGCGGAGGACGGCGCCGAGCTGCAGGTCGAGCTGCACCGCGGCATGGAGAGCATCCCGGCGGCCGACTGGGATGCCTGCGCGGCGCCCGAGCGCGCCGATGGCGGGCGCCCGCTGCAACCCTTCCTGACCCATGCCTGGCTCGCCGCCTTCGAGGAGAGCGGCTCGGCCACGCCCGAGACCGGCTGGGCGCCGCACCACCTCGTCGCCCGCATCGACGGGCGCGCGGTGGCGGCGATGCCGCTCTATCTCAAGGGCCACAGCCAGGGCGAGTATGTCTTCGACCATTCCTGGGCCCATGCCTTCCACCATGCCGGCGGGGACTACTATCCCAAGCTGCAGTCGGCGGTGCCCTTCACCCCGGCCACCGGCCCGCGGCTGCTGGTGCGGCCGGATGCGCCGGTGGCCGCCGACAGCCTGCGCGGCGCGCTGCTGCAGGCGGCGGTGGAGATCGCCGAGGCCAGCGAGCTCTCCTCGCTGCACGTGACCTTCTGCACCGAGGCGGAATGGCGCCTCGGCGGCCGGCTCGGCCTGCTGCAGCGCACCGACCAGCAGTTCCACTGGGAGAACCGCGGCTATGGCAGCTTCGAGGGTTTCCTCGCCGATCTGGCCTCGCGCAAGCGCAAGGCGGTGCGGAAGGAGCGCGCCCGCGCCACCGAGAACGGCGTGACCATCCACTGGCTCACCGGCGACGACATCCGCCCCGAGCACTGGGACGCCTTCTGGCGCTTCTACCAGGACACCGGCAGCCGCAAATGGGGCACGCCCTATCTCACCCGCGCCTTCTTCGAGATCGCGCAGGCGCGGCTGCGCGACGACATCCTCCTGGTGTTCTGCGCCCGCGAGGGCCGCTGGATCGCCGGGGCGATGAACGTGATCGGGCGGGAGGTGCTGTTCGGGCGCTACTGGGGCTGCACCGAGCACCACCCCTGCCTGCATTTCGAGACCTGCTACTATCAGGCGATCGACTTCGCCATCGCCGAGGGGCTGGCCCGGGTCGAGGCCGGCGCGCAGGGCGATCACAAGCTGGCCCGCGGCTATGCGCCGGTGACCACGCATTCGCTGCACCACCTGACCCATCCGGGGCTGCAGGCGGCGGTGCGGCGCTATCTCAAGGGCGAGCGCCAGGCGGTCGCCGAGGAGAGCGCGGCGCTGGCGCGGATGACGCCGTTCCGCAAGGGCGACTGAGCGCAGGGGCGACCGGCCGCAGGGGCGACTGGGCGCAGGGGCGACAGGCCGCAGGGGCCACAGGCCGCAGGGGCGACCGCGCGCAGGCAGGGCGCCGGCGCCCGGGGAAGGCCCCCGGATGCCGGCCGGATCGGGCGGCGCCTCAGCCCGCCATCGCGGCCATCAGGGCCTCGGCGGAGGTGTTGCCCGCCTCGCCCGGATTGTCCTCGATCTTCAGCACCTTGACCGTGCCGTCCTCGACCAGCGCGGCGAAGCGCTTGGCGCGGCCGACGAGGCCCACCACATCGGCCGAGAAGTCGAGCCCCATTGCCTTGACGAAGCCGCCCGCCGGGTCGCCCACCATGCGGATGCCGGCCTCCGAGGCGCCGGTCGCGGCCCCCCAGGCACCCATCACGAAGGGGTCGTTCACCGAGAGGCAGACCACCGCGTCGACGCCCCGCGCCTTCAGCGCGTCCATGCCGTTGACGAAGCTCGGCACATGGGTGTTGGAGCAGGTCGGCGTGAAGGCGCCGGGCACCGCGAAGAGCGCCACGGTCTTGCCGCCGAAGAGCTCGGCGGTGGTGACCTGGCCGGGGCCTTCCGCGGTCATCTCGAGCAGCGTCGCCTCGGGGAGCTTCTGTCCGGTCTCGATCATCGCATGTCCTTCCCTGGTTGCATGACGGTCCGCGCCAGCATCTAGCCGGATTCGTCGCCGCAGGGAACAGTCACGCGCGCGCGGCCGCCGCCCGCCGCCGCAGCAGGCCCAGCATCCCGAGCGCCGAGAGCAGCAGCGGCAGCGCCGCCGGCACCGGCACCACCGGCCCCTCCGCCCCGGTCACGCCGCCGCCCCAGACGATGTCCGGGTCGTGGTCGAGCAGGCTCGCCGAATTGCCGAACACCAGCGAGCTGACGAAATCGCCCTCGGCCAGCCCGAGATCGCCGAGATCGAGCCCCAGCACATAGACGCCGAAGCTGGTGGCGGAGCCGCCGACCTGGGCATCGGTGAGAAAGCCGAGCACGGTGAAATCGGCAAACGTGCCGGCCGCGCCGGTGAGGCTGGCGGAGAGGTTCTCCACCTCGTCGTTGGTCGGGTCGTTCGCCGGCACCGGGTTGTTCGCGGCATCGGTCGGGGTATCGCCCGATTCGAAGGCGATGATGTCGATGCCGGGAATGTTGAGGATGGTGTTGATGAAGAACGCCTCGAGATAGACATTGGCGTTGCCCGCCCCGGGATCGGAGCCGAGGAAGTTGAGCCGGCGCTGGGCGGCGCTGTCGTCGATGAACACCCCGCCCCAGTTGTTCCCGAGCGCGCCGATATCGGCATAGCTGTGGGAGTTCGTCGAGTAGCTCCCGGTTGCCGGTCCGAAACTCTCCACTCCGAGGGCGGGATTGACGTCATAGCTGCCGCCGATCACCACCGCCTGCGCCGCACCGGCACCAAGACCGAGAGAGAGGGCGACGGCTGAAACGAGACTGCGCATATTTCACTCCTTGAATAATCATACTTACGAACTACATCTGAAATTGTATAGGATTCGGCGAAAACGAGAAGTATCAAACTGCCTCGACGTAATCCGGGGCAGGCCGGGCGGTCAGCGGTGCGGGATCGGGGCGGCGCTCAGCGCATCCCCATGCGGATCGCGCCGTCGATGCGGATCACCTCGCCGTTCATGTAGGCGGTCTCGACGATGAAGCCGGCGAGGCGCGCGAACTCCGCCGGGTCGCCGAGGCGGGAGGGATAGGGCACCTGCTGCGCGAGGCTGGCCTGCACCTCCTCCGGCAGCGCCTTCAGCATCGGCGTCGCGAAGGTGCCGGGCGCGATGGCGCAGACGCGGATGCCGTCGCGGGTCAGATCGCGCGCCGCCGGCAGGGTGAGCGCCGCGACGCCGCCCTTCGACGCGGCATAGGCGGCCTGCCCGATCTGCCCCTCATAGGCGGCGACCGAGGCGGTGTTGACGATCACCCCGCGCTCGCCGTCCGCGCCAAGCGGCTCGAGCCCGCGCATCGCCTGCGCCGCCATCGCCATCACCCGCATGGTGCCGAAGAGGTTGACCGCGACCACCGCCTCGAAGAGATCCATCGGATGCGCGCCCTTCGAGCCCGCGACCTTGGCCGCCGGCGCGATCCCGGCGCAGTTGATGGCGATCCGCGCCGGCCCGTGCGCCGCCGACGCGGCCTCGAGCGCCGCCGCCACGCTGTCGTCGCGGGTGACGTCGGTCTCGGCGAAGCGCGCGCCGATCTCGGCCGCCACCGCCTGGCCGCGCGCCGCGTCGCGGTCGAGCAGCGTCACCGGCGCGCCGCGCCCGGCCAGCAGCCGCGCGCAGGCCTCGCCGAGGCCGCTCGCCCCCCCGGTCACCACCGCCGGCGTCTCCGCTCCGATCTTCATGGGCCGTCTCTCCCTGTCTGGGCTGCCCCGTCGTGCGCGCCCCGGTCTGCCTGGCGATCTCATAGCAGAGCGCCGCGGCGGGTGCACGGGCTAGCCCGCGGCGGCGCCCTGGAGCAGCAGCGTGATCCGGCTCTCGCCATAGCGGCGGCTGTCCACCGCCTCGGCGCCCTCGGGCGCCGGCGCCGGCTCGGCCGCGGGGCTCTCCCAGACCAGCAGCGCCCCCGGCGCCAGCCAGCCCCCGGCCAGCGCCGAGCCATGCGCCCGCAGGCCGAGATCGCTGCCATAGGGCGGGTCGAGGAACACGAGGTCGAAGGGCGCGTCGCGGCACGGGCCGAGGCGGGTGGCGTCGCGCCGCCAGATCTTGCTGACCCCGGTGAGGCCGAGCCGCTCGACATTCTCGCGAATCAGCGCGCGGGACTTCGGGAAATCGTCGACGAAGACCGCCCGCGCCGCGCCGCGCGAGAGCGCCTCGAGCCCGAGCGCCCCGGTGCCGGCGAAGAGATCCAGCACCCGGGCGCCCTCGAGCGGCGGATAGGCGCCATGCGCCAGAAGGTTGAAGAGCGCCTCGCGCACCCGGTCGGAGGTCGGGCGCAGATGCGCCGCGCCGCCGCCATCGGCCCCGGGAGCCGCCAGCCGATGCCCGCCGAACCGCCCGCCGACGATGCGCATCGCGCTCAGAGCACCCGGTCGAGCGCGGCGATCAGCCGGTCGATCTCCTCCGCGCTGGTATAGTGCACGAAGGAGAGCCGCAGCACGCCGTGCTCCGGGTCCTCGCCCATGGCGCGGATCACACGCGGGGCATAGAAATCGCCGCCGCCGGCCATGATCCGGTGCTCCGCCAGCGCCGCCGCCAGCGCCTCGCCGGGGCGGGCATGGGCGATCGACACGGTGGGGGCGCGGCCGGCCGGATCGGTCGGCCCGAGCACGCGCAGATCGTTGCGGCCCTCGAGATAGGCGAGCAGCGGCGCCGCCCGCGCGATCTCGGCCCCGCGCATCAGGCCGCGCACCCGGGCGGCCCGGCCGTCCGCCGCGGCGTTGCTGGCGAAGTGATGGCTGTGCAGGTCGTCGAAATAGTCGGCGATGCCGGCCAGCGCCGCCACCTGGGCATGGTCCGGCCCGGCCGGGGTGAGCCGCTTGGCGCGGTAGCCGGCGTTGAAGCCGTGCCCCTCGCAGGGCAGCCGGTCGACCAGCGCCGGGTCGGCCACCATCACCCCCTGATGCGGCCCGTAGGTCTTGTAGGCCGAGAACAGGTAGACATCCGCCCCGAGCGCGGCCACGTCCGGCAGCCCGTGCGGCGCATAGGAGACCCCGTCGACCACCGAGACGGCACCGGCGGCGCGCACCTTCGCGGTGATCTCCGCCACCGGGTTGATCGCGCCGACGATGTTGGAGCAGTGCGGGAAGGCGACCAGCGCCGTGCGCTCGGAGAGCAGCGCGTCGAGCGCCGCCGGGTCGAGCCGGCCGGTGCCGGGGTCCACCTGCCACTCGCGGATCGTGATGCCCTCCTCGGCGAGCCGGCGCCAGACGCCGCTGTTGGCCTCGTGGTCCTGCTCGGTGACGACGATCTCGGCGCCGGCGCGGCCCCTGAGATGCCGCCGGAAGGCCTGCGCCAGCACATAGGTGTTCTGGCTGGTCGAGGGCCCGACATGCAGCCAGTCCGGCGCGACGCCGAGCCAGGGCGCGAGCCGCTCGACCGCCTCGTCCATCCAGGCCCCGGCGCGGCGCGCGGCCGGATAGGGCGCATAGGGCTGCACCTTGGTGCGGGTGTAGAACTCGGTCAGCCGGCGCAGCACCTGGCGGCAGGGATAGGAGCCGCCGGCATTCTCGAAGAAGGCCCAGCCGGCGAGCGTCGGCTCGGCCAGGGCCGGGAACGCGGCGCGGACATGCGCGATGTCGAGCGCGGGTGCGGCGGCGGCGGTGTCGGTGATGTCGGTGTCGGCAGTGGCGGTCATGCGTCTTGCCCTCCCCTCGGGTCGCGGTTCAGGGGAGTGCCGGCCCGGACAGGGGCACACCCCGATCAGGCAGGTCTTCCAGCCGAGCCGGCCGGCCAGGGCGGCCGCCGGCAGCCCGCGCAGGGCACGGACGCCTCCCGATTAGGCGATGGTCCGGGAGAGGTCAAGCAGGGCGGCGCGCGCCCCACCCCTGCACCGTCGCGGCGGCTTCGCGGGCATCGCGGCCCACCCACGGCGCGCGCCGCCATCGCCAATCGGTGCGCCGCCGCGGGGCCGCGGCGCTCGGTCCAGCGAAGCGACGGACCGAGCAAGGGGGGAATCTCCGTCCCGGCGCAGCCGGGGCGGAGGCCGCAAGGTCGGGCCGCCTCCCCGCGCCGCGCCGGCGGCTCAGAGCGCCACCACCACGCGGCCCTTGACCCCGCCCTCGAGGATCTTCGGCCCGAGCGCCGGCAGCTCCTCCAGCGTCGCCGCGACCGTCATGCTGTCGAGCAGGTCCATGTCGAGATCGCGGGCGATCCGGCCCCAGGCGGCGATCCGGTCGGCGCGCGGGCGCATCACCGAATCGATTCCGAGCAGGTTCACCCCGCGCAGCAGGAAGGGGATCACCGTGGCCGGCAGCGCCGCGCCGCCGGCGAGCCCCACCGAGGCCACCGAGCAGCCGTATTTCATCTGCCCGAGCACCCGGGCCAGCATCGCCCCGCCGACGGCATCGACGCAGCCCGCCCAGGTCTCGCTCTCCAGCGGCCGCTTGACCGTCTCGTTGATCTCGTCGCGGGGCAGGATGCGCGCTGCGCCGAGGCGCCTGAGATAGTCCCCGGTCTCCGGCCGCCCGGTCACCGCCACCACCTCGTAGCCGAGCCGGCCGAGGATCGCGGTCGCCACCGAGCCGACGCCGCCGGCCGCCCCGGTCACCAGCACCGGGCCGTTCTCCGGCTTCAGCCCGTGATCCTCCAGCGCCATCACCGCCAGCATCGCGGTGAAGCCCGCGGTGCCCACCGCCATCGCCTGCGCCGCGCTCAGCCCCTCGGGCAGCGGCACCAGCCACTTGCCCTTGACCCGCGCCCGCTCGGCATAGCCGCCCCACCAGGCCTCGCCGACGCGCCAGCCGGTCAGCACCACCGGATCGCCCGGCGAGAACTCCGCCACCTCGGAGCTGCGCACGGTGCCGGCGAAGTCGATCCCCGGCACATGCGGATACTTGCGCACCAGCCCGCCGCCGCCGGTGAGGCAGAGCCCGTCCTTGTAGTTCAGCGTGGTGTGGCTGACATCCACGGTGACGCTCTCGCCCGGGGCCTCGGGCAGGCGGTCCTCCTCGATGGACTGGATCGCGGGGGTGACGGTCCCGTCCTCGGCCTTGTCGACGATCAGCGCGCGAAACGGCATGGGTTCCCTCCATCTGTGCTGCCGCTGGGGTTGCGCCACAATGGTCAGACATTTGACGGTTTGACAAGACATCGCGGATTCGCTGAGGCAAAAGGGAGCAGGACACCGCCCGTGCGGCACGGGCAGCAGCGGCAGGATGGCGCGGAACGGCATGGCAGGCAGCGGCAGCGACCACGAGGACGGCGCGGAGACCGGGCGCGCGGAAGCCGGGCGCGCGGAGAGCGGGCGCGAGGGCGCCGGCGCCCCGGCGCCGGAGCGCATCGCGGCGGAGATCCGCCAGCTCATCGTCGAGGGCCGGCTCGGGCCGGATGCAAGGCTGCCCGGCGAGCAGGAGCTGGCGGCGCGCTTCGCGGTGTCGCGCCCGACCCTGCGCGAGGCGCTGAAGCGGCTGGCGGCGCAGAACCTGATCCGCACCCGGCGCGGCGCCGCGGGCGGCAGCTTCGTCAACCGGCTCGGCTGGGCCGAGGCGCGCGAGCAGACCGCGGCGACGCTGACCCTGATGCTCGGCATGGACCCGACCTCGCCCGACGCGGTGGCCGAGGCGCGGCTGGCGCTGCTCACCGCCTGCGCGCCGCTGGCGGTGGCGCGGCGCGGCGCCGGGCATCTCGCGGCGATGCGGGCGGAGATCGCGCTGCAGCGGGCGGAGGCGACGACGGATGTCGAGTTCTGCGCCTCGGATGTGCGCTTCCACCGGGTCTTCGCCGAGGCCACCGGCAACCCGCTGCTGACGCTGCAGGCGGCGGCGGTGATCGATGCGATCCAGCCGCTGCTCAACCGGCTGACCTATCGCGGGCACGACCGCGCGGCGATCGCGCTGCGCCATGCCCGGATCGCGGCGCGGCTCGAGCGGCGCGACCTCGCCGGGCTGCTGGCCGAGCTCACCGCGGCGAGCGCCGAGACCGCGCGCCAGGTCGAGGCGGCGCAGGCGCTGCGCGCCGGGCGCGCCGCTGCGCCGCCGGCGCTCGAGACCGGAACCGGCCCGGCGGCCGACAGGGGAAGCAGGCGATGACGGCAGGCACGAAAACGGCAGGCGCGAAAACAGCGGGCACGAAGATGGCAGGCGGGACGACGGCAAGCACGAGACCGGCGGGCGAGAAGGCGGCGGGCAGCTGGCAGTCGGGCTCCCGGCTCGGGCACAACCAGGGCCCGCCGCTCGACGCCGGGCGCGCCTGGCGGGCCTTCGCCTGGAAGAAGGCGCGGGCCGAGGGGCTGCCGAAGGCGCCGCTCGAGCTCGTCCGCCGGCATGTGGCGCGGGCCGCGGCGCTGGGGCTGCCCTACCCGGTCTATGCCTCGATCCGCCTCGGCACCGGGCGCGACGTCGCGGCGCTGCTGCTGACCGGCGGCGCCCTGCTGGCCGCCCCGGCGGCGCTGCGCCAGGCCCGGCTCGGCGGCCTCGCGCCCGGCGAGCGGCTGCTGCTGGCCGGGCGCGGCGGCGCGGCGCGGGCCCCGGCCGAGGCGCTGGGCATCGCCTTCGCCGCCCGCGGCCCGCTGCCCGACCCGGAGCCGAGCAACGGCGCCCGGCGCCGGGCGATCCGCGCGGTGCTCGACCTGCAGCGGCTGCCCGGCGACACCGTGGTGCTGATCGGCCCGGACCGGCGCCAGAAGGCCTGGGGCGAGGCCGCGCGGCTCGCCGGATTCGTCGCCGCCGAGGATTATTTCGCCGGCGGCTGAGCCCGCCCCGCCCCGCCGCCGACCATGGGTGGGCCACGATGTCCTCGCAACCGCCGCGACATCGCAGGGGTGGGGGAGGCGGCGGGCCCGCCTTGCGGCATCGCCGGCGGTGTGCAAGAAGGCGCCCGACTCTCCGCCGGTTGCGCGGGCGCGGGCCCGGCGGCGGGGGCGGAGCGCGGCGTGTGGGGGAAGAGATGCGGCCATCCGACGAAATGAAGATCATCGCGGGCAATGCCAATGCACCGCTGGCCGAGGCCATCGCCCGGCGCATCGGGGTGCACCAGGGCGGGCAGTTCGGGCCGACCTCGGCGCGGGTCGAGCGCTTCAACGACAGCGAGGTCTGGGTCGAGATCCACGACAATGTCCGCGGCGAGGACGTCTTCATCGTGCAGCCGACCTCGAAGCCGGCCAACGACAACCTGATGGAGCTGCTCATCATCACCGATGCGCTGCGCCGCTCCTCGGCCAAGCGGATCACCGCGGTGATGCCCTATTTCGGCTATGCCCGGCAGGACCGGCGGACCTCGGCGCGCACGCCGATCTCCTCCAAGCTGGTCGCCAACATGATCGAGGCCGCCGGCATCGACCGGGTGCTGACCCTCGACCTGCATGCCGGGCAGATCCAGGGCTTCTTCGACATTCCCGTCGACAACCTCTATGCGGCGCCGCTGTTCGCGCTCGACATCAAGCACCGGCTGAAGCCGGAGGCCGGGATCACCGTGGTCAGCCCCGATGTCGGCGGCGTGGTGCGCGCCCGCGACCTGGCCAAGCGGATCGATGCCGGGCTCGCCATCGTCGACAAGAACCGCCCGCGCGCCGGGGTGATCGACGAGATGGTGCTGATCGGCAATGTCGAGGGCAAGGCCTGCATCATCGTCGACGACATCTGCGACACCGCCGGCACGCTCTGCAAGGCGGCCAAGCTGCTGAAGGACGAGGGCGCCGCCGAGGTCCATGCCTACATCTCGCACGGCGTGCTCTCGGGCCCGGCGGTGGAGCGCATCAGCTCCTCGGTGATGTCGAGCCTCGTGATCACCGATTCGATCGCCCCGACCGAGGCGGTGCGCGCGGCGCCGAACATCCGCGTGGTCTCGGTGGCGCCGCTGTTCGCCCAGGCCATCGTCAATGTCAGCAAGGATACCTCGGTCAGCTCGCTGTTCTCCGAGCACAGCCTGGCGCCGCTCTACGAGGCGCATTACGGCACCGCCTGAGGAGGCCCGATGCCCGAGACCGACCGCCTGGTCTTCTATGCCGTCTGGATCGGCGGCGCCGCGTTGGCCGCCTGGATCGGGCGCCGGCAGGGGCGCAACCCGTTCACCTGCTTCGTCGCCGGCATCGTGGTGACGCCGCTGCTGGCGGTGCCGGTGCTGCTGTGGATCGGCCGCCCGGCACCGAAGCGCGGGGCGGCCGACGGGGCAGGCGGGGCCGACAGGGCCAACGGGGCCGACGGCGAGGGCTGAGCCCCGCCGCCGGCATCGCTCACTTGCCCTCCTGGCGGGCGGCGGCGATCAGCAGCCGGTCCTGCCGGGCAAACTCGCGCTCCAGCTCGCTGTTCGCCCGGTCGAAGCGGCGGCGGATCGGCGCCAGCTCCTCCTCCGAGAGATTCGGGTTGTTGAGCTGGCGGCAGAGCTGCTCCTCGGTCTGCATCAGCTTGTCGATCGCCCGGCGAACCTTGTTGGCCTGGGCGCGGATCGGGCGAATGTGCTTCATGTCCATCGGTCTTGTCCTTTCGCTTGGTCCGTGTCTCCGGGGGGCTCGTCGGCGAGCGCTGCCCGGTCATGCTCCGGGCAATCGCGGGGCCAAGGAAAATTTTCGCGCTCTGAAGATTATTTTTATTGACATGGCGGATAAGGCTTGATTCGCCCCGCGCGGCACCCGATATGCTGACGTTCGCGTAAACCTGGGCGCCGCCGCCGCCCCGCGCCTTGCGGGGACTTGCAGGCCGGCGCCAAATCGCCTATCAGGCCGGTTCCGAATTGCTGCGCCGCCGGGCACCGACCCGCCGGCAGAGTTGCGACCCGCCAGACGAGAGATCCGACCGATGAAAGCCGACATCCATCCCGAATACCACGTCGTCGACGTCAAGATGACCAATGGCGACATCGTCCAGATGCGCTCGACCTATGGCGCCGAGGGCGACACGATCGCGCTCGAGATCGACCCCACCGTGCATCCGGCCTGGACCGGCGGCAACCAGCGGCTCATGGATGCCGGCGGCCGGGTCTCCAAGTTCAAGAAGAAGTTCGAGGGCTTCGGCTTCTGATCGCGGGCGCCCCGGGGGCGCCCGAAGCAGGCGGGCCCGGCCGACCGCGGCCCGCGCCAGACGAGGGGTGGCGGCGCGATGGCGCGAGCGCATGTGATCGTGCTCGGCAACGAGAAGGGCGGGTCCGGCAAGTCGACCACCGCGATGCACCTTCTCGTGGCGCTGCTGCGTGACGGCCACGAGGTCGGCGCGCTCGACCTCGACCTGCGCCAGAAGAGCTTCTTCCGCTATCTCGAGAACCGCCACGCCTACGGCGCGCGCGAGGGCACGCCGCTCAAGCTGCCGCGGATGATCGAGCTGGCCCGCTCCGGCGCCTCGCATCGCGAGACCGCGAACGAGGAGGACCGGGCCAATCTCGAGGGCGCCATCGACAAGCTCTCCTCGACCTGCGCCTTCATCGTGATCGACACCCCCGGCGCGGTCAGCGCGCTGACCCAGTCGGCCCATGCCGCGGCCGACACGCTGATCACCCCGATCAACGATTCGATGGTGGATTTCGACCTGCTCGGCCGGGTCGATCCGGCGACCAACAAGGTCAAGGGCCCCTCGGTCTATTCCGAGATGGTCTGGACCTCGCGCCAGCGCCGCGCCTCGGCCCGCCTCGGCCCGACCGACTGGGTGGTGCTGCGCAACCGCATGGCCCAGCTCGAGAGCCGCAACAAGCGCAAGGTCTCCAACGTGCTCGAGGACCTGGCCTCGCGGATCGGCTTCCGCATCGTGCCCGGCTTCTCCGAGCGGGTGATCTTCCGTGAGCTGTTTCTCAACGGGCTGACCCTGCTCGATCTCAAGCAGTCCGGCTTCATCAATCTCACCCTCAGCCATATCGCTGCGCGGCAGGAAGTGCGCGACATGGTGAAGGCGCTCAAACTGCCCGGGGTCGGCCCGGTCCGCTGAGGCCGCGTTCCCCGGGGAGCCATCTGGCAAACGGCGGAGGATGCCATGCGGATCGTGATGATCGGGTCGGGCTATGTCGGCCTCGTCTCCGGCACCTGCTTCTCGGATTTCGGGCATGATGTCGTCTGCGTCGACAACAACGCCGCCAAGATCGAGGAGCTGAGGGCCGGCCGGGTGCCGATCTTCGAGCCCGGGCTCGACGACCTGCTGGCCCGCAACACCGCCGCCGGGCGGCTCGCCTTCTCCACCGACCTGGCCGGCGCGGTGGCCGAGGCCGACGCGGTGTTCATCGCCGTCGGCACCCCGACCCGCCGCGGCGACGGCCATGCCGATCTCACCTTCGTCTATGCCGCGGCGCGCGAGATCGCGCGGCATCTCAGCGGCTACACGGTGGTGGTCACCAAGTCGACCGTGCCGGTGGGCACCAACCGCGAGGTCGGCCGGATCATCGCCGAGGTCGCGCCGGAGGCCGATGTCGACATCGCCTCCAACCCCGAATTCCTGCGCGAGGGCGCGGCGATCGAGGATTTCATGCGCCCCGACCGCGTGGTCTGCGGCACCGCCAGCCCGCGCGCGCAGGCGGTGCTCAACGAGATCTACCGCCCGCTCAACCTCCGCGAGACGCCGGTGCTGTTCACCGATGTCGAGAGCGCCGAGATGATCAAGTATGCCGCCAATGCCTTCCTGGCGACCAAGATCACCTTCATCAACGAGATCGCCGATCTCTGCGAGAAGACCGGCGCCGACGTGCAGCAGGTCGCCAAGGGGATCGGGCTCGACGGGCGCATCGGGCCGAAATTCCTGCATCCGGGCCCGGGCTATGGCGGCTCCTGCTTCCCCAAGGACACCGCGGCGCTGGCCCAGACCGGGCGCCAGCACGCCGCGCCGGTGCGCATCGTCGAGACCGTGATGGAGGTCAACGCGGCGCGCAAGCGGGCGATGGTCGAGCGCATCATGCTGGCGATGGACGACCGCGTCGCCGGCCGGCGCATCGGCGTGCTCGGCGTCACCTTCAAGCCCAACACCGACGACATGCGCGACGCGCCGGCGCTGACCATCGTGCCGGCGCTGATCGGCGCCGGCGCCGAGGTGCGGGTCTGCGATCCGGAGGGCCGCAAGGAGGGCGAGGCGCTGCTGCCCGGGGTGATCTGGGAGGCCGACCCCTATGCCGCGGCGGCCGAGGCGGATGCGCTGGTGCTGCTGACCGAGTGGAACGCGTTCCGCGCGCTCGACCTCGTGCGGCTGAAGGCGGCCATGCACGGCGACGTGCTGGTCGACCTGCGCAACGTCTACCGCCCGGCCGAGGCGCGCGCGGCGGGCTTCGCCTACAGCTCGATCGGCCGGCGCTGAGACCGCGGGCGGAGCGCCGCGCCGGGCCGGGCGCCGCGTGGCCGTCGTCCCGCCCGCGGCGCGGTCCCGCCGATCCGCCCGGTGGCAACCGGCGCCTTTGCCGCACGAAGCACGAGTGACCGGCCCCTGGCGGCGCGGCGGCGCCGGGCGGGGCCCTGCACAACCGCCGCGCCCCTTCTCCGGCCGCCTCGAGGGCGCCGCGTCCGGCGTCGCCCTGTCTCGCCCCCGCCCCGCCCGCGGCGCGTTTCGAAGTGTGCACCGGCTGCAACGGGCGCCCCTCCGCCGGGGCCCGCGAAACGCCCGCCGCCGCGCCGCGGGAGACCGGTGCCGGCCTGCGCGACGCCGGACGCGGCGCCCTGGAGGCTGCTGGAGAGGGGGGCGTTTCGCCGAAGCGGGGCGGGTTTTGCGGTCCGGCTCCGGGCGGCGGGGTGGGGCGGGCGCAGGCGCCTGCCCCGTCGTCCCGGATCCTGGCGGATCAGCGGCTGGGCGCGATCGCCATGCAGTCCTTGCCCGAGGCCTCGAGCTGGCTGCAGGCGCTGCGGGCCTCGTCCGCGCCGAGGCCCTGCACCCGCACGAGATACATCGCGCGCCCCGCCCGGCGGCGCTGGGCGATCGCCGGGCTGCCCTCGCTCAGCACCGGGATGCCGGCGCTGGCGATGGTGCGCACGCGCCGCTCGGCGCTCTGCCGGTCGCGATAGGCGCCGAGCTGGATCTGCCAGTCCCCCGCCGCGCCGCGCGGCCGCGCCGCCGGCACCGGCACGCCGCCCGCCGGCACCACGAGGCTGCCGGCCGAGGCGAGCCGCACGGTCTTCGGCTCGGGCCGTGCCGCGCGCCGGCCGGGCGCCGGGCGCGGCAGCTCGGCATAGAGCGGCGCGTGGCGGCTGAGATCGCGCGCCGCGGCGGCGGCCGGGCTGGCGAGCGCCGAGCCGAGCGCGGCGATGCCGGTGGCGGCGGCGCCGGGCCTCGGCTGCGGCAGCGGCGCCTTCGCCACCGCGCCGTCGCCCTTGCCGGCCCGCTGCGGCGGGATCTCGGCGACCCGCGCCGGCACCCGCTTGAAGCCCATGTCGAGCAGCCGGGCGATGCGCTGGTTGCGCCAGCGCGAGCTCTTGCCGCCCATCAGCACGGCGACGACGCGCCGGTTGCCGCGCTTCGCCGCCGCCACGAGGTTGTAGCCGGCGGCGCGGGTGTAGCCGGTCTTCATCCCCTCCGCGCCGCTGTAGCTCGCGAGCAGGCGGTTGGTGGTGTAGACCCGCTTGCCGGCGGCGGTGGCCGAGCGGCGGCCGAAGATGTTGTAGTATTGCGGGAAGTCGAAATAGAGCGCGCGCGCGAGCTGCGCCATGTCGCGCGCGGTGGAGAGGTGCCCCGACTGGGTCAGCCCGTGCGGGTTGCGGAAGGTGGTCTGCGCCATGCCGAGATCGCGGGCCTTGTTGGTCATCAGCCGGGCGAAGCCGCGCTGGCTGCCGCCGATCGCCTCGGCCAGCGCCATCGCGGCGTCGTTGGCGGACTTGATTGCGGTGGCGCGGATCAGGCTGCGCACGCTGACCCGCTGGCCCGGGCGCATGCCCAGCTTGGAGGGCGGCTGGCGCGCCGCCTTGCGCGAGATCCGCACCTTCTGGTCGAGCCGGAGCTGGCCGGTCTCGAGCGCCTCGAAGGCGAGATAGAGCGTCATCAGCTTGGTCAGCGAGGCCGGGTGCTGGCGCCGGTCCGCGCCGCGGGCGTGGACGACCTTGCCGGTTCGCATGTCCATGACGATGGCGGCATAGGGCGCGGCCGCCGCCGGGCCGGGGGCCGCGAGCCCCGCCCCCAGCGCGACCGAGAGCGCCACCGCCATGATTCCGAATAGCCTGCGGACTGCCCGCGGTATCTCCTGCACCATCGCTTGCCTCTTCGCCCCTCTGGTGGGGGTTATCGTTATGTTGCCGGGATCGTTAACACCCCGTTGCCGTGCCTGCCTGTTCTGCCAGCCTAGCATAGGCCGTGACTTTAGAGAATCCCTCTTTGCTACGGCAATGCAAGGAAATTCCACGGCGGGTCGGGAGTGGGCCGGCGGCGAGTCGGGGCCGGGCCGGGGGCGAAGCGGGAGGCAAACCGGGGGGCGAGCCGGGGCCGGGCCGGGGGCGAAGCGGGGGCGCGCCGCGGCGCCGGCGGGGCGGACGGGCGGGCGGGCGCGAGGGCCCTTCGGAATTTTTTGTGCAGCGCAGCAAATCTCTCTTGACGCAGTGCAGCACAGGCCCCATCTTCGCTCCTGTGATACACGGGGCGCCGCCGGATGGTCCCGAGCGCCCGAGACCAGAAAGCGAGGATCATATTATGAACACCGAAGCCACCCGCACCGTCGAAGAGTTCACCGCCGAAGCCCAGAAAACCATGGAGACCTCTGTGGAGAAGATGACCCAGTCGGTCGAGGACGTCAGCAACTTCTCGCGCGAGAACGTCGAGGCCGTCGTCGCGTCCTCGAAGCGTGCCGCCAAGGCCGCCGAGGAGATGAACGCCGAGATCGCCGCCTATGCCAAGCGGTCCTACGAGGACGGCCTGGCCGCCGCGAAGGACATGACCGGCGCCAAGTCGATGACCGAGTTCTTCGAGAAGCAGACCACCTTCGCGAAATCGGCCCTCGAGGCCTATGTCGCCGAGGCGACCAAGCTCAACGAGATGATGACCTCCGCCACCAAGGAGATCTTCGAGCCGCTGAACGCGCGCTTCACCGCCGCCAGCGACATGGTCAAGTCCGAGCTCGCCTGAGCCGGACCAAGAACATCGAGGGACAGCGAAAAGGGGGCCCCGGCCCCCTTTTCTCGTCGCACCGCATGGATATATTCAGCCCGGTGAGACAGGATGACGACAGAGCGGACGGCGTGATGGACATGCAGCTAGCACGGCAGCTTCCCGGAACGCTTTTCCGGCCCGGCCCGGCCCCGCGCCTGGCCAGCCCCGAGGACGACGAGCCGAAGGGCCCGGCCGGCCCCGGCACCGACATCGCGGTCAAGACCCGGGCGCAGACCAAGCGGCCCTCGCTCTACAAGGTGCTGCTGCTCAACGACGACTACACGCCGATGGAGTTCGTCGTCTACGTGCTCGAGCGGTTCTTCAACATGAGCACCGACAGCGCCTATCACGTGATGATGACCGTCCACACCAAGGGTGTCGCGGTGGTCGGCGTCTACCCCTACGAGGTCGCCGAGACCAAGGTGACCCAGGTGATGGACTGCGCCCGCTCGAACCAGCACCCGTTGCAGTGCACGATGGAGAAGGAGTGACGGGGGGCTTGATCCCGCGCCGCTTTGGGAATAAGGGCGCGCCCCGCTCACGGCTTCGCAACGCTTGCGCTGCAAACTTCTTCTTGATCGCAAGCCGCTCAGGCCCAAACTATCTGGGAGGGACTGGCCTTTCCGGCCGTGTTCCCCACAGCCCCTAGGCTAGGAAGGAGTCCGCGATGCCGTCGCTTACCGCAAGTCTCGAAGACGCGATCCACCGCGCGATCGGCTTCGCCAACGCGCGCCGTCACGAGCTCGCCACCCTCGAGCACCTGCTGCTGGCCCTCGTCGACGAGCCGGATGCCGCGCGCGTGATGCGGGCCTGCTCGGTCGATCTCGGCGAGCTGCGCACCACCCTGACCCGCTTCGTCGACAACGAGCTCGAGGCGCTGGTCTACGACAACGACAGCTCGGAGGCGGCGCCCTCGACCGGATTCCAGCGCGTGATCCAGCGCGCCGCGATCCATGTCCAGAGCTCAGGCCGCTCGGAGGTGACAGGGGCCAACGTGCTCGTCGCGATCTTCAACGAGCGCGAGAGCCATGCCGCCTATTTCCTGCAAGAGCAGAACATGACCCGCTACGACGCGGTCAACTACATCTCGCACGGCATCGCCAAGGACCCCGCCTATGGCGAGAGCCGGGTGGTGCGCGGCGCCGACGAGCCGGAAGCCGAGGCCGAGACCGACACCGAGCCCAAGGCCGACGAGACCGCGCTCGGCAAGTTCTGCGTCGATCTCAACGCCAAGGCGACGCAGGGCCGGATCGACCCGCTGATCGGCCGCGAGGCCGAGGTCGAGCGCTGCATCCAGGTGCTCTGCCGCCGGCGCAAGAACAACCCGCTGCTGGTCGGCGATCCCGGCGTCGGCAAGACCGCGATCGCCGAGGGGCTGGCCAAGAAGGTGGTCGAGGGCAAGGTGCCGGAGGTGCTCTCCAGCACCACGATCTATTCGCTCGACATGGGCGCGCTGCTCGCCGGCACCCGCTATCGCGGCGATTTCGAGGAGCGGCTGAAGAACGTCATCAAGGAGCTCGAGGATCACCCGGACGCGATCCTGTTCATCGACGAGATCCACACCGTGATCGGCGCCGGCGCCACCACCGGCGGCGCGATGGATGCCTCGAACCTGCTCAAGCCGGCGCTGCAGCAGGGCACCCTGCGCTGCATGGGCAGCACCACCTACAACGAGTTCCGCCAGCATTTCGAGAAGGACCGCGCGCTCAGCCGGCGGTTCCAGAAGATCGACGTGACCGAGCCCTCGAAGGACGACGCCACCGAGATCCTGCGCGGCCTGCAGCCGTTCTTCGAGAAGCACCACTCGGTGGTCTACACCCCCGAGGCGATCAAGCAGGCGGTCGAGCTCTCGGCGCGCTACATCAACGACCGCAAGCTGCCCGACAAGGCGATCGACGTGATCGACGAGGCCGGCGCGGCGCAGCATCTCAAGCCCAAGGCCGAGCGCTCGGAGACCATCGGCGAGACCCAGATCGAGGAGGTGGTCGCCAAGATCGCCCGGATCCCGCCGAAGCAGGTCAGCAAGGACGATGCCGAGGTGCTGCGCGATCTCCAGTCCAACCTGAAGCGCGTGGTGTTCGGCCAGGACGACGCCATCGAGGCGCTGGCCTCGGCGATCAAGCTCGCCCGCGCCGGGCTGCGCGAGCCGGAGAAGCCGATCGGCAACTACCTGTTCGCCGGCCCCACCGGCGTCGGCAAGACCGAGGTGGCCCGCCAGCTCGCCTCGATCCTCGGGGTCGAGCTGCTGCGCTTCGACATGTCGGAATACATGGAGAAGCACTCGGTCAGCCGGCTGATCGGCGCGCCGCCGGGCTATGTCGGCTTCGACCAGGGCGGGCTGCTGACCGATGGCGTCGACCAGCACCCGCATTGCGTGCTGCTGCTCGACGAGATCGAGAAGGCGCATCCGGACGTGTTCAACATCCTGCTGCAGGTGATGGACCACGGCAAGCTGACCGACCACAACGGCAAGTCGGTGAGTTTCCGCAACGTGATCCTGATCATGACCTCGAATGCCGGGGCCACCGATCTCGCCCGCGCCGCCATCGGCTTCGGCCGCGACAGCCGCGAGGGCGACGACGAGGAGGCGATCGAGCGCACCTTCAGCCCGGAGTTCCGCAACCGGCTCGACGCGGTGATCTCCTTCGGCGCGCTGCCGCGCAACGTGATCCTGCAGGTGGTCGACAAGTTCGTGCTGCAGCTCGAGGCCCAGCTGATGGAGCGCAACGTCTCCATCGAGCTGAGCAAGCCGGCCGCCGAATGGCTCGCCGAGCGGGGCTACGACAACCGCATGGGCGCCCGCCCGCTGGGCCGCGTGATCCAGGAGAACATCAAGAAGCCGCTGGCCGAGGAGCTGCTGTTCGGCAAGCTCGCCGCCGGCGGCCTCGTCAAGGTGGTGGTGCGCGACGGCAAGCTGGCGCTCGAGCTGCTGCCGCCGGACCCGCCGAAGCTCGAGGGCGGCAAGCCGCCGCTGCTCACCGCCGAGTGACCGCGGGCGCCCCGGCCGGCCCGGGGCGCCCGTCTCCGCTCCTCCCGTCCCCGCCTCGCCGCACGCGGCGCCGGCGGGCGCGCATCCCGGGCCCCACCCGCCCGGGCAGCGCGGCGCCAGGCACCGCCGTCCCGCGGCCCCCCAGCCCGGGATGCGCGCCCGCCCCCTCCTCCCCTCCAGCGGAGCCGCCAGATGCACCCTCCGATCCCTCGTGCAACGCCGCCGCGCCGGCGCGGGCCCCGAGCGGTGGGGGAGCGTGAGCCCTGCCACCGGGCGCGGCGCCGGCCGGGGTGGGTGGGGCTCGGGGCCCGCGCCGGCGCGGCGCTCGCCCTGCTCGCCGCGCTCGCCCCGGAGGCGCTGGCCGGGCCGCCCGGCCTCGCCTTCCCCGCCGCCTGCAGCCTCGGCACCGACTGCCACATCCAGCAGCTCACCGACCGCGACCCCGGCCCCGGCGCCGCCGATCACCGCTGCGGCCAGCTCGTCTATGACGGGCACAAGGGCACCGATATCCGCCTCGTCGACCGTGCCGCGATGCTGCGCGGCGTCGATGTGCTGGCCGCCGCGCCCGGCGTGGTGCGCGGCCTGCGCGACGGGATGCCGGACCGCCGGCTCGGCGACCCGGAGGCCCCGGCGCTCGCCGGGCGGGACTGCGGCAACGGCGTCGCGATCCGCCATGACGGCGGCTGGGAGACCCAGTACTGCCACCTCGCCGAGGGCAGCATCGCCGTGCGCAGGAGCGACCGGGTGACCGCCGGCCAGCGGCTCGGGCGCATCGGCCTCTCCGGCGCCACCGAGTTCCCGCACCTGCATTTCGCGCTGCGCGATCCGGAGGGCCGCCCGGTCGACCCCTTCGACGGGCAGACCGCCGACACCCCCTGCGGCAGCGGCGGCGCCGCGCTCTGGGCCGAGCCCCTGCCCCATCCCCCCGGCGGGCTGCTCGGGCACGGCTTCCTCGACCGGATGCCGGACTATGCCGAGGTGCGCGCCGGCACCGTCGCCCGCGACGCGCTGCCCGCCGATGCGCCGGCGCTGGTGTTCTGGGTCTCGGCCTTCGGGCTGCTCGCCGGCGACCGGCTCGCGCTCACGCTCTACGGCCCGGACGGCGCGGTGCTGGCCGAGGCCGAGGACCCGCTGCCGCGGAACCGCGCCCAGCTCTTCCGCGGGGTCGGGCGCAAGGCGCGCGGCGCCTGGCCGGAGGGCCGCTACGAGGGCCTCGCGGTGATCCGCCGCGACGGCACCGAGATCGCCCGCCGCCGCGCGGTGCTGGCGGTGGTGCGCTGAGCCGCACGCCGCCGCGGGCGCCGGGGCCCATCCCGGGCGGCCGCGCCGCCGGAACCGCCGCACCGGCCCTGCGGCGCCGGACAGGACGCGCCCCGCGCCGCAGTCGTCGCCGCGCCCGCCGCCGCGCCCGCCGTGCCGCCACGCCCCCACCCGGATCAGCCGCGCCCTGCCCCGGCGCCCCGCCACAACACGCTGCCCGGGCGGGCGACGCACGCACCCCGCCGGACCCCGCCACCAGGGACCGCGAAGCCGCGCACGGTCGAGGCACGCCGTCCGGGCCGGAGGACGATGCAGACGCGCCGCCAGCGCAGGTCACCGGAAAGCAAGGCAGGCCGTGCCGCCGGACCGGTTTGGCCGGGAGCCTGACGCGGGCCCCCGCGGGCAACCTGCCAGAGGCCCGATGCAGCCGCGCCACCGAAGCACACTGCCGGAGAACGAAGCGAGCCTGCCACCGGACCGGTTCGGCAGGGAGCATGGCGCAAGCACCCCGCAGGACATGCTGTCGGAGGCGCGATGCAGCAGCACCACCGGAGCCCTCTGCCGGCGGGCGGTGCTGGCGTTCGGCAGGGAGCATGGCGCAAGCACCCCGCAGGACATGCTGCCGGAGGCACGATGCAGACGCACTACCGGAGCACACTGCCGGCGGACGGTGCAGGCGTGCCGCCAGACCAGTTTGACAGGGAGCGTGGCGCAAGCCCCCCGCAGGGCATGCTGCCGGAGGCGCGATGCAGCAGCGCCACCGGAGCCCTCTGCCGGCGGGCGGTGCTGGCGTGCCACCGGACCGGTTCGGCAGGGAACGTGGCGCGAGCCCCCCGCAGGGCAACCTGCCAGAGGCGCGACGCAGCCGCACCACCGGAGCCCACTGCCGGCGGACGGTGCTGGCGTGCCGCCGGACCGGTTCGGCCGGGCGCATGGCGCAAGCGCCCCGCAGGGCATGCTGCCGGAGGCGCGATGCAGCCGCGCCACCGGAACCCCTATCAAGGACCGTGATGCACGCGCACCGTCGGACACGCCGTCCGGGACAGGCTTGCCCGCAGCGCAGGGACACGCCGCCGGCGGGGCAACAGCACCGCGCGCCGTGAGGCACCCTGCCGGGACAAGGTTCCAGCCGCGCGCCACTCCGGCACGTTGCGGGGGCTGCACTGCAGCCGCGCACCGCCGAAACGCACCGCGGCGCAGCATTGCGGCCGCACGCCGCCGTGGCACGGTCTCGCGAGGAGCGATCCGCGCACACCGCCAGCACACATTGTAGGCGGGCGATGCAGGCGTGCAGCCGGAGGGCATCGTCAAGCGGCGAGGCACGCGCGCGCCGTGGGGCACGCTGTCCGGAAGGACGCACAACCGCGCCGGAGTGGCGCGCCGCCGGCGGCAACAGCGCTGAGCGACAAGGCCCCCCTGTCGCGGGAGAGATGCCGCCGCGCACCGGCAATACGCACCGCGGGGCGATCTCGTGGCCACTGGCACCGGAATGCATCGCAGGGCGGTCTTGCGGCCGCGCGATGTCGGCGTACGGTTTCGGGGGAGATCTATCCGCGTACACCGCCGGCGCACGGCACCAATGGGCGATGCAGGCGCGCGGCCGGAGGGCATCGTCAGGGGGCGAGGCACGCGCCCCATGGGGCACGCCGTCCGGAGGGGTGCTTGCCCGCCGCGCGGAGAGATGCCGTTGGCGGCAACAGCGCCGCACGCCATGAGGCGTCCTGACGGAGCATGGCTGCTGCCGCGTGCCGCGGGCGCGCACCGCTGGGCAGCATTGAGGCAGCGTACCGCCCGGACGCACTGTGGGGCGATATTGTGGACAACGCACCGGAGCGCATCGCGGGGCGGTGTTGCGACCGCGCGCTGCACGGCCACGGGTCCGAGGGGAGCGAACCGCTCGCACCGCTGGCGCAGGTCACCGGAGGGCGATGCAGGCGTGCGGCCGGAGGGCAACGTCAGGGGGCGAGGCACGCGCCCCATGGGGCACGCCGTCCGGAGGGGTGCTTGCCCGCCGCGCGGAGAGATGTCGCCGGCGGCGACAGCGCCGTACGCCATGAGGCATCCTGTCGGAGCATGGCTGCTGCCGCGTGCCGCGGGGGCGCATCGCTGGGCAGCATTGAGGCGACGTACCGCCCGGATGCACTGTGGGGCGATATTGTGGACACACGCACCGGAGCGCATCGCGGGGCGGTGTTGCGACCGCGCGCCGCACGGCCACGGGTCCGAGGGGTGCGATCCGCTCGCACCGCTGGCGCACATCGCCAATGGGCGATGCAGGCGCGCGGCCGGAGGCCATCGCCAGGCGGCAAGGCGCGCGCACCATGGACACGCTGTCCGTAACCCCGTGAGGACAAAACCCGCGCCGTGGTGGCACGCCACTGGCGGCAACGGCGCCGCATGCCGTGGGGCTCCCTGCCGGGACCAAGCTGCCGCCGTGTGGCGCAGGGGTGCACCACCGGGCGGCATTGTGGCCGCGCACCGCCGGGAGGCACCGAGGGGCGGTGTCGTGGCCATGCGCACCGGGCGCAGCGCGAGGCGGTGTTTCGGCCGCGCGCTGTCGGGGCGCGGCTTCGGCGAGAGCGACTAACGCGCACCGCCGGCGCACATCGCAGCCGGGCGATGCTGGTGCGCTGCAGGAAGGAGGTGCAGGCACGCCGGCGGAGAACACCGCCGGGCGGAGTGATCTGCGCCTCCGCTGCCGCGGCATGCAGGGGCGCGGAGGGAAGCTGGCGCGCACGGCCCGGCACCTCCCGGGGCGGCGGTTCGGCCGGACGTTTCGGGGCGCGCCGAGGCGGGTGAGGCTCGCAGGCCGGCGGCACTTCGGGGCGCGCCGGGGCGGCTGAGGCGACCGGACCGCCGGCGCTAACAGGCGCACCGGGGCGGGCGCCGCGGGCAGGCCGGCGGCGCTACCAGACCCTCGGAGGAGGGTGAGGCGACGGGGCCGGCTGCGCTGCGTCGCGCCGGGGCGGATGAGGCACCCGGGCCGGTTGCGCTACGTGGCGCGTCGAGGCAGGCGAGGCGGTCAGGCCGGTTGCGCTGCAGGGCGCTGGGGCGGGTGAGGCAGCAGGGCCGGCCGCGCGACAAGGCGTGCCGAAGCGGGTGAGGCGGGCATGAAGACCGCGCCACGGCGCGCGTCGAGGCAGGCGAGGTCGTCGGGCCGGTAGCGCTGCAACGCGGGTCGCGGCGGGGGCGGCGGGCAGGCCTGCGGCACTGCGGGGCGCGCCAGGGCGGGTGCGGCGGGCAGGCCGCTGCGCTGTGGGCGCGCGCCGGGGCGGGTGAGGCGTCCAGGCCGCGGTGCCACGGGGCGCGCCGAGGCTGGCGAGGTGGTCAGGCCGGCGGCGCTATGAGGCGCGCTGAGGCGGGCGCGGCGGGCAGGCCGGCGGCGCTTCCGGGCGGGTCAGGGCTGGCGCGGCTGGCAGGCTGCTGCGCTGTGGGGTGCGTCGAGGCGGGTGAGGCGGCCGGGCGGCGCTGCGGAGCGCGCAGGCGAGGGTTGGCCGGTTGCGCCGCGAGGGCGCGCCGGGGCGGCCAGGCCGAGCTGCGGCGCGAGGAGGCGCCGGGGGCGAGGCCGACTGCGGCGCCGGCGGCGAGGCCGAACTGCGCCGCCAGTGGTGAGGCCGGTAGCGGCGTCGGGGGCCTGGCCGAGCTGTGGCACCGGGGGTGAGGCCGGTAGCGGCGTCGGGGGCCGGGCCGAGCTGCGGCACCCGGGGCCGGGCCGAGCTGCGGCGCCGGGGGCCTCGCCCCGCGCCAACGCCGTTGCGCGGACGGCCCGAAAGGGAAACCGTCCGCCTACGCAACGCCAACACCACTCCACTCAACAACACCGGCCCGGTCCGGGGACCGGAGACCGCCGTGACCGGGCGCGAATTCGTGCCCACCGCCACCTGTGCCTTGAGAGCTACGGAAATTCGGTTAAGAAAAGGTGAAGACCCGGCGTGTGGCGCGCCTGTGAACACCATCCCTTGGGGGGACGGGGCCAATGGACAACGGCATCTGGGAGACCCTGCCCCCGGGCAGCATGCTGCGTGCCTGCGGGCCCGACGGCTTTGCCGCGCTGACCGCGCACTGGAGCGAGCTGTCGGTCGCGGCCGGCACCTCGATCGTCAGCATCGAGGACCACGACAACGACGTCTATTTCATCCTCGCCGGCCGGGTGCGCGCGACCACCTATGCCAGCAGCGGGCGCGAGGTGGCGTTCTCGGAGCTGCGGCCGGGCGACAGCTTCGGCGAGCTCGCGGCGATCGACGGCGGCCCGCGCTCGACCAATGTCGTCGCGCTGACCGCGGTGCGGCTGGGTCGGCTCCCGGCGACGCAGTTCAACGCGCTGATCGACGGCGACCGGGCGGTGATGCGCGCCGTGCTGCAGCTGCTGGCGGGCCGGGTGCGTGGGCTCTCGGCGCGGATGGTCGATGTCACCACGATGAACGCGCGCAAGCGGCTGATCGCCTTTATGCTGCAGCTCTCGGAGCCCGACGGGGCGGACCGCGCGGTGATCCCGGCGCTGCCGACGCAGCAGGCGCTGGCGGATGCCATCCTCGGCCAGCGCGAGGCGGTGGGGCGCGAGATGAGCCGGCTGCGCAAGAAGGGCTGGATCCTGCGCGAGGGCCGGCGGCTGCGCATCCTCAGCGTCTCCCGGCTGCGCGCCGAGCTGGCCGCGGACTGACCGGGCCGCCGGCCGCAGCGCGGGGGCGCGGCACCGGGGCGGCAGCGCCGGGGGCAGAAACACCGGGGCCGCAGCACGGGGCTACTGCACGGGGCCGCAGCACCAGGACCGCAGCGCGGGGGCCGTGGCAAACGGGGGCCGCAGCGCGGAGGTCGCACCACAGGGGCCGCACCACACGGGCCGCAGCACACGGGCCGCAGCACCAGGACTGCAGCGCGGGGGCCGTGGCAAACGGGGGCCGCAGCGCGGAGGTCGCGGCACTCGGGCCGCAGCACACAGGCGGCAGAGCGGGTGGCCGCGGCACCGGAGCCGCAGCACTCGGGCCGCGACCGCGGGGCCCGCGACCCGGCCGCAGGGCGTCCCGCAACGGGACGGCCGGCACGGCGGCCGCAGCACACGGGCCGCAGCACCAGGACTGCAGCGCGAGGGCCGTGGCAAACGGGGGCCGCAGCGCGGAGGTCGCGGCACTCGGGCCGCAGCACACAGGCGGCAGAGCGGGTGGCCGCGGCACCGGGGCCGCAGCATTTGGGCCGCGACCGCGGGGCCCGCGACCCGGCCGCAGGGCGTCCCGCAACGGGACGGCCGGCACGGCGGCCGCAGCACGGGGGCCGCAGCACCGGGGCCGCGACCGAGGGGCCTGCGACCCGGCCGCAGGGAGTCCCTCAACGGGACGACCGCACGGCGGCCGCGGCACACGGGCCGCATCACCGGGGCCGCAGCGCTCGGGCCGATCCCCGCGGGGCCCGCGGCCCGGCCGCGGGGTGTCCCGCGGCGGGACGGCCGGCACGGGGGCGCGGCTTGACACCGGCCATGCGGCGCCGCAAACCGCGCCGAGGGGATCCGTGGGAGCACAGAGCGATGGCAGGAACGCAGGAGCGCGTCGCGGTGGTCGGTCTTGGCTATGTCGGCCTGCCGGTGGCGCTGGCCTTCGCCCGGGCCGCCGGCGGCGCGGTCGGCTTCGATGTCAGCGCGCGCCGCATCGCCGAGCTGCGCGCCGGCCACGACGCCACCGGCGAGATCGACCCCGAGACCCTGGCCGGGAGCGCGCTGACGCTCTCGGACGACCCGGAGGCGCTGGCCGGGGCGAGCCTCGTGATCGTCACCGTGCCGACCCCGATCGACGCCGCCAAGCGCCCGGATTTCGGGCCGCTGCGCGCCGCCTGCGCCGCCATCGGGCCGCGGCTGGCGAAGGGCGCGGCGGTGGTCTTCGAATCCACCGTCTATCCCGGCGCCACCGAGGAGATCTGCGGGCCGGCGCTGGAGGCCGCCTCGGGCATGACCGCGGGGCGCGACTTCCACCTCGGCTACAGCCCGGAGCGGATCAACCCGGGCGATGCGGCGCACCGGCTCGAGAGCATCGTCAAGGTGGTGGCGGGCGACACGCCGGAGACCCGCGCCCGGGTCGCCGCGGCCTATCGCGCGATCGTGCCGGCCGGGGTCTTCGAGGCCGCCTCGATCGCCACCGCCGAGGCCGCCAAGGTGATCGAGAACACCCAGCGCGACATCAACATCGCGCTGATGAACGAGCTCTCGCTGATCTTCGAGCGGCTCGGGCTCGACACCGCCGAGGTGCTGGCGGCGGCGCGCACCAAGTGGAACTTCCTGCCGTTCACGCCGGGGCTGGTCGGCGGGCACTGCATCGGCGTCGATCCCTACTACCTCACCGCCCGGGCCGAGGCGGTGGGCCACCACCCCGAGGTGATCCTGGCCGGGCGGCGGATCAACGACGCCATGGGCCGGGTCGTGGCGCGCAAGACCGTGAAGCTGATGGTGGCGGCGGGGATCGGGCTGACCGGCGCGCGGGTCGGGCTGCTCGGCCTGACCTTCAAGGAGAACGTGCCGGACCTGCGCAACTCGCGCTGCCCGGACATCCTCGACGAACTGGCCAGCTTCGGCATCGCGGCGGCGGCGGCGGATGCGGCGGCGCCGGCGGCGATGCTGCGCGAGGAGGCCGGCATCGAGCCGGCGCCGGAGAGCGCCTTCGCCGGGCTCGACGCGCTGATCCTCGCGGTGCCGCATGCCGCCTATCTGGCCGAGCCGGAGCGGATCGTCGCGATGGTGCGCCCGGGCGGCGTGCTGGTCGATGTGAAGCGGGCGCTGCCGGCGGCGGCGCTGCGCCCCGATCTGACGGTCTGGGGCCTGTGAGGGGGCCGGCGCCAGGCGCCCGCCGGCTGGCCCTCGTGGTCAACGACCCGGCGTTCTTCCTGTCGCACCGGCTGGAGATCGCCCGCGCCGCCCGCGATGCCGGCTGGGAGGTCTGGCTGGTGACGCCGCCGGAGCCGGCCGCGGCGGTGGCGCGGATCCGCGCCGAGGGCTTCGCCCATGCCGCCGTCGAGATGGGCCGCGGGCGCATCCAGCCGCGGCGCGACATCGCGGTGATCGGCCGGCTGGCCCGGCTGTTCCGCGAGATCAGGCCGGATCTGGTGCACCTCGTCACCATCAAGCCGGTGCTCTATGGCGGCGTCGCGGCGCGGCTGGCGCGGGTGCCGGCGGTGGCGGCGGCGATCTCCGGGCTCGGCTATCTCTTCATCAGCAAGGGGGCGCGGGCGCGGGCGATCCGGGCGGCGCTGGTGCCGCTCTACCGGCTGGCGCTCAACCGGCCCTGCGCCGCCGCGATCTTCCAGAACGCCGACGACCGCGCGGTGATCGAGGGGCTCGGCGTGCGCCCGGGCGGCGGCGTCGAGATGATCCGCGGCTCGGGCACCATGCTGGCCGCCTTCCGCCCCGAGGCGGCGCCGGAGACGCCGCCGCTGGTGGTGGTGCCGGCGCGGCTGCTGCGCGACAAGGGCGCGCGCGAATTCGTCGAGGCGGCGCGGCTGCTGCGCCGGCGCGGCGTCGCCGCCCGCTTCGCCTGGATCGGCGCGCCCGACCCGGCCAACCCGGCCTGCGTCGATGCCGCCACCCGCGCCGGCTGGGAGGCCGAGGGCGCGGCGGAGTTCTGGGGCCAGCGCGGCGACGTGCCGGAGATCCTCGCGCGCGCCAGCCTCGTGGTGCTGCCGTCCTATCGCGAGGGCATGCCGAAGGCGCTGATCGAGGCCGCCGCGGCCGGCCGCGCGGTGGTCACCACCGACGTGCCGGGCTGCCGCGACGCCATCGAGCCGGGGGTCACCGGGCTGCTGGTGCCGCCGCGCGACGGCGCCGCGCTGGCCGAGGCGATCGCCGCGCTGCTGGCCGATCCGGCGCGCCGCGCCGCGATGGGCCGGGCCGGGCGGGCGCTGGCCGAGCGGGCCTTCGCGGTGGAGGATGTCGCGGCCCGCCATCTCGCGCTCTGGGAGCGGCTGCTGGCGGCGCGCGGGGCGGTGTCCTGATGTGCGGCATCGCCGGCAGCCTCGGCCCGGGCATCGCCGCCGAGGCGCTCGGCCGGCGCCTTGCCGCGATGTCCGCCGCCATCGCCCATCGCGGGCCGGATGCCGACGGGCACTGGGCCGACCCGGAGGCCGGCATCGGCCTCGCCCATACCCGCCTCGCGATCCAGGATCTCTCGGCGGCCGGCGCGCAGCCCATGGTCTCGGCCTGCGGGCGCTGGGTGATCTCCTACAACGGCGAGGTGTTCTCCGGCGCGGCGCTGCGCGCCGCCCTGCCCGGCCATGCCTGGCGAGGCCATTCCGACACCGAGGCGCTGCTCGAGAGCATCGCGGCGCGCGGGCTCGAGGCGACGCTGGCCGGGGCGGTCGGCCAGTTCGCCTTCGCGCTCTGGGACCGGCGCGCGCGCGAGCTGACCCTGGTGCGCGACCGGCTCGGCATCAAGCCGCTGTACTGGACGGCGCGCGCCGGCGGGCTGCTGTTCGCCTCCGAGCTCGGCGCGCTGATGGCGGCGATGCCGCGCCCGGAGATCGACCCCGAGGCGCTGGCCGCCTATCTCAGGCTCGGCTACGTGCCGGCGCCGCGCTCGATCTATGCCGGGGTGCAGAAGCTGGCGCCCGGCCAGGTGCTGCGCATCCGCGCCGGCGGCCCGCCGCGCATCACGCCGTTCTACGACCTCGCCGCCGAGCTCGAGGGCATCGGCGCCGGCGAGCGCATCGCCGACCCGGCCGAGGCCGAGGCGGAGATCGAGGCGCGGCTCTCGGAGGCGGTGCGGATCCGGCTGATCTCGGACGTGCCGCTCGGCGCCTTCCTCTCCGGCGGGATCGATTCGACGCTGATCACCGCGCTGATGCAGGAGGCGAGCCCGCGCCCGGTGCGCAGCTTCTCGATCGGCAACCCGCGCGCCGAGTATGACGAGGCCCGCCATGCCCGCGCCGTGGCCGCCCGTCTCGGCACCGAGCACACCGAGCTCGAGGTCGGCGAGGCCGAGGCGCTGGCGGTGGTGCCGGGGCTGATGGCGGTCTATGGCGAGCCGTTCGGCGACAGCTCGGGGCTGCCGACGCTGCTGCTCTCGAAGCTGGCGCGGGCGCATGTCACGGTGGCGCTCTCGGGCGATGGCGGCGACGAGCTCTTCGCCGGCTACAACCGCTATCGCTGGTTCGCGCGGCTGGCGCATATCGGCCCGGTGCCCGGCTGGCTGCGGCGCGCGGCGGGCGGCGCGCTGACCCGGCTGCCGCCGGCGCTGGTCGACCGGGCCGGCCGCGCCGCCGGGCTCGCCGGGGCCGGGCGGCGGGTGCACAAGCTGGCGGCGATGCTGGGGGCGAGCACCCCCGAGGCGGCGCTGGAGGCGGCGGTGACGCAGTGGCGCGAGCTCGCCCCGGCGCCCGAGCTGATGGCGCGGCCGGCGCCGGCCGGGCTCGACCCGGTGGGCCGGATGCAGGCGATGGACCTCGCCGCCTATCTGCCGGACGACATCCTGACCAAGGTCGACCGCGCCTCGATGGCGCATGCCCTCGAGGTCCGCGTGCCGTTCCTCGATCACCGGGTGGTGCGGGCGGCCTTCCGCCTCGCCCCCGAGCTCAAGCTGCGCGGCGGGCGGACCAAGTGGATCCTGCGGCAGATGCTGGAGAAACGGGTGCCGCGGGCGCTGGTCGAGCGCCCGAAGCAGGGCTTCGCGATTCCCGTGGAGCGCTGGCTCGGCGGCCAGCTCCGGCCCTGGGCCGAGGCGCTGCTGGCGGAGACCGACTGGGAGGGCCGCTTCGGCCTCGCCCCCGGCCCGATCCGCGCCGCCTGGGAGGCGCATCTGGCCGGCCGGGCCGATCATGGCGACCGGCTCTGGACGGTGCTGATGCTCGCCGCATGGGCCGAGGGACCGGGCGCCGGCAGCGCCGTGGCGGCGGCGCCGCTGGCGGACACGGCGGGCTGACCCCGCCGCGCCGCCGCCGCTCACGCCTCGGCGAGGCCGCCGACCAGCAGGTAGCTGTCGGGCGCGACGCAGATCAGCGAGGCGATGGCGTGCTGGCCGCGGAGCGCGAGGGCGAACTCGCTGTCGACCGTGACCCCGGCCCCCGCCGCCACCGAGACCGCGCCGCTGCCCGCCTGCAGCAGGCTCACCTGCTCGCCGACCGCCAGCGTGCCGGCTTCCACCGTCAGCACCTGCGGGCCGGCGCCGGTGAAGCGCAGCAGCCCGAAGGCCTCCGCCGCGGCGAGCGTCGCATCGGCGGATTTCTCGGTGACCGGCACCGCGCGGAGATCGCGCCATGCCGCGCCGTCGGAGACCGCCGGGATGCCGCGCTCGGCCTGCTGCACCAGGGTGCCGGCATGGCCCGCCGCGCCCGCCGCGGCCCGCGCCGCGGCATCCAGCGCGGGCAGCGTCACCGCGCCGTCGAGGCTCGGCACCTGCCAGAGCGCGCGGTAGCTGCCGGCGACCCCGTCGGCATCGTGATCGGCCAGCCAGAGCCAGCCGGCGGGCTGCCCCCCGGCAGGCTGGCTCTGCAGCACCAGATCGCCGCGGGCATGGTCCTGATCGGCCATCGCGTCGTCGTGGAACACGAACTGGCGCCCGTTGTTCTCGTCGCCGTGGAAGGCGCCGCGGCGGAAGAAGGTGTGCCCGCCGCCGACCGGCGCGCCGCGGCCGAACTGCGCCGTGCTCTCGTTCAGCGTGAAGCCCTGCGAGAGCGCCGCGTCGAACAGCACCTGCCAGCTCACGATGCCGCCGGCGATCGCCGGGTTGTAGCGCAGCAGCAGCCCCTCCGGCGTCGCGTCGGACTGGATGTTGAGCACCTCCTCGGGCTTGTCGCGGATGCGCAGCTCGACGCCGTCGCCCTTGCGGAAGCGCAGGTGCGAATCGGCCTCGATGGCGTTGCCGACCATCGCGAAGCCCTTGTCATGGGTGCCGCGCAGCAGCGGCCCGCCCTGCGAGCCGCCGAGCGCCATCACCCCCTGGTCGATGGTGCCGGGCGCCTGGTTGGCCTCGAGATAGAGCCCGACGATCACCGACTGGTTGACCCCGCCGTCGCAGAGCATGCCGCCGCCATGGACATAGGTGCCGGCCGGCTGGCCCGGCTGCCATTCCGGCGCGCTGCTGGGCGCGAGCGGGATGCCGGCATGGCAGGGCGCCCAGACCGCCGCATCGGTGCCGGGCTCGGTGGCGACGAGATCGGCCTCGCTGGCGCGCACCGAGGCGGCGTAGTTGCTGCCGGCGAAGGTGACCAGCGAGGTCGCGCCGTCCTGCCCCGCCTCGAGGGTGCCGTTGGACTGGCCGTGCACCCCGAGATAGTGGTTGCCGAGCAGCGAGCGGTCCTCGATGCCCCAGCGGCCGTTGCCGGTCATGTCGAAGCCGAAGCCGTGCCCGGCATTGGCGTCGCGCCCCTCGACATAGAAGCCCGAGCCGGCATTGCGCGCGGTCGAGAGGTTGTAGACCATCCAGGTGTTGGCGTTGGAGGTCTCGTTCGCCGCATCGGCCTCGATGTGGACGCCGTGGCCGGAGAACTCGCTGACCCGGATGTCGCGCAGCAGGCAGCGGCTGTGGATGCGGATGCCGGGCCTGGCGATGTCGAAGCCCGCCCCGGCAGCGGCGCCGCAGAAATGGATGCCCTCGATCGCCGCGCCGCGGGCCGCGAGGGTGGCCGGATCGTCCGGCTCCTCGAAGGCCGAGGAGGTGTCGACGGTGCGCGCGTCATGCACGATCAGCCCGGCGACATCCGGGAAATGCAGGCGCACCGGCCAGCCCTCGACGATGCCCATGGCAGCCTGCCCGGCGAGCCGGATCGAGGCGCGCAGCTCCAGCGTCGCGCCGATCAGGTAGCGCCCGGCCGGGATCTCCACCGTCAGGCCGAGCCCGTTCTCGCCCTCGGCGAAGAGGCTGGCATAGTCGATCGCCGCGGCGAAGGCGGGATGGGCATCGACCAGCGGCGCGCTGCCGTCGAGGGTGCGGGCCGCGCCGAACTGCAGCACGTTGACCCGGCCGGCCTCGGCGACCAGCGCCCACCAGGCGCCGTCGGCCGACTGCACCTTCCCGCCATGCGCGGGCTCGGAGGCGGCGCGGACATAGAGCCCGCCGCCGCCATCGCCGGGCGCCGAATAGCCGCTGGTGCGCACCGAGGCGACGCCGGCCTCGATGCCGGTGGCGGAGAGCTGGGCGCGGGTGATCTCGGTCGCCGTGCCGGTGCCGCCGCCGGCCGCGGCCAGCGCCTGCTTGTCGGCGGCCGACATCAGCCCGGCCTCCGAGGTGGTGGCGAGCGGCAGCGCCACCCCGGTGCCGGCGAGGATGCCGACCGTGCGCGAGGGCGCGTCGTAGCTCATCAGCCGCTCGGCGGCGGCCTGGCGCCAGTCCGCCCCGCCGAGGGTGGCGTCGAGCGCGGCCTGGATGTCCGGCCCGGTCAGCAGCGCGCCGCCATCGCTGCCCTCGGTGAGCACCTGCCCCGGATCCTCCGAGAGGCCCGAGGCGGTGATCTCCTGCACCGTGGTGTTGATCGTGACGTCGCCGCCGCCGGCGCGCCCGCCATAGCTGTAGAGATAGGACATGGGCTCACGCCTCCTCGATCAGCGAGAGCGTCGCGCCCGGCGCGATGCCGATGGCGGCGATGCCCGGCAGGGTGGCGATCAGCGGCTTGGCCTCGGGGTCGGCGGCGGAGCCGTTCTGGCCCGGCTTCAGCACGCGGTAGCGCAGGTTGACCCCGCTCTCGATCACCGCGACATGGGCGTCCTCGGGGGCCGCGCCGCTGGCCACGGCGGCCGCGGTGGAGACGCTGAGCGTCTCGAAGCCGAGCTCCGGCTCGGCGATCAGGGGGGTCGGATGGCTGCGGACATCGAGGGTCGAGCCGTCATGCCACCACAGTTTCACGGTTCCGGGCATCGGATGCCTCCATGGGGGGTTGGTCCCCGGACGGGCCCGGGGAGCGGTTTCGCGGGACTCTTTGCGGATCTGCGCCGGGCAGGGGGACGCCGGAGCTGCGGGCGGCGGCGCCGGCGCCGGCCGGTGCTGCCCCTGCGCGCCTCGCGGGCACGCGGCACGGCAGGGCGAAACCTGCTCGGGCTCCAATTGGTGCCAAAACAATCTTAAGTTTCGGTAAATCCTTCCGGGAAAACGCGGGTTTCGCCCCGCGTTCCGATGTGGCACTACTGGCCTCGCCCGGGGCATCCGCACCGGCTTCCCGCCCCGGATTGGGACCAGCGACAGCGGAACGCGATGTTCGAGCCGACCGATATCCCCGACCTGACGATCTTCCGCCCGAAGCGCCACGGCGATGCCCGCGGCTTCTTCTCGGAGGTGTGGAGCCGCGCCGCCTTCGAGGCCGCCGGGCTCGCCTTCGACTGGGTGCAGGACAACCATTCCCGCTCCGCCGAGGCCGGCACGCTGCGCGGGCTGCACTACCAGGCGCCGCCGATGGCGCAGGCCAAGCTGGTGCGCTGCACCGCCGGGCGGATCTGGGACGTGGCGGTGGATGTCCGCCCCGGCTCGCCCACCCATGGCCGGCATTTCGGCATCGAGCTCTCGGCCGAGAACTGGGCGCAGCTGCTGGTGCCGCGGGGCTTCCTGCACGGTTTCGTGACCCTGACGCCGGACGCCGAGGTGCAGTACAAGGTCGATGCCCCCTACAGCCCCGAGCATGACGGCGCGGTGGCCTGGGACGACCCGGCGCTCGCCATCCCCTGGCCGCTGGACGGCGCCCCGGTGCTCTCGGCCAAGGACGCCGCCGCGCCGAAGCTCGCCGACTGGTCCAACCCCTTCGGAGACATGCCGTGAAGATCCTCGTCACCGGCGGCGCCGGCTTCATCGGCTCGGCGGTGATCCGCCAGCTGATTCGCGAGACCGAGCACGAGGTCGTCAACCTCGACAAGCTGACCTATGCCGCCACCCCGGAGGCGCTCGAGGAGGCCGCCGGGAGCCCGCGCTACACCCTCGTCGAGGGCGATGTCTGCGACCGCGCGCTGCTGGCGCGGCTCTTCGAGGAGCACGCGCCGGAGCGGGTGATGCACCTCGCCGCGGAAAGCCATGTCGACCGCTCGATCGACGGGCCGGCGGATTTCATGGCGACCAACATCATGGGCACCTTCGCCCTGCTCGAGGCGGCGCGGGCCTGGTGGCAGGGCCGCCCCGGCGAGCACCGCTTCCACCACATCTCGACCGACGAGGTGTTCGGCTCGCTTGGCGCCGCCGACCCGGCCTTCCGCGAGACCACCCCCTATGCGCCGAACTCGCCCTATTCGGCCTCCAAGGCGGCCTCGGACCATCTCGTGCGCGCCTGGGGCGAGACCTATGGCCTGCCGGTGGTGACCTCGAACTGCTCGAACAACTACGGCCCCTGGCAGTTCCCGGAGAAGCTCATTCCGGTGATGCTGATCGCCGGGGTCGAGGGCCGCCCGCTGCCGGTCTACGGCACCGGCGAGAACATGCGCGACTGGCTCTTCGTCGAGGACCATGCCCGGGCGCTGCGGCTGGTGCTGGAGAAGGGCGCCGTCGGGCGCAGCTACTGCGTCGGCGGCAATGCCGAGCGCAGCAACATCGCGGTGGTGCGGGCGATCTGCGCCCATCTCGACCAGCGCCGGCCGGAGCACGCGCCGCACGAGCGGCTGATCTCCTTCGTCACCGACCGGCCTGGCCACGACGCGCGCTATGCCATCGACGCGACGCGGATCCGCGCCGAGCTCGGCTGGGAGCCGCAGGAGAGCTTCGAGACCGGGCTCGCGCGCACCCTCGACTGGTATCTCGCCGAGCGCGACTGGTGGCAGGGCATCCGCAACCGGCGCTATGGCGGCGAGCGGCTCGGGCTGTCCGGGGCGGAGCGCAAGGCGTGACCCGCATCCTGGTGATCGGCGAGACCGGCCAGCTCGCCCGCGCGCTGGCCGAGGCGCCGCCGGTGCCGGGGCGGGAGCTCGCCTTCCTCGGCCGCGGCGCGCTGGATCTGGCGGATATCGAGGCGATCGGACCGGCGGTCTCCGCCGTCCGCCCGGATGCGGTGATCAATGCGGCGGCCTATACCGCCGTCGACCGGGCCGAGGAGGAGACCGCGCTCGCCGAGCGGATCAACGGCGCCGCGGTCGGCCGGCTGGCCGAGGTCTGTGCCGCGGCGGGGGCGCCGCTGGTGCATGTCTCGACGGACTACGTCTTCGACGGCAGCCTCGACCGTCCCTGGCGCGAGGACGACCCGGTCGCCCCGGTCAATGCCTATGGCGCGAGCAAGCTCGCCGGCGAGCGCGCGGCGCTGGCCGCGGGCGCCCGGGTGGCCGTGCTGCGCACCGCCTGGGTCTATGCCCCCTGGGGCGCGAATTTCCTGGCCACCATGCTGCGGCTGGCGGAGCGGGAGCGGCTGACCGTCGTCGACGACCAGCATGGCTGCCCGACCTCGGCGCTCGATCTCGCGGCGGCCTGCCTCGCGGCGGCGGCAGCGCTGCTGGCGGAGGACGACGCCACGGCAGCCGGGATCTGGCATTACTCAGGGGCCGGCGAGACCAGCTGGGCCGGCTTCGCCGAGGCGATCTTCGCCGGCGCGCTGGCCCGCGGCATGATCGGGCGCGCGCCGGAGGTGGTGCGGATACCGACCGCGGACTACCCGACCCCGGCGCGGCGCCCGGCCAATTCCCGGCTCGACTGTTCGCGCTTCGCCGCGCGCTTCGGCCTGGCGCCGCGGCCCTGGCAGGAGGCGCTGGCCGAGGTGCTGGACCGCCGCGCCAGGGCCTGAGCGCACCGCGTCCCCCACCGCGCGGGGGCATCCTCCTCGGGGCCGCGGCTGACGCCGCCCCCCCTCGAAGGAGCGCGCCCGCCACCGCCCCCACCGCCGCCATGCGGCTGCGCCGCAGGCGCCCGGTGGGCGCGCCGGGGCCCTACCCGGGGGGATGGCTTGCGGGCTGGCTTCAGGGCTGGCCGGGCCGTCCCGCAGGCTGGGGGGCTTCGGAACGGTCGCGGCCGGGCGCGACGATGCCGGGCGGGTGGGGCCTGCGGGGCGGCCCGGCCAGCCCCAGCGCGCGGGGGTCGGGCTTCAGAAACTGTCCTTGCGCCGGCGGATCTCGCCGAAGACCGCCGCGTCGTCGGCGCCGTCGAGCCCGAGCGCGGCCTTCACGCCGGGCTCCACGGCGCGCAGGAAGGGGTTGGTCGCGCGCTCCTCGGCGAGCGTTGCCGGCACGATCGGCGCGCCCTCCCCGTCGGCCACCGCGATGCGCTCGATCCGCGCCAGCAGCTCGGCGTTCTCCGGCTCGATCGAGAGCGCGAAGCGCCCGTTGGCCTTGCCGTAGTTGTGCCCCGAATAGATCCGCGTCTCCGCCGGCAGCGCGTTGAGCTTGCAGAGGCTCTCCCACATCATCGCATGGGTGCCCTCGAAGACCCGGCCGCAGCCGAGCGCCATCAGGCTGTCGGCGGTGAAGGCGGCCGGGCCGGCGCCGGTCTCGTCCACCACGAAGGCGATATGCCCCACGGTGTGGCCGGAGACGTCGAGCACCCGCGCGGCCGTCTCGCCGAGGCTCACCGTGTCGCCCTCGCCCACCGCCGTGTCGAGCCGCGGCAGCCGCGCCGCATCGGCGCCGTGGCCCACCACCGCCGCGCCGAAGCGCGTCCGCAGTGGCTCCACCGCCTCGACGTGGTCGCCGTGGTGATGGGTGATCCAGATCGCGTCGAGCTCCCAGCCGCGGGCCTCCAGCGCCTCCATGATCGGGCGCTCCTCCGGCGCATCCACCAGCGCGACCTTGCCGCTGGCGCCGTCGCGCAGGAGATAGGCGTAGTTGTCGGAGCGGCAGGGCACGGTGACGATTTCGAGCGGCATGGATCGGATCTCCTCTGGCGGCGGTGCCTCGCGCCCGGCTTGATCGGGGGCCGGGCGCGTGCGAGGCTGGCGCAAAGCCGGGCGGGACGCAATGCATCTCGACGTCGTCGATCTCAGGAAGTTCTACTACAGCACCGGGCTCGGCCGGCTGGCGCGTCGGGTGCTGCGCGACCGGCTGCGCAGGATGTGGCCCGACGTGAAGGGCATGACGGTGGTCGGCTTCGGCTTTTCCGCGCCCTTCCTGCGCCCCTTCATGGAGGAGGCCGAGCGCACGCTCTGCCTGATGCCGGCGCAACAGGGGGTGTTTCCCTGGCCGCCGGAGGGGCCCAATCTCGCCGCGCTGGTCGAGGAGACGCTCTGGCCGCTGGCCAAGGGCTCGGCCGACCGGGTGCTGGTGGCGCACGGGCTCGAGACCTGCGCCCGGCCCAACGCGCTGCTCGAGGAGATCGCGCGGGTGCTGGCGCCGGGGGGGCGGGCGATCTTCATCACCCCCAACCGCGCCGGGCTCTGGGCGCGGCGCGACGGCACGCCGTTCGGCTATGGCCGGCCCTATTCCGCGGCGCAGCTCGAGAAGGCACTGGCGGCGCACGACTTTTCCGTGGAGGAGGCCGAGGGCGCGCTCTACCTGCCGCCCTCGCACAAGCGCTTCTGGCTGCGCGTCGGCCCGGTGCTGGAGCGCACCGGCCAGGGGCTCGACTGGCAGCGCCTCGCCGGGGTGACGCTGGTGGAGGCGGCGAAGCTGGTCTACATCACGCCGCAATCGGGCCTGCGCGAGGCCGCCCGGGCGCCGCTCCGGGTGCTCGAGGGGCTGCGCCCGGCGCCGGCGCCCAAGCCCGCCACCGGGCGGAGCATCCGCGGCAACTGACCGGGGCGCCGGCCCGGCGGCCCCCGCCGCAGCCCGCACCCCGCAGTCCGCACCCCGCAGTCCGCACCCTCCGACAGCTTGCCGCAGGCATTCCTTCATGCGCGCCGCTTGACCCCGGGCGCGGGCAACGTAGACTGATCCCGCGTTGATTGAAGTGATTGAGAGTCGCGTGCGGAGCACTCACCAGGCGTCGCAGGAGACCTTCATGGCAAAGATCGAGCCGGAAACCCTTTTCGAGATCCCCTCCGGGACCATCCACCTCCACCAGCCGACGCTGAACGTGAACCTCGATGTGCAGGGCAACCGCCTGAACATCGCCGAGGGCACCGTCGAGCGCCTGCTGACCGAGTTCGCCCGGAGCGCGCAGGGCGCCCGGATCGCGGCGAACTTCCTCTCCGGCGGCGCCGAAGCCGCGACGGCGCCGCCCCCTGCGCCCGCCCCGGACCCTGCCCCGGCAGCAGCCCCGCCCCCGGCGGCCGCGGCGCCGGCGCCGCTGCCCGATCTCGCGACCGCGATCGGGAGCGGCCGGGGCTGGACCGCGCGCAAGCGCCGCGCCACGCTGGCCTGGCTCGCCATCTCCGGCGCCGTCGTGGCGCTCTCGATGGCCCAGACGCTGCTGCCGCCGGTGCTGCCGATCCTGGCGGTCTGGCTGCTCGCCGCGCTCTGGCTCGGCCGCATCCGCGCCGGCAACCGCGGCCGCGGCCGGGCCGGGCGCCGGCCCTACCGCTCGCGCAAGATCGGCCTGCTCTACGGGCTGCCGGTCTTCGGGCTGCCGGTGGTGGTGGGCAGCCTGCTGCTCGGCTGAGCGCCGCCGCGCGCGGGCGGGGGCGGGCCGTCCCGCAGGCGGTGGGGGAGCGTGACCCCGCAGCCGGGCACAGCGGTTGCCGGGGTGGGCGGGGCCTGCGGGGCGGCCCGTCCCCGCCCGCGCGCGGGCTCTGGCCTTGGCGCGCCGGACCGGCTATTCGGAATGCTCCCGAACCCAGTCCGCCGGAACGCCATGCACCCGACCATCCGCCCGAACCCCGGGATCGCCGAGATCGCGCCCTATGTGGGCGGCGCCTCGGCCCTGCCCGGGGCCAACCGCACCGTCAAGCTCTCCTCCAACGAGAACCCGCTCGGCCCCTCGCCAGCCGCGCGCGAGGCCTATCTCGCCGCCGCCGACGGGCTCGGGCTCTATCCCGATGGCGGCCATGCCCGGCTGCGCGCGGCGATCGCCCGGGCGCACGGCATCGACGCCGACCGCATCGCCTGCGGCAACGGCTCGGACGAGCTGATCGCGCTGCTCGCCCGCGCCTATGCCGCGCCGGGGACGGAGGTGCTCTACTCGGCCCACGGTTTCCTGATGTACCGGCTCTCGGCGCTCTCGGCCGGCGCCACCCCGGTCGCCGCGCCGGAGCGCGCGCTGACGACGGATATCGACGCGCTGATCGCCCGGCTGACCCCGGCGACGCGGCTGGTGTTCCTGGCCAACCCGAACAACCCCACCGGCACCATGGTGCCGGAGGCCGAGATCGCGCGGCTCGCCGAGGCGCTGCCGCCGGCGGCGCTGCTGGTGCTCGACGCGGCCTATGCCGAATATGTCCGCGCGCCGGGCTATGACGGCGGCATCGCCCTCGTCGAGTCGCGCGAGAACGTGGTGATGACGCGGACCTTCTCGAAGATCCACGGCCTCGCGGCGCTGCGCCTCGGCTGGCTCTATGGCCCGGCGCATGTGATCGACGTGCTGAGCCGGGTGCGCGGGCCGTTCAACGTCAACGCCCCGGCGCTGGCCGCCGGCGAGGCCGCCATCGCCGATCACGGCTATGTCGCCGACTGCCGCATCGCCAACGAGGTCTGGCGCGACTGGCTGGCCCGCGAGATCGCCGCCGCCGGCTTCCCGGTGACCCCCTCGCATGCCAATTTCCTGCTGGTCGAGACCGGCGCGCGCACCGGGGCGGTCGACGGCCATCTCCGCGCGCACGGGCTGATCGTGCGCCGCATGGACGAATACGGCCTGCCCGGGCATCTGCGCATCTCGGTCGGCGATGCCGCCGCCTGCCGTGCCGTGGCCGAGGCGATGGCCGGGATCGGGGCGGCCGCGTGAGCGCGCCTTCCGCAATCGCGCCGGCGGCGGCGCAGCGGCCGGTCTATGCCCGGATGGCGCTGCTCGGGCTCGGGCTGATCGGCTCCTCGATGGCCTGGGCGGCACGGCGCGGCGGGCTGGTGGGCGAGATCGCCGGCCATGCCCGCTCCGCCGCCACCCGCGAGCGCGCCCGCGAGCTCGGCTTCTGCGACCGTGTCTGCGACAGCCCGGCCGAGGCGGTGGCGGGCGCCGATCTCGTGGTGCTCTGCGTGCCGGTCGGCGCCATCGAGGCGGTGATGGCGGAGATCGCCCCGCATCTCGCGCCCGGCGCCACGCTCTCCGATGTCGGCTCGGTCAAGGCCGAGCTGATCGCCGCGGTGCGCCCGCATCTGCCCGAAGGCGTGCATTTCGTCCCCGGCCATCCGCTCGCCGGCACCGAGCATTCCGGCCCCGATGCCGGCTTTGCCGAGCTCTTCGAGAAGCGCTTCTGCATCCTCACCCCGGGCGACGAGGTGCCGGAGGACGCGATCGCCCGCCTCGCCGCGCTCTGGGAGGGGATGGGCTCCCATGTCGAGCGGATGACGCCGGAGCACCACGACCTGGTGCTCGCCGTCACCTCGCATGTGCCCCATGCCATCGCCTACACCATGGTGGGCGTGGCCGACGATCTGGCGCGGGTCAGCGATTCGGAGGTGATCCGCTATTCCGCCGCCGGGTTCCGCGATTTCACCCGCATCGCCGCCTCCGACCCGACGATGTGGCGCGACGTCTTCCTCAACAACCGCGAGGCGGTGCTCGACATCCTCGGGCGCTTCTCCGAGGAGCTGATGATGGTGCGCCGCGCCATCCGCACCGGCGACGGCGACTGGCTGCACGCCTATTTCACCCGCACCCGCGCGATCCGCCGCGGCATCCTCGAGGCGGGGCAGGACACCGACGCGCCGGATTTCGGGCGCCTCGGACGGCCGGGCCCGAAGCGGTGAGGCGCCGGGCCGGGGGCGCAGGACCGGCCGGAGGGGCGCGCGCCGCGTGCCTCCCGGCGGCCCTGCCGGCCCTGGCTCTACTGGTCCTGGCCCTGGCCCTGCTGCCCGGCGCGGCCGCGGCCGGCGCGCCGCTGGTGGCGCCGCCGCCGCCGCAGCGCACCTCGCTGCCCGTCCTTCCCGCCAGCGCCCCGGCGCGCGCCGCCGAGCCCGCGCCCGGCATCCCGCTGCCGCCGATGCGCCCGCGGAGCCTCGCCGCGGCTCCAGCTCTGGAGCTGCCCGCCGCAGCGCTGGCCGCGAAGGCCCTAGAAGCCGCCCCCAACGCACTCGCCGAGACGCTCGAAACCGCCCCCGGATCGCCCGCCGAGGCCCCCGAGACCGCCTCCGGCCCGGCCGCCAAACCGGCCGCCGAGCCGGCACCGAATGCCACCGCCGCCTGGGACCGTGCCGTCGAGGGCTGGGCGCGCGACGCGGTGCCCGTGCCCGCCGCCGCCGACCCTGCCCCGGCCGGGCCGCTGCCGGCGGAAACCCCTGGCGAAGCCACCGGCGCCCCGTCCGGCCCGGCCCCGCGGCTCGCCCTCGCGCCGCCGCCGCGGCCCGCCCTCATGCGCCCCGCCCCGGCCGGCCCGACCGGCAGCGGCAAGCCCGGCATGGTCTGCCGCGACCCACGGGTGATCGGCCGCAGGAAACCGCTGATCTCCCATGCCGCAATGCCCTGCGGCATCGCCGAGCCGGTTCTGGTCGAGACCATCGACGGCATCGCGCTGCGCCCCGCTGCGACGCTCGGCTGCGGCACGGCGCGGGCGCTGGCCGACTGGGTCTCCGGCGTGCTCCGGCCCGCCACCCGGCGGCACCTGCAGGACAGCCCGACCGCGCTCAGGATCTTCGGCGCCTATGCCTGCCGCACGCGCAACAACCGCAAGGGCGCGCGGATCTCCGAACATGCCCGCGGCCGGGCCATCGATATCGGCGCGGTGCTGCTGGCCGGCGGCGGCCGCGTCTCGGTAAAGGAGCACTGGGGCAAGGGCGCGAGGGGGGCGCTGCTGAAGGCCGCGCGCAAGGGCGCCTGCGGGCGCTTCACCACGGTGCTCGGCCCGGGCTCGGATCGCCACCACGCCGACCATTTCCACTTCGACACGGCGCAGCGCCGAACCACCTGGTGCAAGTGAGGGGCATCCGCGGCGCCCGGCCCCTGCCGGCGCGGTCCGCGGCCCCGCCCACCCCGGCAACCGCTGCGCCAGGCGGCGCCGTCACGCTCCCCCACCGGCCGCGGACCGCGCCGGCAGGGGCCGGAGGTGCAGGCTACCGGCACGCGCGCTTCCCGCCCGCCGCCGCAGCCGCTAGAAGGCAGCCCATGCGCTTCGCCTCCCACATGCCCCGCGCCCTCGCCGAGGCCCGCGCCGCCGCCGCCCGCGGCGAGACCCCCGTCGGCGCGGTGATCTCCCGCGGCACCGAGATCCTCGCCGCCGACGGCAACCGGGTGCGCGAGCTGTCCGATCCCACGGCCCATGCCGAGATCCTGGTGCTGCGCGCCGCCGCCCGGCGCCTCGGCACGGAACGGCTCGCCGGCTGCGACCTCACGGTGACGCTGGAGCCCTGCCCGATGTGCGCAGGGGCGATCTCGCTGGCCCGCGTCGCGCGTCTCTACTACGGCGCGGCAGACCCGAAATCCGGCGGCGTCGAGCACGGCCCCCGGGTCTTCGCCCGATCCACCTGCCACCATGCGCCCGAGATCTATGGCGGCATCGCCGAGGCCGCCGCCGCCGCCCTCCTGCGCGCCTTCTTCGCCGCCCGCCGCTGAGCCCGCCCGCCCTGGCGCCCTAGGTGCCACCGGCGCGAGCCGGGGCGCCAGCCCCGGCGAGGGCGCCGCTTCCCCCTCGATGGGGGGAGCGGCGCCCCCTCCCCGCCCCCTGCGACCATCCTGCCGTGCCGCGGCGCTTGAGGGCGCGGCAGCGCCGCCCTACCCTCTGCGCCATGGCCATCCGAGAGACCGACATCCTGATCGCCGGCGCCGGGCTCGCCGGGCTCGCCGCCGCCGCCCGCCTCGGCACCGCCGGGCAGCGCGTCACGCTCGTCGATCCGGCGCCCGAAACCGCCGGCACCCGGTCCGACGGCCGCGAGGACCTGCGCACCACCGCCTATCTCGCGCCGGGCATCGAGACGCTCCGCCGCGCCGGCGCCTGGGAGGCGATGGCCCGCGACGCCGCGCCGCTGCGGGTCATGCGCCTCGTCGATGCCGGCGGCGCCCTGCGCCAGCCCCGCCGCACGGCCGATTTCGCGGCCAGCGAGCTGCAGGACGCGGCGTTCGGCCAGAACATCGCCAACACCACCGCCCGCGCCGCGCTCCGCGCAAGGATCGCGGCGCTCGGCACCGTCACCATGCTGCCCGGCACCGCGGTCACCGGCTGGCTGCCGCGCAGCGATGCCGCGATCCTGCGCCTGTCCGACGGCAGCCGCATCGCCGCGCGCCTCGCCATCGCCGCCGACGGGCGCGACAGCCGCCTGCGCCGGCTCGCCGGGCTCCGCGCCCGGCGCTGGAGCTACGGCCAGCGCGCGCTGGTCTTCGCCGTCACCCATGATCCGGGCCACGCCGGCATCTCCACCGAGATCCACCGCCATGGCGGGCCGCTCACGCTGGTGCCGATGCCGATGCGGGCGGGCCGCCCCAGCTCGGCGGTGGTCTGGATGATGCCGGGGGCCCGCGCCGAACGGCTGATGGCGCTCGGCGACACCGCGCTTGCCGCGGAGCTCACCGCCGAGACCATGGGGCTCTTCGGCACGCTGGAGATCGCCGGGCCGCGCGCCGCCTGGCCGATCATCGCCCAGATCGCGCCGCAGATCACCGAGCGCCGCCTCGCGCTGATCGGCGAGGCCGCCCATGTCGTGCCGCCGATCGGCGCCCAGGGGCTCAACATGTCGCTGGCAGATATCGAATGCCTCGCCGGGATCGCCGCCGGCGCCGCGGATGTCGGGGCCGCGGATATCCTCGGCCGCTATGCCCGGCGGCGGCTGCCGGAGATCGCGGCGCGCGTGCTCGGGGTCGATCTGCTCAACCGCTTCGCCCAGGCCGAGCCGCAGCCGCTGCGCGATCTCCGGATGGCCGGCCTCGGGGCAATCGCCGGGATCGGGCCGCTGCGCCGGCTCGCGATGCGGGCGGGCCTCGGCGCCACCGGCTGAGCGGCCGTCCCGCCGCCTCCCCCACCCCTGAGATGTCGCGGCGGCTTCGCGCGCATCGCGGCCCACCCACGGGAGGCGGCGGCGCGCTGCGCCAGCTGGCCGATGTGGTGCCCGGAATCGGAATGCCCGGCACCGAGGGAGGGGCGATGCCGGGCATTGCGAGGAGCGGCCCCGCACCATCTGCGATATCGCCCCGAGGGAGGTTTTCGCGCCGGCGCCCGGCATCCGGGGCGCGGCGCGGCGTCCGGGCAGGGGCGGGGTGGGCGGGCGGGCGCCCCTGACCGGGCGCTGTGCCGCGCCCCGGGGACGCGCCGCCGCCTGCCGGACAAAGAAAAACGGGAGCCTGGGCCCCCGCGAGTTGGTTTTCAGGTCCGCTTCTTATCCACTGCTCGATGGGCTCTTTCTCCTGCGGCCTGTCCGGAGGGGGCCGGCGCGAACGCCGGCCCGGCATGTCGCGGCGGTCGGGCTCAGCTGCAGCCGGTGGTGCAGCCGCAGCTGTCGCATTTCAGGCAGGTGCCGTTGCGCACCAGCGTGAAGTTGCCGCATTCGTTGCAGGAATCGCCCTCGTAACCCTTTGCCCGGGCCTCGGCGATGCGCCCCATGGTGACCGCGCCGGCCGCGCCGATCGCTGCCGTGGAGGGGATCGTGAGCGAGGCCGCTGCCCCGGCCCGCACCGCCGCGGCGAGGCCGCCGCCGCCGGCCCCGGTGACCCCGGCGGCCATCGCCTCGAAGGCCTTCGGCAGGCGCTTTCTCAGATAGCCCGTCGAGGCGGTCGAGCTGACCAGCCGGATCGCCTCGATCGCCGCGCCCGCGACCTCCGGATCGGCATCCGTCAGGTTCGGCGTCTCCGCCTCGCCCTGGCCGACCGTGTCGAAGCGCTGGCCCTCGGGCTCGACATGGGCGAGGTCGTCGCGGTCGAGATAGCTCACCGCCAGCTCGCGGAAGATGTAGTCGAGGATCGAGGTGGCGTTCTTGATCGAGTCGTTGCCCTGCACGATGCCGGCCGGCTCGAAGCGGGTGAAGGTGAAGGCCTCGACGAACTCCTCGAGCGGCACGCCGTATTGCAGCCCCACCGAGACCGCTATGGCAAAGTTGTTCATCATCGCGCGGAAGGCGGCGCCCTCCTTGTGCATGTCGATGAAGATCTCGCCGAGGCGGCCGTCGGAGAACTCGCCAGTGCGCAGATAGACCTTGTGGCCGCCGACGATGGCCTTCTGGGTGTAGCCGCGGCGCCGGTCGGGCAGCCGGTCGCGCGAGCCGCGGGTGTCGCGCTCGCGCACGACGATCTTCTCGACCATCCGGGCCGCCACCTGCTCGGCCTTGCCGGCCGGGGTCGCCTCCTCCAGCTCCTCGGCGTCGAGATCGAGCTCCTCGAGCACCTGGGCGGCCAGCGGCTGCGACAGCTTGGAGCCGTCGCGGTAGAGCGCGTTGGCCTTCAGCCCGAGCCGCCAGGAGCGCAGATAGGCCGCCGTGCAGTCCTCCACCGAGGCGTCGTTGGGCATGTTCACGGTCTTGGAGATCGCGCCGGAGATGAATGGCTGCGCCGCCGCCATCATCTCGATATGCGCCGCCACCGAGAGGCTGCGGGTGCCCTTGCGCCCGCATGGGCTGGCGCAGTCGAACACCGGCAGGTGCTCCGGCTTCAGCCCCGGCGCGCCCTCGAGGGTCATGGTGCCGCAGACATGGGTGTTGGCGGCCTCGATCTCGTCCGGCGTGAAGCCGAGATAGCCGAGCAGGTCGAAGCCGGCATCGGCGAGCTTCTCCTCGGAGATGCCGAGCGTGTCGCGGCAGAACTCGGCGCCGAGGGTATACTGGTTGAACACGTAGCGGATGTCGAAGGCGCCGGGCAGCGCCGCCTCGAGCTTCTCGATCTCGCGGGCGCCGAAGCCGAGCCGCACCAGGTGGTCATGGTCGATCCCCGGCGCCGCGGCGAGGCTGCCATGGCCCACCGCATAGGCGATGATCTCGTCGCGGGTGTCGGCATCGTAGCCGAGCGCGTCGAGCGCCGCCGGCACCGCGCGGTTGATGATCTTGAAATAGCCGCCGCCGGCCAGCTTCTTGAACTTCACCAGCGCGAAGTCGGGCTCGATGCCGGTGGTGTCGCAGTCCATCACCAGGCCGATGGTGCCGGTCGGCGCGATCACGCTGGCCTGGGCGTTGCGGTAGCCCCGGGCCTCGCCGAGCTCCAGCGCCGCGTCCCAGGAGGCCCGGGCCCGCGAGACGAGCTCGGGGTCCGGGCAGTTGGCCGCGTCGAGCGCGACAGGGAGCGTGCGGAGTGCCTCGTAGCCGGTATGGCCATGCGCGGCGCGGCGGTGGTTGCGGATCACCCGCAGCATCGCCTCGCGGTTCTTCTCATAGGCCGGGAAGGCGCCGAGCTCGCCGGCCATCTCGGCGGAGGTGGCATAGGCGCGGCCGGTCAGGATCGCCGAGAGCGCGGCGCAGAGCGCGCGGCCCTCCTTGCTGTCATAGCCGAGGCCGAGGGTCATCAGCAGCCCGCCGATATTGGCGAAGCCGAGACCGAGGGTGCGGTAGCGGTAGGAGCGCTCGGCGATCTCCGGCGAGGGGAACTGCGCCATCAGCACCGAGATCTCGAGCGTCACGGTCCAGAACCGCACCGCGTGCTCGTAGGCGGCGGCGTCGAACACCCCGTCCCTCATGAAGGCGAGCAGGTTCAGCGAGGCCAGGTTGCAGGCCGTGTCGTCGAGGAACATGTACTCCGAGCACGGGTTGGAGGCGCGGATCTCGCCATCCTCCGGGCAGGTGTGCCAGTCGTTGATGGTGTCGTGGAACTGGATGCCCGGATCGGCGCAGGCCCAGGCGGCATGGCCGATCTTGTCCCAGAGATCCGCCGCCTTGACGCTGCGCGCCACCTTGCCGTCGGTGCGCCGGATCAGGTCCCAGTCGTCATTCGCCAGCACCGCCTCGAGGAAGGCGTCGGTCACCCGCACCGAGTTGTTCGAGTTCTGCCCGGAGACGGTGAGATAGGCCTCCGAATCCCAGTCGGTGTCGAAGACCGGAAAGTCGATCTCGGTGGCGCCCTGGGCGGCAAACTGCGTCACCCGGCGGATATAGGCCTCCGGGATGGCGTTCCTGCGGGCGGCGCGGATGGCGCGGCCGAGGGCCTTGTTGACCTTCGGATCGGCGGCATCCTCGGCCGCGCCGTCCCAGGCGCGGATCGCCGCCAGCATCTCGCCGAGGCGGGCCTTGTGCATCTTCGAGCCGGCGACCAGGGCCGCGACCTTCTGCTCCTCGCGCACCTTCCAGGTGATGAACTGCTCGATATCCGGGTGATCCATGTCGCAGATCACCATCTTGGCCGCGCGCCGCGTGGTGCCGCCGGACTTGATCGCCCCCGCCGCCCGGTCGCCGATCTTCAGGAACGACATCAGGCCCGAGGACTTGCCGCCGCCGCGCAGCGGCTCGCTCTCCGCCCGCACCGCCGAGAAGTTGGTGCCGGTGCCGGAGCCATACTTGAAGAGCCGCGCCTCGCGGGTCCAGAGATCCATGATGCCGCCATCGTTCACCAGATCGTCCGAGACGCCCTGGATGAAGCAGGCATGGGGCTGCGGGTGCTCGTAGGCCGAGGTGGCGCGGGTCAGCTCGCCGGTCTCGTGATCGACATAGTGGTGCCCCTGGGATGGCCCGTCGATGCCATAGGCCCAGTGCAGCCCGGTGTTGAACCATTGCGGCGAGTTCGGCGCCGCCATCTGCAGCGCGAGCATCGCGCGCATCTCGTCGAAATAGGCGCGGGCATGCTTCTCCGAGGAGAAATAGCCGCCCTTCCAGCCCCAGTAGGTCCAGGCCCCGGCGAGCCGGTCAAAGACCTGCCGGGCGCTGGTCTCGCCGCCGAAACGCGCCGCCTCCGGAAGCTCGGCCAGCGCCGCCTCGTCCGGCACCGAGCGCCAGAGGAATTCCGGCACGCCCTTCTCCGGCACCCGCTTCAGCCGCGCCGCGACGCCGGCCTTGCGGAAATACTTCTGCGCCAGCACGTCGGCGGCGACCTGCGACCAGGCGGCCGGCACCTCCATCTCCGGGAGATGGAACACCACCGTGCCGTCGGGATTGCGGATCTCGGAGCTCGCGATGCGGAACCCGATGGCGTCGTAGACGTCCTGCCCGGCCTTGGTGAACTGGCGGTCGAACTTCATGGCAAATCTTCTCCCCGCGCCGCTTGCATCGCGGCGGCTCGTGGCGCGCGGGGTTTACCCCGGCGGCGCATCCCTCTAGATTCTGGTGCTGGCGCTAGATCTTGTGTCAGGCCGCCAATGCCCAACCAGAATTATGCAGACCCCGGTTCGGGTCAATGGAAAAGATCGCACCCCACACCATATTTTGGTGTTGACGTTTCCAGACACACCATCCGTAGGGAAACGAATTAGGAACAGGCTGGCCGTTTCCTGCAGGTGCCTCCGGACCGGGGGATTCGGCACCGACAGTGTTGGAAGCCATGCGGCCCACCCCATGGCCGGCCGCGCCCGCCGGCGCCCCCCACCCCTGATGGACCTGCGCCAGCATCCGGCGGCGGCGCAGCCCACCCGGTCGCCGGCGGGCACGGCCGGCCGGAGCGCATCATCGGCACCGGGCGGGACACCCCGCCGCCGACCATGGGTGGGCTCTTGGTCCGGATGGTCCGGGGGCGGAGCCTCGACAGGGTGGGGGAGGCGGCGGGCGCGCGCAGCGCGCCGAAACCGCCCGGCAGAGGCATATCGGCCGGCGATGCGCCCGCGCCGCCGAAGCTGTCACCGAAACCGGGCGCTCACGGCGGAACTGCTGGCCGGAAGATGCGCCTTGGAAACCGATGCTGCCGGAGGATGCAGGGGCGATGCCCGCTGCCGTCTCCTCGATAGCGGCGGTGACCGCCGCCTGCGCGGCCTGGGCAGGCGGGATCGTGCCGGCGGCGATCCGGGCGGCGGTCAGGGGCGGGCGCGCATGGCGTGTCCCGGCCGCAGAGGCGCTGGAATCACATCAGCACGCATCGGCCCGGCGTGGGGTCAGCGCCTTGGCCGGCCGCGAGGCGACCGGATCGCTGCCCTGTACCCGGCCTGCGCGAGACCGGGGACAGGGCGGACGGGCCGGGGCGCCGCCTCAGGCCACCCGGCCGTGGCAGTGCTTGTATTTCTTGCCGGAGCCGCAGGGGCAGGCCTCGTTGCGGCCGACCTTGCCCCAGGTTTCGGGCCGGGCCGGGTCGCGCTCCTCCGCCGCCACCAGCGGCACCTCGGCCTCGAGCAGCGCACCGTCGCCGCTGGCCTGGTTCACCGCCTGGGCCTCGCTGGCGAGCCCGGCGGCGGCGCGCGCCGCCGCCGCCTCGGCCTGGGCCTGCATCGCCGCCTGGTATTCCTCGATCATGCGCTGGCGCTCGGCCTGCTCCTCCGGCGTCAGCGGGCGGATCCGGCCGAGCTCGCGCGTCACGTCGCGGCGCAGGCCGGTCAGCAGCGCCTGGAACAGCTCGAAGGCCTCGCGCTTGTACTCGTTGAGCGGGTCCTTCTGGGCATAGCCGCGGAAGCCGATCACCGCGCGCAGGTGGTCCAGCATCACCAGATGCTCGCGCCAGCGCCGGTCGAGCAGCTGCAGCAGCATGCCCTTCTCGATCTGGCGCATGGTGCCCTCGCCGGCCTGGGCGTCGACCGCGGCCTCCTTCTCCTCGGCCGCGCTGTCGGCCGCCTCGAGGATGCGCTCGAGGATCGTCTCGTCGTCGACGCCCTCCTCCGCCGCCCAGTCGCGCACCGGCAGCTCCAGCCCGGTGACGGCGGTGATCTCGGCCTCCAGCGTCTCGGTCTCCCACTGGTCGGCATAGGCGCGCTTGGGGATATGCGTCGCCACCAGCGCCTCGATCACGTCGTGGCGCATGTCGCGCACGGTCTCGGCGAGATCGTCGGCATCCATGATCTCGCGGCGCTGGCCGAAGATCGCCTTGCGCTGGTCGTTCATCACGTCGTCGAACTTCAGGAGGTTCTTGCGGATGTCGAAGTTGCGCGCCTCGACCTTGCCCTGCGCCTTCTCGATCGCCTTGTTGACCCAGGGGTGGACGATGGCCTCGCCCTCCTCCAGCCCGAGGCGCTGCAGCATGCCGTCGATCCGCTCGGAGCCGAAGATCCGCATCAGGTCGTCCTGCAGGCTGAGATAGAAGGTCGAGCGCCCGGGATCGCCCTGCCGGCCGGAGCGGCCGCGGAGCTGGTTGTCGATGCGCCGGCTCTCGTGGCGCTCGGTGCCGATCACCCAGAGCCCGCCGGCGGCCAGCGCCTTCTCCTTGGCCTCGCGGTGGCTATCCTCGATCGCCTTGCGCAGCGCCACCGGGTCGGCCTCGGGCTCGGCGGCGAGGCGCTTCTGCACCTCCATCTCGACATTGCCGCCGAGCTGGATGTCGGTGCCGCGGCCGGCCATGTTGGTGGCGATGGTCACCGCGCCCGGCCGCCCGGCCTCGGCGATGATCTCGGCCTCCTGCTCGTGATAGCGCGCGTTCAGCACGTTGTGCGGGATGCCGTGCTTGCGCAGCTCGGCGGCCAGCAGCTCGGACTTCTCGATCGAGGTGGTGCCGACGAGAATCGGCTGGCCGCGCGACTGGCCGTCCTCGATCGCCTCGACGATCGCCTTGAACTTCTCGGCCCCGGTGCGGAACACCAGGTCGTCGTCGTCGACGCGGGCGACCGGCTGGTTGGTCGGCACCTCGATCACGTCGAGCCCGTAGATCGAGGCGAATTCCTCGTGCTCGGTCAGCGCGGTGCCGGTCATGCCGGCGAGCTTCTCGTAGAGGCGGAAATAGTTCTGGAAGGTGATCGAGGCCAGCGTCACGTTCTCGGGCATGATCTTCACGCCCTCCTTGGCCTCGATGGCCTGGTGCAGGCCCTCGGAGAGGCGCCGGCCCTCCATCATGCGGCCGGTGAACTCGTCGATCAGGATGATCTTGCCGGCCTTGACGATATAGTCCTTGTCGCGCTGGAACAGCTTGTGCGCGCGCAGCGCCTGGTTGACGTGGTGCACCTGCGAGACGCTGGCCGGGTCGTAGAGGCTCTGGCCCTCGGGCAGGATGCCGTCCTCGAGCAGGAGCTGCTCGACCGCCTCGTTGCCCTCCTCGGTGAGGGTGGTGGAGCGCTGCTTCTCGTCGACCTCGTAGTGGCTCTCGTCGAGCCGCGGGATGATCTTGTCGATCGCGAGATAGAGCTCGGTCTGGTCCTCGGCCGGCCCGGAGATGATCAGCGGCGTGCGCGCCTCGTCGATCAGGATGCTGTCCACCTCGTCGACGATGGCGAAGTGGTGGCCGCGCTGGACCATGTCCTCGAGCTGGTACTTGTTGTTGTCGCGCAGGTAGTCGAAGCCGTATTCGTTGTTGGTGCCGTAGGTGATGTCGCAGGCATAGGCGGCGCGGCGGGCGTCGTCGTCGATGCCGGGCACGATCACGCCGACGGTGAGGCCGAGGAAGGTGTAGATCTTGCCCATCCAGTCGGCATCGCGGCGGGCGAGATAGTCGTTGACCGTGACCACGTGCACGCCCTTGCCGGTCAGCGCGTTGAGATAGACCGGCATGGTGGCGACCAGCGTCTTGCCCTCGCCGGTCTTCATCTCCGAGATGTTGCCGCCGTGGAGCACGGCACCGCCGATGATCTGCACGTCGAAGGGCCGCATCCCGAGGGTGCGCCTGGCCGCCTCGCGCACCGTGGCGAAGGCCTCCGGCAGCACCGCGTCGAGGCTCTCGCCGGCCTCGATGCGGGCGCGGAGCTTGTCGGTCTGGCCGCGCAGCGCGTCGTCCGAGAGCGCGGAGATCTGCCCCTCCAGCGCGTTCACCGCCTCGACGGTCTTCTGGTAGCCCTTGACCTTGCGGTCATTGACGGTACCGAAGAGCTTCTTTCCGAGGGTTTTCAGTCCCAACATGCGGCGCGGTCTCCCGGGGTCGCTGGGCGTTTCGCCCGCGGCGGATTGCGCATCTCGGCGCTGGTGCCGGAGCGCGAAATATCTGCCCGGTCTCGGTTGGCAATCCGAAGACATGGGCGTACATGAGGTGAGCCAAAGCCAGCCGGCCCGGCACTGAGTTATGGTCGCCCATACCTGCCTGTCAACGCCCCGGCGTGGCTTGCGGGGGCTTCGGTGCGGGCCGGCGACAATTGGCGCAAACGGCCCGCGCGGCCGGAATTCGAGGCCAGAGCGGCCCACCGGCCGCAGATGCGAAGGAGATCGCCCGTGACGATCAGCTCTCCCCTCCTGCCCCGCCTGACCGCTGCCGCCGCACTCGGCCTGGTCCTGGCCGCACCGCTGCCGGCCCTCGCGCAGGAGAGCGGCGCCGCCGCCGAGCCCGCTGCCGAGCCCGCCGCGGGCGCCGACGAGCTGCCCCCCGAGCCGGAAGCCGCGGCGGCCGCCGCCGCCGAGCCGGCGCCCGCGGTCAACCCGCTGGAGGGGCTGACGGCGGAGACGGTGATCGCCACCGTCGGCGACTACGAGCTGACCCTCGGCGAGCTGATCGCGGTGCGCCAGAAGCTGCCGGCGCAGTATCAGGCGCTGCCGGCCGAGCTGCTGATGACCGGGCTGCTCGAGCAGCTCATCAACCAGACCGCGCTGGCCCAGCGCGCCCGCGAGACCGGGCTCGACAGCCGCACCGATGTCGACATGGCGCTGCGCAACATCACCAACTCGACGCTGGCCGACACCTACATGCGCGAGGCGATGGCCGAGAAGATCACCGAGGAGACCATCGCCGCCGCCTACGAGGCGCGCTATGCCGATGCCGAGCCGGTGGCCGAGATCAATGCCGCGCATATCCTGCTCGAGACCGAGGAGGCCGCCGCGGCGCTCCGCGCCGAGCTCGAGGCCGCCGGCGAGGCCGCGGATTTCGGCGAGGCCGCCCGGGAGCACAGCATCGGCCCCTCGAAGGAGCGCGGCGGCGATCTCGGCTGGTTCGTCGCCACCGACATGGTGCCGGAATTCGCCGAGCCCGCCTTCGCCCTCGAGGTCGGCGACATCAGCGAGCCGGTGCAGACCACCTTCGGCTGGCACCTGATCCTGGTGAAGGACCGCCGCACCCGCGCCGCGCCGCCGATCGAGGAGGTCCGCGAGGAGATCGTCCGCGGTCTCGCCGAGGCGGCGCAGCAGGAGGTGATCACCGATACCCGCGAGGCGGTGGCGATCGCCATGCCGGAGACGCAGATCCCCGCCGAGGCGCTGCTGGCCGACCAGCTGATCGCCCCCGAAGCCGCGTCCGAGTGACGGGGCCTCGCGCATGAGCAGCCCGGAGGAGAACGCGGCGCTGGCCGCCGAGCTCGCCGAGAAGGAGGCCGCGGCCAGGGCGCTCGCGGCCGAGATCGCGGCGCTGAGGAAACGCCTCGGCGGGCCGGTCTCGCCGCTGGCCCCGGCGCGCTTCCCGGCGCTCGCCCCGGTCGCCGGGGTGACGCTGGCCGCCGATGCCGCGGGCGTGCGCTACAAGGGGCGCGACGACGTGATGCTGGTGCGCCTCGAGGCCGGCTCGGTGCTGGCCGGCACCTTCACCCGCTCGAGCACCCGCGCGGCGCCCGTGCTCTGGTGCGAGGCACGCCTCGCCGCGCTGGCGACGGCGGCCCCGGCGCCGCGGGCCATCGTGGTGAATTCCGGCAATGCCAATGCCTTCACCGGCGCTGCCGGCACCGAGGCGGTGGAGCGCGTGGCGAGGGCCACCGCCGATGCCCTCGGCCTCGCGCCGGGCGACGTGATGATGGCCTCCACCGGCGTGATCGGCGAGCCGCTGCCCGCCGAGCGCATCGAGGCCAGCCTCTCGCGCCTCGCCGCCGGGCTCTCCACCGAGACCTGGGAGCGCGCCGCCCGGGCGATCATGACCACCGACACCTTCCCCAAGGGCGCCACCGCCACGGTGGAGATCGGCGGCACGCCGGTCACCGTCTCGGGCTTCGCCAAGGGCTCGGGCATGATCGCGCCGGACATGGCGACGATGCTGGTCTTCATCTTTACCGATGCCGCGGTGCGCCCGCCGGTGCTGCAGGCGCTGGTCTCCGCGCTGACCGAGCAGACCTTCAACGCGATCACCGTCGACAGCGACACCTCGACCTCCGACACGCTGATCGTCGGCGCCACGGGCCAGGCGCCGATGGCCCCGATCGAGCGCGCCGAGAGCCCGGAGGCCGACCTGCTGCGCGGCGCCCTCGGCACGGTGATGCGCGATCTGGCGATCCAGGTGGTGAAGGACGGCGAGGGCGCCACCAAGCTCGCCGAGATCACCGTCACCGGGGCCGAGAGCGACCGCGCCGCGCGCAAGGTCGGCCTCGCCATCGCCAACTCGCCGCTGGTCAAGACCGCGCTGGCCGGCGAGGACCCGAACTGGGGCCGCATCGTCATGGCGGTCGGCAAGTCCGGCGAGAAGGCGGATCGCGACCGGCTGTCGATCCGCTTCGGCGACATCCCGGTGGCCGAGGCCGGCTGGGTCGCGCCGGCCTATTCCGAGGCGGCCGGGGCGGCCTACATGCGCCGCCAGGAACTCGAGATCGGCGTCGATCTCGGGGTCGGGCCGGGACGGGCCACCGTCTGGACCTGCGATCTGACCAAGCGCTATGTCGAGATCAATGCCGATTACCGGAGCTGAGGGCGCCGCCGCCGAAGCGGCGGCGCAGCGCATGGTGCTGGTCTCCGCCGCGGCGCTGATCGACCCCGACGGCCGCGTGCTGCTGGCCCAGCGCCCGGCGCACAAGGCGATGGGCGGGCTCTGGGAGTTTCCCGGCGGCAAGGTCGAGCCCGGCGAGACCCCGGAGGCGGCGCTGATCCGCGAGCTCGCCGAGGAGCTCGGCATCGGCACCTGGGCGAGCTGCCTCGCGCCGCTCACCTTCGCCAGCCACGCCTATGACGACTTCCACCTGCTGATGCCGCTCTTCGCCTGCCGGAAATGGGAGGGCACGCCGAGCCCGCGCGAGGGCCAGCGCCTGGCCTGGGTGCGCCCGGCGCGGTTGCGCGACTACCCGATGCCGCCGGCCGACCTGCCGCTGATCCCGGTGCTGCGCGACTGGCTCTGAGCCCGGGCTCCCCGCGGCAGGGCTTGCACCTCCGGCATCTGCACCGCACCGGAGCCCCCGGCGGGAGACGCCCCGGCTGCCCGCCCCCACCACCGCTCCGGCCGGCCCGCCATCGCGCCCGCGCCGGAGCGGGGCGCGGGCGGGCGGGCGGGGCGCCCCGTTCCGGCGCGGGCGCGATGGCGGGCCGCCCCCGGGTCCCTCAGCCGTTCCGCGCCGCCTGCGCCGCGCGCGCCGCCGCGCCGAAGGCGGTGAACAGCGCCCGGCTCACCGGATCTTCGCCGGCGGCGTATTCCGCATGCCACTGCACCCCGAGGGCAAAGCTCGACGCGCCGGCGATGGAGATCGCCTCGATGGTGTCGTCCTCCGCCCGGCCCTCTGCCACCACCCGCTCCCCGAGCCGCCAGATCGCCTGGCCGTGCAGCGAGTTGGTCACGGTCTCCTGCGTTCCCAGCAGCCGCGCGAACGCACCGCCCTCGCGGAAGCGCACGAGATGGCGCCGGCGGAAGATCACCTCCGGGTCCTTCTCGCCCGGCGGCATGCGGTGGTTCATCCGCCCCGGCTCGTCGCGGATCTCCGGATGCAGGCTGCCGCCGAAGGCGACGTTCATCTCCTGGATGCCGAGGCAGATGCCGAAGACCGGCCGCCCCGCCGCCACCATCGCCCGGATCAGCGGCAGGGTGATCGCGGTGCGCCCCTCGTCGAACTTGCCGTAGCGCCCGTCATCCGCCTCGCCATAGTGGCGCGGATGCACGTTGGGCCGCCCGCCGGTCAGCACCAGCCCGTCGAGCAACTCCATCAGGTGCCCGGTCGGCAGCGCCTCCGGCCGCCCCGGCAGCACGATCGGCGCGCAGCCGGCCACCCCGGCCACCGCCTCGGGCGTGCGCACGCCGCAGATATCGGCATCGAAGGTGTCGTCGACCCTGTGCAGGAAGGCGGTGACGCCGATCAGCGGACGATGTGCCATTCTCGCTCCCGTGTTGTGGTTCCCAGGCTCAGCGGCAGGCGAGGGCGCGGCCGAGGCCGGCATCGCTCGCCGGCAGGCCGAGCCGCCGCTGCCGCAGCGCGCCGCCCTCGAGGCGCACCGCGACGAGCTCCGTCCAGCCGCGATCCGGCAGCACCACCTCCGGGCCATCGGCGCAGCGGCGCACCACCGAGCGGATCGCGCTCTCGCCGATCCGGTGGTTGGAGAAGCCCGCCGCCGCGGCGATCTCGGTCAGCCGGCCGTCGCGGAACGACCAGATGCGCAGGATGCCGGCCAGATGCGGCCGGTCCACCTCGGCGATCTCCAGCCCCGGCGCGCCGTCGAGCTCGGCGATGCCGGCGATCGCCCGCCAGCGGTGGCGCCGGCCGATCGCCGGCGTCGCGGCGATCTCGCGCAGCCTGCCCCCGGCCGCGGAATAGACGAGGATCGCCGCCCCGCTGGCCTGCCCCGAGCGCACCGTCACGATCTCCGGGAAACCGTCGCCGTCGAGATCCGCGAGCCGGGGATGCAGGTCCTCGAACACATGCCCCGCGCCGAGCCGATGGGTCAGCGCCGGGCCGGCGCGCGGGCCGAGGGAGAGCCGCTCCCACTCGCCGCCCTCGCCGAGCACGCCGTGGCCATAGCGCGCGGTGGCATCCTCGAGGCAGGCGCCGAGGCCGGTCGCCGTGTCCCGCACGCAGGACCCGGGCGTGTCGGCCGCGCCGGGGCGCGGGCCGGCGAGCAGCGCGGCGATCGCCGCCGGCGCCAGTGCCAGGGCGATCCGGCGGCGCCGTGCGGGCGCGCCGCCCGGTCCGGCCGCGCGCCCCACGCTCAGATCTGCTTCTCGGGCATCTGCACCACGAGCCCGTCGAGTTCGGGGGTCACCTTGAGCTGGCAGGTCAGCCGCGAGCGCTCGGTGTCGGGCTCGAAGGCGAAATCGAGCATGTCGACCTCCATGTCCTCCTTCTCGGGCAGCTTGGCCACCCAGTCGGGATGCACGTAGACATGGCAGGTCGAGCAGGCGCAGGCGCCGCCGCAATCGGCATCGATGCCGGGGATGTTGTTGGAGACGGCGCCCTCCATCACGGTCAGCCCCTCGGCGACCTCGACGACGTGTTCCTTCCCGCTGTGCTCAATATACGTGATCTTTGCCATGGCCCTGCTGGTCCCCTGCTAGCCTGTCGACTGGAATCCGCCTCTTTGCGCCCTCTTAGCCTGTCTTTTCCGGCGGTGCCAGAGGGGGGCGGCCGGCCATCTCCGCCGGCTCCGGCGCCTCGGCGAGCCCCTCGCCGGTCTCGGGCAGATCGGTGCGCGCGCTGGTGAAGGGCACCGCCAGCGCATGCGGCGGCGCCGGTTCGGCCGGCGCGGGCACGGTGCGCGCCGCCACCCGCGCCACATGCGCCCGTGCCGCGAAGCCGGCGGCGATGCCCACCGCGATCGCCGCCGTCGCCTGCACCAGCACCGCCCCCTCCGGCGCCGCCGCGGCGCCGAGCAGCAGCGCCAGCCCGGGGATCGCCAGCGCATCGCGGCTCCAGTTGAACAGCGTCGAGAGATGCGGCCGGCCGAGATTGTTGAAGGCGGCGTTGGCGACGAACAGCAGCGCGGTGAACAGATAGGCCCCGGCGCCGTAATGCACGAAGGTCTCGAACACCCGCACCCCGGCGCCGGTGAGCCCGAAGGCGGCGGTCACGCTGCCCGACAGCAGCACCAGCACCAGCCAGACACAGGCGACATAGGCCGCGGCAAAGAGGAAGGCGTCGCGCAGCACCATGCGCAGCCGGTCGCCGCGCCCGGCGCCGAGGTTCTGCCCGAAGATCGGCCCCACCGCCCCGGAGAGCGCGAAGATGCCGCCGAATGAGAGCGCCGTCAGCCGCCCGACCACCGCCCAGCCGGCCACCGCCTCGTCGCCATGCGCGGCGACCACCGTGGTGAGATAGGCCATGCCGAAGGGGGTGGAGAGCTGCGTGGCCATCGCCGGCCCGGAGATCGCGCCGAGCCGCGGCGCATCGGCCAGGATGTCGGCGAGCCGCGGCCGGGCGATCAGGTCGTGCCGGCGGATCGCGAAGCCGAGCCCGAGCCCCGCCACCACGATGCGCGCGATCACCGAGACGATGGCGGCGCCGTCGATCCCGAGGCCGAAGCCGAAGATGAAGAGCGGGTCGAGCGCCGCCGCCAGCAGCCCGCCGCCGAGCGTGATCCACATCGCCCGCCGCGCGTCGCCGACCGCGCGCAGCAGCCCGCCGGAGACCATGCCGAGCCCGAGCAGCGGCAGCGCCGGCAGCACCATGGCCAGGAAGCGGCTGGCGATGGCATGGGTCTCGCCGCCGGCCCCGAGCAGGGTCAGGATCTCGTCGCGGAACGCCCAGGCCGCCGCCGTCACCGCCGCCAGCACCGCGAAGTTGAGCACCGCCGCCGAGGCCGCGAGCCGGCGCGCCTCGGCCCGCCGCCCGGCGCCGATGGCGCGGCTGACCAGCGCCGCCGCCCCGATCGAGAGCCCGATGGAGACCGAGATCATGAAGAACTGCACGGTGCCGGCAAAGCCGATGGCCGCGGCCAGCACCTCCGGCCCGAGCAGCGAGACATAGAAGAGGTTCGCCACATCTACCAGGAACAGCGCCATCAGCCCGACGGCGCCGGTCAGCGTCATCACCGCGACATGGCGCATGGTCGAGCCGGTGGTGAAGCGCGGCTGGCCGGCCGGCCTCTCCGGCGCGGGCCGGCCGCCTCCGGGCGCGGCGATCTGGGGTTTCCCGCTCAAGGCCCGCCGCTCACTCCGCCGGCTGGGTGAGCGGCGGGTCGGCCGCCTCCGGCCGCGCGCGGGTCAGCACCGTCTCGGCCCCCGCCATCGGATGCCGCGGCACCAGGAAGGCCAGGGTGAGCGAGACCAGCGCCAGCGCCGCCGCGAGCGCATAGACCCCGCCCGGCGCGGTGAGCCAGAGCAGCCCCAGCGGCGCCGGCAGGGTCACCGCGGCGATGTGGTTGATGGTGAAGGCCACCGCCGCCGTCGGCGCCTGGTCGGCCGGATCGGCGATCTTCTGGAAATAGGTCTTCTGCGCGATCGCCAGCGCGAACAGCAGATGGTCGAGCACGTAGAGCATGATCGCCAGCGCCACGCCCCAGTGGAAGAAGTAGATCCCGGCATAGGCGATGAACACCGTGAACAGCCCGATATACTCCACGATCAGCGCGTTGCGCTCGCCATAGCGGTGGATCATCCGCCCGGCCAGCGGCGCGAAGAAGATCGTCGCGACATAGTTCGCCAGCATCAGCCCGGTGACCTCGTGCACCGCGAGGCCGAAGCGCTCCACCATCATGAAGGGCGCGAAGACGATGAAGATCTGCCGCCGCGCGCCGCCGATGAAGACCAGCGCGTAATACAGCCAGTAGCGCGGGCGCAGGATCATCTTGCGGTGCTGCGTCACCGGCGCCCGGAAGATCGGGAACCAGGCCCAGGCCACCAGCGCCAGCAGCGCGCAGGCACCGCCGCCGAGCCAGTACAGCGTCTCGTAGCCCCAGCCGAAGAACTCGGCGCCGAGGATGATGGTGCCGAAGGCCACCAGCGAGCCGGCCGAGCCGGCCGAGACGATCCAGCCGATGATCTTCGGCGCGCGGTCCTTCGGCAGCCATTGCAGCTGCAGCGACTGGTTCACCGTCTCGAAATAGTGGAACCCCACCGAGGAGATGATCGTGGTCGCCATCAGCCCCCAGTAGCTCGGGAACTCCGCCACCACCGCGGTGCCGCCGCCGAGCACCAGCAGCGCCAGGATCGCCAGGCGCTGCTCGTGGATCACGAACAGCAGGTAGATCACCAGGAAGGCGAGGAAGCCCGGGATCTCGCGCGCCACGTGCAGCGTGCCGATGTCGAGCCCGTCGAAGGCCGCGGCCTCGACGACGAAGTTGTTGAGCAGCGCCGACCAGGTCGCGAAGGCGAGCGGGGTGGCGATGGCCATCAGCACGAGAAGGGCGGCGGGACGACGCCAGACCGGCAGGCTGGCGGCCTCGGAAATCGGCAGGGGCGGCATGGGCGAAATTCCTTTCCGCCCCGTCTTAGCCGCTGGGCGGCGCCGCCGCCAGCGCCTCCTGCGGCAATCTGTCTTGCGTCAGCGGCATGGATGCGCCCGGCGGCATGACCCGGATCAAGGCGCCCCGGCGCGCGCCGCGCCAGCCTCGGGGGAAACCGGGAGGGAAAGCCGGGAGGGCGCGATGGAGGTCGCGGAGATCCTCGAGGGGCTGCTCGAGACGCTCGGCGAGGCCGAGACGGTGGCGCTGGCGGGCCTTGCCGTGGGGCTGGTCTTCGGCGTGGCGGCACAGCGCAGCCGCTTCTGCCTGCGCGCCAGCGTGGTGGAGTTCGCCCGCGGCCGGCTCGGGCCGCGCATGGCGGTCTGGCTGCTCTGCTTCGCCACGGCGCTCCTGTGGACCCAGGCGCTGATCTTCGCTGGCGAGATCGACCTGGCCGAGAGCCGCTGGCTCGGCCAGCCCGGCTCGGTCTCCGGCGCGGTGCTGGGCGGGCTGGTCTTCGGCGCCGGGATGGTGCTGGCGCGCGGCTGCCCGGGGCGGCTGCTGGTGCTGGCGGCCACCGGCAACCTCCGGGCGATCCTCTCGGGGCTGGTCTTCGCGGTGGCGGCGCAGATGTCGCTGCACGGGCTGCTGGCGGGCCCGCGCGGGCGGCTCGCGGCGGAGATCGTCACGCCCGGCCCCAACCCCGATCTCGCCGCGGCGGCGGGGCTGCCGGGCTGGGCCGGGATCGCGCTCGGCGCGGGGTTCACGCTGGCCGCGCTCTGGCTCGCCTGGCGCAACCGGGTCTCGGCGCGGCTGCTGGTCTTCGGCTCGGGGGTCGGCTTCGCGGCGGCGGCGGGCTGGTGGATCACCCATGCGCTCGCCGGGCTCACCTTCGCGCCGACGCCGGTGGAGAGCCTGACCTTCTCCGGCCCCTCGGCCGACATGCTGATCTATGTGCTGACGCCGGCGCCGGCGCTGGATTTCGACATCGGCCTCGTGCCGGGGGTATTCCTCGGCGCCTTCCTCGCGGCGCTCGCGGCGGGGGAGCTCGAATGGCAGGGCTGGGCGGGGGTGCGGTCGATGCAGCGCTCCCTGACCGGCGCGGCGCTGATGGGCTTCGGCGCGATGCTGGCGGGGGGATGCTCGATCGGCGCCGGGGTCTCGGGCGGCTCGGCGCTGGCGCTGACCGCCTGGCTTGCGCTCGCGGCGATGTGGGCGGGCGGCGCGCTGACCGATGCGCTGCTCGACCGGCGGGAGGAGGCGGCGGCCGCCCGGGGCACCTGATCGCGGCGCATCCGCAACACCGGGCGCCACACTGTGGTTAACGGGCCACGAAATCGCCCCCGCCCTGCCCGACCCGCGGCCAGCGACCGCCCGAATCGGCGCCTCTTCTGCGTATAGTCCAGTGGCGTATCCCGAAAGCTCGCGAGGGAGGAGCATCATGACACCCCGTATCACCCGACTGGCAGCGGCGTTCGCCGCTGTCATGGCTCTGGCGCAGGGCACCGCCCCGGCCCAGCAGGCCGGCGCCCCCGGCGCCGCCCCGACAGAGACCCCGGCGGCCGCGCCGGCGCTCCTCACCCTCGACGACGTGCGCACCGGGCGGCTGATGCTGCGCACCGACGAGCCCGGCAAATACGTGCCCGCCCCGCTGGTCTCCACCAAGATCGACATGCAGATCACCGGCACCGTGGCCCGCGCCACCGTGACCCAGCGCTTCACCAACCCCACCGAGGAATGGGTCGAGGGCATCTATGCCTTCCCGCTGCCCGAGGACAGCGCCGTCGACACCCTGCGGATGCGCATCGGCGACCGCTTCATCGAGGGCGAGATCAAGGAGCGGCAGGAGGCCAAGGAGATCTACGAGGCCGCCAAGGCGGAGGGCAAGAAGGCCGCGCTGGTGGAGCAGGAGCGGCCGAACCTGTTCACCAACTCGGTCGCCAATATCGGCCCCGGCGAGGTGATCGTGACGCAGATCGCCTTCCAGCAGTCGCTCGCGCCGAAGGACGGGCGCTGGGAGGTCCGCATGCCGCTGGTGGTGGCGCCGCGCTACAACCCCTCGCCGGTGGTGCAGGTGGTGGAGTTCCTGCAGGACGGCTGGGGCGTGACCGACCCGGTGCCGGACCGCGACCGCATCGAGCCGCCGGTGGCCGATCCGCGCGCCGAGCCCGCCGGCCAGATGCGCAACCCCGTGCAGATCGACATCGACCTCGCGCCGGGCTTCGACATCGCGACGCTGGAGAGCCCCTCGCACGAGATCACCGTCGCCGAGCCCGGCCCCGGCCGCGCCCGCATCGCGCTCGCCGGCCCGGCCCCGGCCGACCGCGACTTCCTGCTGCGCTGGGCCGGCAGCGGCGCCGAGCCGCAGGCCGCGCTGTTCGCCGAGGAGAAGGACGGGCAGGCGCACATGCTGCTGATGCTCACCGCGCCGGAGCTCGGCGAGGCCCGCCCGGTGCGGCCGCGCGAGGTGATCTTCGTGCAGGACGTCTCGGGCTCGATGTCGGGCGAATCGATCGAGCAGGCCCGCGAGGGGCTCGAGATGGCCGTGAAGCGGCTGCGCCCGGAGGACGCCTTCAACATCGTGATCTTCAACGACCAGTTCGCCGTGTTCCACGACGCGCCGGTGCCGGCGAGCCCGGAGAACATCGCCGCCGCCGTCACCGCGGTGCGCGCGCTGGAGGCCGAGGGCGGCACCGAGATGCTGCCGGCGCTCGACTATGCGCTCTCCGGCGCCCCGGCGGGCGACCGGCTGCGCCAGGTGATCTTCCTCACCGACGGCGCCGTCGGCAACGAGGCGCAGATGCTCGCGCTGATCGACGAGAAGCTCGGCGAGACCCGGCTCTTCACCGTCGGCATCGGCTCCGCACCCAACAGCTATTTCATGAGCCGCGCGGCGGAGAAGGGCCGCGGCGCCCATGTCTATATCGGCGATCTCTCGGAGGTGGCGGAGCGGATGACCGCGCTGTTCACCAAGATCGAGACCCCGGCGATCACCGATCTCGAGCTCCGGCTGCCGGAGGGCGTGACCGCCGAGGTGCTGCCCTCGCCGCTGCCCGATCTCTATGCCGGCGAGCCGCTCGCGGTGGCGCTGCGCGGGCCGGAGATCGCCGGCGAGGCGGTGCTCTCGGGGATGCGCGGCGCGCAGCCCTGGCAGGTGCGCCTGCCGCTCGACCGGGCCGCCGAGCGCGCCGGCGTGGCCAAGCTCTATGCCCGGCGCCGGATCGCCAGCCTCGAGGCGCTGCGCCTCAGCCCGGCGGTCGAGGTCTCCGGCATGGAGCGGCTCGACCGCGAGATCCTCGACACCGCGCTCGGCTACGGCCTCGTCTCGCGGCTGACCTCGCTGGTGGCGGTGGACGTCACCCCGAGCCGGCCGCGCGGCACCGGCCTCGCCAGCGCCGAGGTGCCGCTCAACCTGCCCAAGGGCTGGGACCCGGAGGCCTTCCTCTTCGAGACGCCGGAGGCCGCGCCGCAGCTCGACCGCGCCATGCTGCAGCGGATCGCGCCGCAGCGCACCCAGGCCGAGGCCGAAGCGGCGGGTGCCCCGGTGCCGAAGGGCGCGCTCAACTGGCGCCAGTCGCTGCTGCTGGGGCTGCTGCTGATGGTCACCGGGCTCTTCACGCTGGTGGTCACGCGGCTGCGCCGGGTGCGCCGGCCGCAGGTGCGCGCGATCACCGTCACCGCCGCCGATTCGGGGCGGGCATGAGCCGCGGGCCGCTGCGGCGCGCCGGCCAGCTGGCGGGCGCGGGGCTGATGGCGGCGGGGCTGGTCCTCGCCGCCGAGGCGGCCTACCTGCCGGCCAAGGCGAAGGTCGGGCAATGGCTGCTCGAGGCCGCCTGGGCCGAGACGCTGGAGACCGGCCGCCCGGCCAGGCCCTGGAGCTGGGCCGATGTCGCCCCGGCGGCGCGGCTCTCGGCGCCGGCGCTCGGCGCGGCCGCGGTGGTGCTGGCCAGCGCCTCCGGCGAGGCGATGGCCTGGGGGCCGGGCCATGTGCCCGGCACCGCGCCGCTCGGCACGCCGGGGCTGGCGGCGGTGGCAGGGCACCGTGACACCCACCTGGCCTTCCTCGCGAAGCTCCGCCCCGGCGACCTGCTGGCGCTGGAGACCCCCGGCGGCGGCGTGCAGCGCTACCGCGTCACCCGCGCGCTGGTGGTGGACAGCCGGGAATGGCGCTTTCCGGTGGCGCTCGAGGGCCCGCGGCGGCTGGCGCTGGCCACCTGCTGGCCCTTCGACGGCGACGAGGACGGCCCGATGCGCTTCGTGCTCTTCGCCGAGGAGATCGCGGCGCCGGAGACCCCGGCCGCCTGACCGGCGCGGAAACAACCGAAACGCAGGCAACCTTCGAGACCCTTCCGGCGCGGCGCCCGACACATGCGCGAAACCGGGCGGACATATCCCTGACAGCGAGCCGGCACCCCTGCCGGCGACGCAACCGAAGGGATCAGACCGATGTCCGCAACCGCAACCGCCGATCCGAAGGAGTTTCTCGATACCCCCGTCGTGCGCCGCTATCTCGGCGAGATCGTCAACGCCACCGAGGCCGCGCTCACCCTCGCCGGGCGCAACCTGCAGAGCGGCGCGCTGAAGGCCTGCACCGCCGCGACGCTCGCCACCTATCGCGGCGATGTCGCCGCCTGCGAGGCGAGCTACGGCGATTTCAACGACGCGTGGAACCGGGTGATCTCCGGCCGCGCCCGCGATCTCGACGATTTCGAGGGCGCCTATCAGACGCATCTGATCGCGCTGGAGATCGTCGAGGAGATGAACGTGCCCTTCAGCGCCGTGGTCGATGCCGCGCTCGGGGTGAAGCTCACGCTGTTCTTCACGCTGGTCGGCCAGGTCTCGGGCCATGCCCGGACCTTCCTCGCGATCCGCCAGAAGCTCGACCAGACCCGCCGCGACCTCGAGAAGCTGAAGCGCATCCTGAAGGGCAAGGCGGCCAAGACCGCGCTCGGCGCCGCGATCGCCGGGGCCACCCTCGCGGCCGGGCCGATCGGCGTGGCGGCGACCCTCGGCATCGCCGTCTCGGCCACCGCGGCGGGGATGGTGATCGACAAGGTGGTCGGCGCCGGCGGCTCGATGACCCGCTACCAGGCGGCGCACAAGACCAGCGAGACCATGCTCTCCTGCTACGACCAGCTCGACCGGGTGAAGGTGCGCGGGCTCGGCCCGATGCTGAGCTTCGTGGCGATCTCGCTCGATGCCGCGGAGACCGCCCAGGCGGCGGCGCTGAAGGCCGCCATCGACAAGCGGGTGAAGGCGCTGGAGAAGGACTTCAAGCGGGCGCTGAAGGATTTCGAGCGGCAGAGCCGGGAGCTGGAGGCGGCGGCGCGGGCGGCGCGCACGGCCCATGACCGGGCGGTGCGGGCGGCCAATGGCTTCGCCTCGCGCAAGGCGGAGCGGGAGCGGCTGCTGAGAGAACTGCCCTGAGCCCCCGCGCTCCGGCAAGGCCCGGCCCCGAGACGGGCCGGGCGGCAGGCACGCAGCCGATCGGCGGGATCAGTTCTGCGCGTAGTACTCGACGACGAGGTTGGGCTCCATCATCGCCGCATAGGGGATCTCGGAGAGCGTCGGGATGCGCACGAAGCGCGCCGTCAGCTTGTTGTGATCCACCTCGAGATATTCCGGCACGTCGCGCTCGCCGGACTGCGTCGCCTCGAGCACCAGCGCCATCTGCTTGCCCTTCTCGCCGACCGAGATCTCGTCGCCCGGCACCACGCGATAGGACGGGATGTTGACCCGCTTGCCGTTGACCAGGACATGGCCGTGGTTGACGAACTGGCGCGCGGCGAAGACCGTCGGCACGAATTTCGCGCGGTAGACCACCGCGTCGAGGCGCTGCTCCAGCAGGCCCACCAGCAGCTCGCCGGTGTCGCCGCGGCGGCGCTCGGCCTCGGCGAAGATGCGGCGGAACTGCTTCTCGGTCAGGTCGCCGTAATAGCCCTTCAGCTTCTGCTTGGCACGGAGCTGCAGGCCGAAATCCGACATCTTGCCCTTGCGGCGCTGGCCGTGCTGGCCGGGGCCGTATTCACGCCGGTTGACCGGGGACTTCGGACGGCCCCAGATGTTCTCGCCCATCCGGCGGTCGATCTTGTACTTGGCGGAGGTCCGCTTGCTCATCTCTGCACTCCATCGCGAATGTCGACCCGCCCCTCCTCTTCCCGCCCGCCGGAGGCGGTGCGGAACGACAGGCCCTGAGACCGGGCCGCGGGGGTCGGGCTGCGGGCATCACTCCCGCAAGGATGCGGCAACTGGCATGATCGGGCCGCTTTGTCAACGCCGGGGCAGCAACGGGCAGCCACGAAAGGAACACGCGATGATCGCCATCATCTTCGAGGTCGAGCCGGCCGAGGGCCGGCAGGCGGCCTATCTCGACCATGCCGCCACGCTGAAGCCGCTGCTCGCCGAGATCGACGGTTTCGTCTCGGTCGAGCGCTTCGAGAGCCTGACCACGCCGGGCAAGCTGCTCTCGATCTCGTTCTGGCGCGACGAGGCGGCGGTGGATGCCTGGCGCAACCACCCGGTCCACCGGCGCTACCAGAAGATGGGGCGCGAGGGGCTGTTCGCGGGCTACCGGCTGCGGGTCGCGGCGGTGATCCGCGACTACGGGCTGGAGGACCGCGCCGAGGCGCCGGCCGACAGCGCGGCGCTGCTCTGAGGGCGCGGCCGGCTCAGATCGGATCGGCGGCGTGGTGGCCGATCATCCGCCAGCCGCCGGGGGCGCCGCCGTCGCCGGCCTCGTCCTCCAGCATGAAGGCGTTGACGGCGATCAGCCGCGCGCCGGCGATCCGCTCCTCGCAGAGCACCAGCGCGGTGCGGCCCGAGACCACCGCCACCGGCCCGGAGACGCGGATCTCCGGCCCCGGGCTCTCGGCCAGCACCGCGTCCCAGCTGCCGATCACCGCGGCGCGGCCGGTCAGCGTCGGCCCGCCGGGATGGGTGCAGCTCACCTCGAAGCGCACCGACCAGAGCGCCGCCATCGCGCCCCGGTCGCCCCGGCGCATTGCGGCGTAGAAGGCGGCATTGGCCGCCAGCACCTCGGTTTCGCGAACTGCCATCGCCTCTGCCCCCGGGGTTGCCATCGAAGGGTCCGAGCATGGCAGCAGCGCGCGGCCCCCGCAAGCGCCCCGGCCCTGCTCCGTCGCCGCTCCGGCGCATCGGCCTTGCACGCGGCGGCGCCGCAGGCTCAGATGTGCCGAGCGGCTGAAGGAGGCGCCATGCCCGGCTTTGCGGTGATCGGCTGGGGCTCGCTGATCTGGGATCTCGACGACCTCGCGCCTAAGGTGACGGGCGCCTGGCAGATAGGCGTCGGCCCGGCGCTGCCGCTCGAGTTCTGCCGGGTGAGCGCCAAGCGCAACGGCGCGCTGACGGTGGTGATCGCCGCCGGCCACGGCACCGCCTGCCCGACCCATGCGATCGCCTCGCGCCGCGCCGCCATCGCCGAGGCGCGCGCCGATCTCGCGGCGCGCGAGCGGGCGCCCGAGGCGCATATCGGCGCGGTCTGCCGCATCAGCGGGCAGCGCCACGGCAGCGACCGGCGGGTGGTGGCGCTGGTGGCCGACTGGTGCGCCGCCAGCGGCTGGGACGGCGCGGTCTGGACCGATCTGCCCTCGAACTTCGCCGCGGCGACCGGGCAGCCCTTCAGCCTCGCCGCGGCGCGGGCCTATCTCGCCGCGCTGCCGCCGGAGCGGCTGGCGGATGCGGTCGGCTATATCGAGAGCGCGCCGGCCACCACCGAGACCCCGCTGCGCCGGGCCCTGGCCGGCGATCCCTGGTGGCAGGACGCGGTACGCCGCCACCGCTGAGGCACTCAGCCGAGCGCCAGCGCCATCACCGTGTTGGGCAGGCTCACCCCCGCCCGCACCGCCACCTGCTCGCGCAGCACCTGCCAGCCGCGCCGCGCGAGGAAGGGCCGGGCCTGCCGGCTCGCCTCGGTGGTCAGGCGGCTGATCCCCGCCGCGCGGGCCTCGGCGAGCAGCGCCTCGTGCAGCGCCCCGGCGGTGCCCTGCCCCATCTCCTCGGGCGCGACGAAGGCAAGGTCGAGATGGGCGCTGCCCGGCCCCGCCGCGCCGATCCGGCTCAGCGTCATGAACCCGGCGAGCCGGCCGCCGCGGGTCGCCACCAGGCTGATCCCGCCGGCCATCCGCTCGTGCCAGCGCGCCGTCTCCGGCACCGCCGGTGCCCAGGCCGCGCATTGCGCCGGGCTGTAGGCGCGCGCCGCGCCCTCGCGCACCGCCCGGAAGAAGAGCGCCGCCGCCGGCCCCGCATCCGCCGCCCGGTAGCGCCGGATCGCCAGCCCGCCGGGCGCCGTCACGGCGCCCCGGTGCCGACCATGCCGTCGCGCACCATCCAGAGCGCCGAGGCCGCCAGCATCACGCCCATGGTGACGTTGAACGCGCGCAGCGCCCAGCCATCGCCCAGCAGCCGGCCGAGGGTCGCGCCGAAGCCGCTCCAGACCTGGGTTCCGGTGAGCCCGGCCAGCAGGAACACCGCCGCCACCACCGAGGCCTCGCGCAGCGGCGCGGCGCCTGAGGCGAAGGTCGCCGCCGCGCCGATCGCCATCACCCAGGCCTTGGGGTTGATCCACTGGAACGCCGAGGCCTCGAGGAAGTTCAGCGGCCGCGAGCGCCGGCCCGTGCGCGCCGGCCCCGCCGTCGCGATCCGCCAGGCGAGCCAGAGCATCACCGCGCCGCCGCCCCAGGCGAGCCCGATCCGCAGCGTCTCGGAGCGCTGGAACACCTCGCCGAGCCCGAGCGCGATCAGGAAGATCATCAGCGCGAAGCCGAGCGACACGCCGAGCGCATGACCCAGCGTGGCGCGCCAGCCGAAGGTGGCGCCGGAAGCGGCCAGCATCATGTTGTTGGGCCCCGGCGTCCACGCGGCGGCGAAGGCGAAACCGGCAAGGGCGAGAAGCGTGTCGATGGTCATGTCGGCCCCGGTGTCTGGCAGAGATGGCGCGTTTGGTCAGCTTTATTGACCTTGTTTCGGACAGTCCTCCAGAAGCGCCGCCTTGTCCAGCGTGAAATCGCTCGCCCGCCAGCGCGCCTCGGCCGCCGCCAGCGCCCGGCCGAGCGCCGGGCCGGGGGCGATGCCGGCGGCGATCAGGTCGCGCGCCTCGAGCGGCAGGCGGGCCGCGGCGCCGCGTTCGAGCTCGTCCTCGAGGCCGGCGGGCACCGCCCCGGTGGCGGCGGCGGCGATCAGCGCCGCGGCGCGGGCCGCCTCGACCCCGGATTTCTGCGCCGCCTGCGCGGGCGGCAGCGCCTCTGCCAGCGCCGCGCGGATCAGCCCCAGAGCCCGCGCCTCGGCCCGGCTGAGCCGCAGCGCGTCGGACGGGTCCTCGCCGCCGATCGCCGCGAGGCGGGTCCGCCAGTCCGCCGCCGCGCCGGCCAGCCCCTCGGCATGGACCAGCGGCGGGATCGCCGCCGCCGTCGCCCCCGGCAGCACCCGCGCCAGCACGCCGGCGGCCGCCATCGCCGCCAGCGCCGGGCCGGGATCGGGCGCGGCGAGGAGCTTCTTCATCTCCGCCCCGAGCCGCTCGCGGGCCAGCCGGGCGATCCCCTCGGCGAGCGCCGCGCAGGCCGCCAGCCCCTCGGGCTCGACCCCCTCGCGCCCGTACCAGGCGGTGAAGCGGAAGAAGCGCAGGATGCGCAGATAATCCTCGCGGATGCGGTCCTCGGCGCGGCCGATGAATCGGATGCGCCCGGCGCGGAGATCGGGCAGCCCGCCGAGCGGGTCGATCACCCGGCCATCCGCATCGGCATAGAGCGCGTTCATCGTGAAATCCCGCCGCCCGGCATCCTCGGCCATCTCGGTGGTGAAGCGCACGGTGGCATGGCGCCCGTCGGTCTCGATATCGGCGCGGAAGCTGGTGACCTCGTAGCCCGTGCCCCCGGCCACCGCGGTGACGGTGCCATGCTCGATGCCGGTGGGCACCGCGCGCAGGCCCGCCGCCTCGAGCCGGCGCACCACCTCCTGCGGCTCGAGCGGGGTGGCAAGGTCGATATCCGTCGCCTCCCGGCCGAGCAGCGCATTGCGCACGCAGCCGCCGACGAAGTAGCCCGCCCCGCCCAGCGCCGCGAGCACGGCGCGCGCCGAGGAGGCGGCGATCCAGGGCGCGTCGATCCGCGGCGCGGGCTCGCCGGCGGCGGCGCTCACCCCTCGCGCTCCGCCGCGGCGGAGGCCGCCGCCGCGGCGGCCGGCGCGGCCAGCCGGTCCGACAGCCCCTTGAGGATGCCCGCCGTCGCGCCCCAGATATAGTGCTCGCCCCAGGGCATCGCATAATAGTGCCGCCGCATGCCGTCGCGCTCGAAGCTGTGCCGGGCGCAGTTGGCCGGATCCATCAGGAAATCCATCGGCGCCTCGAAGAGATGATCCACCTCCTGCGGGTCGAGCCGCGGGGTGAAGGGCCGCTCGACCACGCCGACCACCGGCATCACGAGGAAGCCGGTCACCGTGAGATAGGGATCGAGCCGGCCGAGCAGCCGCACCGCGGCCGGCGGCAGGCCGATCTCCTCCTCCGCCTCGCGCAGCGCCGCCGCCTCCGGCCCGGCATCCTCCGGCTCCACCTTGCCGCCGGGCAGCGAGATCTGCCCGGCATGATGGCGCAGATGCCCGGCGCGGCGGGTCAGCAAGAGGCCCAGCCCCTCGGCGCGCGGCATCAGCGCGGCGAGCACCGCGGCCGGACGCTCGCGCCGGATGCCGAGCGCCAGCCGGCGCGCCTCCGGGTTGAGATCGTCGTCCGATCCGCGGCGGCGCGGGCCCTGCGCGATGGCCGCGGCGATGTCGTACTCGGTGAGTGGCATGGTCCCTTAGATGACCCGCCCGCGCGCCCGCGACAAGAGTGCATGGCCGCGCTGCGCCATTGGCCTGCCGCCGCCCGCCGGTTATAAGGCAGCGGAAAACTGAATCGCGGAGGGGCCATGCTGAGCCAGAATACGTTCACGGGGATGCTGATTCGCATCGCCATCGCGACCGTCATCGTGCTTCTGACCTACAACCCCACCGGATATCTCTCCTATGTCCACTGGCTGAAGGAGGGCGGCGTCTCGCTCGAGGAGCCGACCAAGATCTTCGTCGGGCTGCTGCTGATCGTCTGCTACGTGGTGCTGCTGCGCGCCACGCTGTTCTCGATCGGGGTCGCCGGCGTCGCGCTGGTGGCGGCGCTGCTGGCGGCGCTGGTCTGGGTGCTGGCGGAGAACGGGGTGTTCGACCTGGCCAACCCGGGCGTGGTCGACTGGCTGGTGCTGATCGGGCTCGGCCTGATCCTCGGCATCGGGCTTTCCTGGGCGATCATCCGCCGCCGGCTCAGCGGCCAGGTCTCGGTCGACGACGTCGAGGACACCTGAGCCAGGGCGACCGTCCCGCGCGGCGCGGCGATGCGGCACCCGTGCCACATCGCGCCGCGCACCAGGCGCCGGCAGGCGGGGACGCATTGCATCCTCCGCCGCCGCGTCTAATTCATACCAACAGGAAACGTTCACGACGGGCTGTCACCCTCGAAGGAGACTGCCCCATGACCACGACGGCTCTTTCCCAGGCGATGGCCCCGGTCTTCGAGCACGGCTACTTCGCGAGCCTCTCCCAGGGCGACACCGCCGCGCTTCTCGACCACTGGCAGCGGATGTGCCGAACCGGCATCCAGAGCCGCTTCATGCGCGCGATGTCGGCCGAGGCGCTGGCCGCCCATGCCGCCAGCGTGTTCGCGGGCGGCGGCCATGTGATCGGATGGTTCCAGGCCGGCGTGCTGCGCGGCGTCGCCGAGCTGCATCCGGAGCCGGACGGCTCCGGCGAGGCGGCCTTCACCGTCGAGCCCGGCTTTCGCAAGCGCGGCATCGGCCTCGGCCTGATGCGCCGGGTGCTGCGCCGGGCGCGCAATCTCGGGCTGAAGCGGGTGCGCATCGAGACCACGCGGGACAACCGCGCCATGGTGCGCCTGGCGCTCTCGGTCGGCGCCGAGCTGACGAGCGACGGGCGCGAGGTGCTGGCGGTGGTGCCGCTCTCCCCGGCCACGGGCGCGAGCCTGGCCGCGGATGTCGCCGACGGCGCGGCCGGCACCTCGGCGGCGATCGGCCTCGCCGGCGCGGTGTTCTGGCTCGATCTCGCCGGCGCCTGGGCGCAGTTTCCGGTTCCGGCCGGCCGGCCCTGCACCTGAGGCGCCCGGCCCGCCCGATTGCGCCGCTCCGGGGCCTCGGCTAGCCTTTCGCCGCAGGAAACCGTGCAGGGAACTGCGCAGGCAACGCCAGGGAGGCACCGGCCATGGCAGCGGAACCGCGGCCGCTCCGCGAACAGGGCGTGGCGATCTTCGGCGGCAGCTCGGGGATCGGGCTCGCCGCGGCGCGCGCCTTCGTCGCCGAGGGCGCCCGCGTCGCGCTGATCGCGCGCAACCCCGAGCGCGGCGCGGCGGCGGCGGCGAGCCTCGGGCCGGCGGCGCATTTCGTCGCGGCGGACTGCGCCGTGCCGGCCGAGGTCGCCCGCGCGGTGGCCGGGGCCCATGCCGCGCTCGGGCGGATCGACACCGCGCTCGTCTCCACCGGCACCACGCATCTGCCCGAGCTGCTGTTCCGCCAGAGCCTCGAGGACGTGGCCGAGACCCTGCGGCTCGACCTCGCTCCGGCGCTGCTCGCGGCCCGCGGGGTGCTCGAGCCGATGATGGCCGATGGCGGCGGGACGATCCTGATGGTCGCCTCCGATGCCGGCAAGCTCGCCACCCCCGGCGAGTCGGTGATCGGCGCGGGCATGGCGGCGATCATCCAGTTCGCCCGCACCCTGGCGCTCGAGGCCAAGCGCAACGGCGTGCGCGCCAATGTGCTGACGCCGAGCCTCGTCGAGGGCACCCCGCTCACCGACCGGCTGATGGAGGAGGGGCGGTTCTCGGCGAAGCTCTTCGCCAAGGCCCGGCCCAAGGCGGATCTGGGGCCGACCTATCCGGAGGATCTGGCGGCGCTGGCGGTATTCCTCGCCAGCCCGGCGGCGGCGCGCATCACCGGCCAGGCGATCAGCGTCAATGGCGGGATCTCGGCGGCCTGAGGCGGCGCAGCATCGGCGCGCAGGCGGCCAGCAGCAGCGCCCAGCCGAGCAGCCCCCGGGCATGGGCGGAGAGCGTCGCCGGCCCGGCGAAGCCGAGGATTTCCGCCACCTGCCCCGGCCCCGGCGGCCGGCCGATCACCCATTGCGCCGGCAGCCCGGGGATGACCGCCCGGTAGTAGGCGTAGTAGCCTTGGGGCGAGAGCCACTCGAAGCCCCAGAACACCAGCAGGGCCACCGCGAGGCGCGGTGCCAGCCGCCGCCCGGCGGCGCGCAGCCCCGCCCTGGCCAGCGCCCCGGCAAGGCCCGCGAACCCGGCAGAAAGCGCCAGCAGCCCGGCCCGCGCCGATGCCGAAAGGGTGAAGAAGCTGTCCTCGGCATACATCGCCCGCCCTCCCCGCCGGCACGCGCAGGCCGGCCAAGTCTCGACAGATGGCTTAAGGCAGATTAGAAGGCCCGCAAACCGCTTCCGGGGCCGGCACGCCCCGGCCCCTGGTCATATGTGCGACGCCCGCCCCTCCGGCATGGCGATGCGCCGGACAGCAACGCCCGAGACACGGAACCCGATGGAAAACGTCCTTCTCATCATCCACCTGATCATCGCCGTCTGCCTGATCGGCGCCGTGCTGCTGCAGCGCTCGGAGGGCGGCGCGCTCGGCATCGGCGGCGGCGGCGGCGGCATGGTCTCCTCGCGCAGCGCCGCGACGGCGCTGGCCAAGCTCACCTGGGGGCTGGCCGCGGCCTTCATCGCCACCTCGATCACGCTGGCGGTGCTGGCGGGGGGCAACCCCACCGCGCGCTCGGTGATCGACGAGGTCCCGGTCGAGGACGGCAGCGGCGGGATCATCCTGCCGGAGCTGCCGCCCGCCGACGACGGCGCGGCCGGTGCCGGCGGCGCGGTGCTGCCGGGCCTGCCGGCGGCCGATGGCGGCGCGGCCGGCGCGCCGGAGCCCGCTCCGGCCGAGGGCGGCGCCACCACCCCGCCGACCGCCGACTGATCCGGGGCGCCGGTCCGGCTCCCGATGCAGCCCGTGGCGGACCGGCCCCCCTCCCCTGCGCGGCGGCTCTGCGGCCGCCTCGAGACGTGGCTCGCCGCGGCGCTCGACCGGGCCGCCGCCAGCCCGCTCCGCCGCAGCCTGCTGATCGCCGCGGTCGCGCTCGCCGCGATCCTGCCGGGCCTCGCCGCCATGCCGGTGACCGACCGCGACGAGGCCCGCTTCGTGCAGGCCTCGAAGCAGATGGTCGAGAGCGGCGATCTGATCGACATCCGGTTCCAGGACGCGCCGCGCTGGAAGAAACCCGTCGGCATCTACTGGATGCAGGCCGGTAGCGCCGCGCTCGCCGGCGGCAGCGCCGCGCCGGTCTGGGCCTATCGGCTGCCCTCGGCGCTGGCGGCGCTGGCGGCGGCGATCCTGCTCGGCTGGGCGGCGCGGCCGCTGGTCGGCGCGCGGGCCGCGGCGCTCTCCGGGGTGCTGCTGGCGAGCTGCCTGCTGGCGCTCGGCGAGGCCAACATCGCCAAGACCGACGCGGTGCTGATGGCCTGCTCGGTGGCCGCCTTCGCCGGGCTGGCGCGGATGCTGGCGGCGCCGGAGGCGCGCCTGCCCTGGGGCGTGGTGCTGCTGTTCTGGGGCGCGGTGGGGCTGGCCGGGCTGGTCAAGGGCCCGATCGTGCCGCTGATCGTGCTGCTGACGCTGGCCGGGCTCTGGCTCTGGGCGCGGCGCCCGCCGCCGCTGCTGCGCCTGCGCCCCGGGGTCGGCGTGCTGCTGGCGGCGGCCATCGTGCTGCCCTGGCTGGTCGCGATCTGGCAGGTCTCCGAGGGGCGCTTCTTTGCCGAGAGCGTCGGCAAGGACCTGCTCGGCAAGGTCGCCGAGGGGCAGGAGAAGCACTGGGGCCCGCCGGGGCTGTTCCTCGCGCTGGTCTGGCTGACGCTCTGGCCCTGGTCGGCGCTGCTCCCGGCGGCAGTGCCCTGGGCCTGGGCGAAGCGGCGGCTGCCCTTCATGGCGCTGCTGGCGGCCTGGGTGGTGCCGTTCTGGATCGTGCTCGAGGCGGTGCCGACGAAGCTGCCGCATTACGTGCTGCCGCTCTATCCGGCGCTGCTGGTGGGGCTCGCCGCCTGGGCGCTGGCCGAGGACCGCCCGGTGCCGGGCCCGCGCACCCGCTGGGCCGGCGCGCTGATCGCCGCGGTGCCGGGCTGCCTGCTGGCGCTGGCGCTGGTCGGGCTGCCGCTGGCGCTCGAGGGACGGCTGCCCTGGCCGGCGCTGCTGCTGGCGCCGCTCGGCGCCGGGGCGAGCCTCTTGGCCGCCCGCGCCGCGCTCGACGACCGGCCGCTGGCGCAGATCGCGGCGAGCCTCGTCGCGGTGCTGACCCTGGCGGGCGGGGTGCTGCAGTTCGGCCTGCCGGCGCTGGAGACCGCCTTCCCCTCGCCGCGCATCGCCGCCGCCGCCGCGCCCTGGCGGGCCTGCGCCTCCGGGCCGCTGGTCACCGCCGGATACCGCGAGCCGAGCCTCGTCTTCCTCACCGAGACCGGGACGCGGCTCGCCACGCCGGAGGAGGCGGCCCGCGCGCTGGCCAGCGATCCCGGCACGCTGATGCTGCTCGAGGACCGCTGGAAGCCGCTGCTCGAGCGCCACTGGGAAAGCCCGCCGGCGCTCGTGGAGCGCGCCCGGCTCAGCTATTTCAACTACAACCGCGGAGACATGGAGACGGCGGCCATCGTCACCCCCGAGGACCCGCGCTGGACCGCCTGCGCGGCTGCCGCGGGGGGCTGACCTGCGCCCGCAAGCCCACTTGGATCGCCCCCTTTCATGGCCTATGGTCGCGCGCAGCCAGGAGACACCGATGCCTGATCCCGCCGGCGCCCCGCACCCGAATGCTCCGCGCTTCACCGTCGTCGCCCCGATGCTCAACGAGGCCGATGCGGTGATGCCGATGGCCGAGGAGATCGCCGAGGCCTGCGCCGGGCTCGGCCCGTTCGAGGCGATCTTCGTCAATGACGGCTCAACCGACGACACCGCCGAGCGCATCGCCGAGGCGCGCCGCAGCCATCCCTGGCTGCGCGAGCTGCGCCATGCCCGGCCCTGCGGGCAGTCGGCCGCGGTGCGCTCCGGCGTGCTGGCGGCGCAGGGGCCCTACATCGTCACCATCGACGGCGACAACCAGAACCCGCCGGGCGAGATCCCCAAGCTGGTGCGGCCGTTCCTCGAGGGCGCGCGGGCCGGGGAGCGGCCGCTCGGCCTCGTCGCCGGCCAGCGCGTCGGGCGCAAGGACACCGCCTCCAAGCGCCTCGCCTCGCGCCTCGCCAACGGGCTGCGCGCGCGCATCCTCGGCGACGACACCCGCGACACCGGCTGCGGCCTCAAGGCGTTTCCCCGCGCGGTGTTCCTCGCCCTGCCCTTCTTCGACCACCTGCACCGCTACCTGCCGGCGCTGGTCAAGCGCGAGGGCTATTCGGTGATGCTGGTGGATGTCAGCCACCGGGCGCGCGAGACCGGCAGCTCGAAATACACCAATTTCGGGCGCGCCTTCGTCGGCGTGCAGGACCTGCTCGGCGTCTGGTGGCTGATCCGCCGGCGCAAGCTGGCGGAGGTCGTGGCGCTCGACCCGGGCATGGCGGCGCCGGTGGAGACCCCGGCAACGGCGCCGGTCGCGGCCAGCGCCGCCGGCATGCCGGAGCAGGCCGGCTGATGGAGAGCCTCGCCGCCGTCTGGGCCGCGGCGCCGGGCTGGCTGATGCACGTGCTGCTGGTCGACAGCGTCTGGGGCGTCTGGGTGGCGCTGTTCGGGCTGCTGGCGCAGGCGGTCTTCATGGCGCGGATGCTGGTGCAGTGGATCGCCTCGGAGCGGGCCCGCCGCTCGGTGGTGCCGGTGGCGTTCTGGTGGCTCTCGCTGGGCGGCGCGGCGATGCTGTTCGTCTACGGCATCCTGCGCGAGGACATCGTGATCATCCTCGCCCAGGCCTTCGGCGTCGTGGTCTATATCCGCAATCTCGCGCTCATCCGCGCCGAGGCGCGCGGGCGGCCCTGACCGCGCCGAGCGCGCCGAGACCGCCCAGCAGGAGCAGCACCGAGGCCGGCAGCGGCACGTCGCTCGCGGCGCTGACGGTCAGCCGCAGCGTGTTGTTGCCGAACATCCACTCATAGACCCCGGGGTCGGCGCCGATGGTCGCGAGATCGGTGCCCGAGAGCTCGGCCCTGCCGTCGAGCGGGGTGTTCGAGGCATACCCCTGCGGCAGCTCGATCTGCACATGTGGCGCCGCAAGATCGGATTGCTTCAGGAACAGGAAGAAGAAGCTGTCGCCGAAAACGGCAGGCATGGTGTCGAAGACACTCCCTGGCGTGCCGAAGTTTTGCGGCCCGGAGCTCATCAGGGAATAGTAGCTATCGCGGGTTTCCCCCGCTTTCGAAACAGTGAAACCGTTCTGGTACTCGTAGAAACCGGGGCTCTCGAGGCCGGGCCTGATGAACGCGCTGTTGGAAAAGGGTGTCGCCGTACCGGAAAAGTTAAAACCCGTCAGATCGACGGTGCCGGAATACTCGAGCCGAACGATCGGGCCGTCCTCGAAGAGGGAAACATCGACCAGCATCGCCGAGGCGTTGCCTGCGGCGAGGAGAAACGCCGCGGTCGCTCCGGCCATCCTCGACAGGGTCATCGCGTGCCTCCATTCCGAAAACCGAACATTACGTAGCGCTAGCACATCGTCGCAGCGCTGTCGACGCGCCTGCCGGGCGCCCGCTGCCGCGAGGGAATAGGATTTTGCCCGGCGCCGGATGGGCGCTAGGCTGTGCAGACATAAACCCGGACGGGGCCACGGTCCCTCTGCACAAGGAAGACACAGGGATGATCACACTCGAGACGCTGAAGGCCCAGCTCAAGGCTGGGCGGATAGACCGACGCCGCTTCATGGAAGGCGCGCTGACGCTCGGCGCCACCGTCGCCGGCGCCGAGGCGATGATGGGCCGCGCGCTCGCCGCGCCCTCGTCGGGCGGCACCTACAAGCAGGCGCTGACCGGCGGCGCCACCTCCGACTCGATGGATCCCGCCAAGATCCTCGACAGCTACATGATCAACGTCAGCTCGCAGCTGCGCAACAACCTCACCGAGATCGGGCCGGACAACCAGCTCCGCGCCGAGCTGGCCGAGAGCTGGGAGGCCAGCGCCGACGCCGCCACCTGGACCTTCAAGCTGCGCAAGGGCGTGGAGTTCACCAACGGCAAGTCGTTCGCCGCCGAGGACGTGGTGGCGAGCTTCCAGCACCACATGGGCGAGGGCACCGAGAGCGCCGCCAAGGGCCTCGTCGAGCAGATCGCCGAGGTCAGGGCCGATGGCGCCGAGACCGTGGTCTTCACGCTCACCGGCGGCAATGCCGACTGGCCCTTCCTCGTCTCCGACTACCACCTGCCGATCTGCCCGGCGAAGGGCGACGGCAGCATCGACTGGGAGAGCGGCACCGGCACCGGCGGCTACAAAGTGGTCAGCTTCGAGCCCGGCGTGAACACCGTGGTCGAGCGCAACCCCAACTACTGGAAGGAGAACGCGGCCTATTTCGACTCGATCGAGAACCTGTTCATCGCCGACAGCACCGCGCGCACCTCGGCGCTGATCTCGGGCAAGATCCACAGCCAGTCGAACCTCGACCTCAAGACCATCGACCTGATGGAGAAGAGCCCGAACCTCGTGGTGCTGCCGACCTATGGCAACAAGCACTGCACCTTCCCGATGGATTCGACCGCCGCCCCCTTCGACAACAACCACGTGCGCCTCGCGCTGAAGCTGGCGATGGACCGGGCGCAGATGGTCAAGACCATCCTGCGCGGCTATGGCGAGGCCGGCAACGACCACCCGATCGGCCCGGCCAACACCTACCGCGCGACGCCGGAGGAGCTCGAGCCCCGCGACTTCGATCCGGACAAGGCGAAATTCCACCTCAAGCAGGCCGGGCTCGACAAGCTCTCGGTCGAGCTCTACGTCGCCTCCACCGCCTTCGAGGGCTGCGTCGAGGCCGGCTCGCTCTACCAGGAGACCGCGCGCAAGGCCGGCATCGAGATCAACCTCAACCGCGCCCCCGACGACGGCTACTGGTCGAATGTCTGGCTGAAGAAGCCGTTCTGCGCCAGCTACTGGGGCGGCCGGCCCACCGAGGACTGGATCTTCTCGCAGATCTACGCCAAGGGCGTCGACTGGAACGAGGGCAAGTGGGACCACGACCGCTTCAACGCGCTGCTGGTCGAGGCCCGCGCCGAGCTCGACACCGGCAAGCGCCGCGAGATCTATGTCGAGATGCAGCGCATCCTGCGCGACGAGGGCGCCTCGATCATCCCGCTCTTCATGGCCTATACCCACGCGGTGGCGACCGATATCCACCTGCCCGAGCAGGTCGCGTCCAACTGGGAGCTCGACGGCCACAAGAACGGCGAGCGCTGGGCCTTCAAGGCCTGACCGGCCGGCGGCCCCCGCGGGCATCGCGCCCCGGGGCCGCCCCCTCCGCGCGCCCACCGGCCAGGGCACGCCCACCCGCCCACCCCGCGCCCCGCCCGGCGGTCGCGCGGAGGGGCGCGGGCGGGATCGGCGGCAGGGCGCCGCCCTTGCAGCGGCCCGGCCCGCCCGGGTCTCGGGTCGCCGCGGTCTCGGGTCGCCGCGGTCTCCGGTCGCCGCGGTCTCGGGTCGCCGCGGTCTCGGGTCGCCGCTCCGGCCGCGCGCCGGCCGAGCGGGGCGCGGGTGGGCGGGCGGGGCGCGCCGCTCGGCCGGCGCGTGGCCGGAGCGGGCCGGAGAAGCCTGCCGCTGTCACGAAAGTTGCACGAAACCGACGCAAACAGGTTACGGTTTTCTGGCCTAAGGCGGGGCGTCCGCCGCCCATGTCGACAGGCCATGCGCGGACGCCCCTGCCCGCGCCAAATCTCAGAGGAGGACACCCCCATGTCGATTTCCCGGCTTGCGCTTGCCGCCGCCATCGCCGCCGCGCCGGCCTTCGCCATCGCGAAGACCGAGGTCCAGTTCTGGCACGCCATGGGCGGCCAGCTCGGCGAGATCACCGACAAGTTCGCCGCCGACTTCTCCGCCGGCCACGCGAGCTGCACCGTCACCTCGTCCTACAAGGGCAACTATACCGAGACCATGAACTCGGCGATCGCCGCCTTCCGCGCCGGCGAGCAGCCGCATATCGTGCAGGTCTTCGAGGTCGGCACCGCGACCATGATGGCCGCCGAGGGCGCGATCTATCCGGTCGAGCAGCTGATGACCGAGACCGGCACGCCGTTCGACCGCTCGGCCTATCTGCCGGCGGTGATCTCCTACTACACCACCCCCGAGGGCGAGCTGCTCTCGCTGCCGTTCAACTCCTCCTCGCCGGTGCTCTGGTACAACAAGACCAAGCTCGACGAGCTCGGCATCGCCGTGCCGGCCACCTGGGACGAGCTCGAGGCAGCCGCCGCCAAGGCCAAGGAAGCCGGCGTCGAGGCGCCGTTCTCCTTCGGCTGGCAGAGCTGGACGCAGATCGAGAACTATTCCGCCTGGCACAACCTGCCCACCGGCACCAGGGAGAACGGCTTCGCCGGGCTCGACACCGAGTTCACCTTCAACAACGAGCACGTGGTGAACCACATCGCCCGGATCCAGCGCATGGGCGAGCAGGGGCTCTTCAAGTATGGCGGCCGGCGCGGCGACAGCCGGGCGATGTTCGTCAACGGCGAGGCGATCTTCTGGATCAACAGCTCGGCCTATTACGGCGGCTTCGCGCAGGACATCACCGACTGGGAATTCGCCCAGACCATGATGCCGCTCGACACCGCGGTGGCCGATGCGCCGCAGAACTCGATCATCGGCGGCGCCACGCTCTGGGTGCTGCGCGGCCGCGAGGCGGCGGAGTACAAATGCGTGGCCGAGTTCCTCGCCTTCCTGTCCGAGGCGGAGAACCAGGCCTACTGGCACCAGACCACCGGCTACGTGCCGATCACCACGGCGGCCTACGAGCTCTCCCGCGAGCAGGGCTTCTACGAGACCTCCCCCGGCACCGACACCGCGATCAAGCAGCTCTCGCTGAACGAGCCGACGGTCAATTCCAAGGGCCTGCGCTACGGCAACTTCGTGCAGATCCGCGACGTGATCAACGAGGAGCTGGAGGCGGCCTGGGCCGGTGACAAGACCGCCAAGGAGGCCCTCGACACCGCCGTCGAGCGCAGCAACGCGCTGCTGCGCAAGTTCGAGGCGGCGCACGCCCGCTGATCCGCGGCGACGCTGCCGAACCAGTCGAGGGGGCCGGCCCGTCCGGCCCCCCTTTCCCCCCGCTCGGTGCCGCGCCGCTCCCCGGCAGGTCGCACCCGCCGGAGCCCCCGCCCCAGCAGGTCCCGCGCCAGTCTCCGGCCCAGGCGCAGCCCGCCCGGCCCCTGTCGGGCGCGGGGCCGGCCCGCAGCGCAACGCGCCGCCGCCGACCATGGGTGGGCTCTTGAAACGGATCGTCCGGGGGCGGGGCCTCGACAGGGTGGGGGAGGCGGCGGCCCTGCCCGCGCGATCCCGCATGGCGGCGCCGGGCCGGGCTTGACCCCTGCCCGCGCCCGCCCCAGCCTGCCGGACCGGAGCAGAGGGAGAGACCATCATGGACAAGGTTCTGGCGATCACGGGCGCCTCGACGGGGATCGGGGCGGAGACCGCGCGGCAGGCGGCGGCGGCAGGCTGGCGGCTGGTGCTCGGCGCCCGCACGGAGGCCAGGCTGGCGGCGCTGGTGGCCGAGCTCGGCGAGGACCGGGCGCTGGCGGTGCCCTGCGACGTGCGCGAGATGGCGGCCTGCGAGGGGCTGGTGGCGGCGGCGCTGGCGCGCTTCGGCCGGCTCGACGCGGTCTTCGCCAATGCCGGGCTCGGCGCCTCGCGGCCGGGGCTCGACGAGGGCGACCCGGAGAACTGGGCCGAGATGGCGGCAACCAACATGCTCGGCCTCGCGCAGACCGCGCGGGCCGCGATGCCGGCGCTGCGCGACAGCCGCGGGCAATTCGTCATCACCGGCTCGGTGGCCGGGCGCAAGGTGCTGAAGGGCTCCTTCTACGGCGCGACGAAATGGGCGGCCAACGCCTATGGCTACAACCTGCGCGAGGCGCTCGCCGGCAGCGGCGTGCGGGTCACGGTGATCGAGCCGGGGATGGTCGACACGCCGTTCTTCGACGAGCCGAAGCCGCAGGGGCTGGAGGCCGGCGACGTCGCCCGCTCGGTGCTGTTCGCGCTGTCGCAGCCGCCGCATGTGGAGATCCACGAGCTGGTGATCCTGCCCTGCCGGGCGGAGGACTGACCGCGGCGGGGCGCCCGGCCCGGCCGGCGCGCCCCGGCCGGCAGCACGGCCGGCGCCCCGGCCAGCGCTCAGGCCAGCGCCCCGGGTGCCTGCGGCCGCGCCACCTTGGTGCTTGCAATCTCCCTGTCACATCGTTCTGTTAAGCCCGCTCGCGACGCATCACGAGCCGGGGAGAAGGACAGGGCGATGGCCGACCGACGCACGGGCTTCTCGGGACGCGCGCTGCCGCTCATGCTGGTGGCGCCGCAGATCCTTGTGACGCTGCTCTTCTTCGTCTGGCCGGCGGTGCAGGGGGTCTATACCTCGTTCTTCCTCGACCAGGGCTTCGGCGGGAATCGCGCCTTCGTCGGATTCGGCAACTATGCCGAGCTGTTTGCCGATCCGCTCTATCTGCAGAGCTTCGTCACCACGCTGGTCTTCAGCGCCGCGGTGACCGTGCTGGCGATCGGCATCGCGCTGGTGCTGGCGCTGGCGGCGAACCGGGTGGTGCGCGGCGCGCTCGGCTACCGCTCGATGCTGATCTGGCCCTATGCGGTGGCGCCCGCGCTGGCCGGCGTGATCTGGTATTTCCTGCTCAACCCCTCGGTCGGCGTGCTGGCCAACTGGTACGACGCCGTCGCCCCGGCCGCCAATGCCGCGCTGGACGGGCTGACCGGCGCCCCGGCCGGCGCCACCGGGGCGGAGACGGGGGCGGAGACGGGGGCCGAGACGGCGGCGTCGGCAGACCCGGGCTGGTGGGCCTGGCTGCGGCTGCCCGAGGAGTGGAACCACTATACCGACGGCCGGCAGGCCATGGCGCTGGTGATCATCGCCTCAGTCTGGAAGCAGGTCTCCTACAACTTCCTGTTCTTCCTCGCCGGGCTGCAGTCGATCCCGCGCTCGCTGATCGAGGCGGCGGCGATGGACCATGCCGGGCCCTGGCGGCGGTTCTGGTCGATCACGCTGCCGCTGCTCTCGCCGACCACCTTCTTCCTGCTGGTGGTCAACATCGTCTATGCCTTCTTCGACACCTTCGCGACGATCCATGCCACCACCTCCGGCGGGCCGGCGCAGGCGACGACGACGCTGGTCTACCAGGTCTACCGCGCCTATGAGAGCACCGACTATTCCGGCTCGGCGGCGCAGTCGGTGGTGCTGATGGGGCTGGTGATCGGGATGACGATGATCCAGTTCCGCTATGTCGAGCGGAGGGTGGTCTATTGAGCGGCGCGTCACCGGAGCGGCAGGCGGTGCTCGGCGACCTGCCGGAGAACCAGCTCACGCTGATGTGCCGGCACGTGTTCCTGCGCGAGCGGCCGGTGGCCTATGCCGAGCCCACCGAGGAGGGCATCCTGGTGCTCGCCTGCGGCGCCGAGGATCACGGCGACGGGCCGGAGGACTGGCTCTCGGCGAGCTATGGCGCGGTGGCGGCGGCGGATCCCAGCCTTGCCGCCTGCCCGCCGATCCCGCTTGGCCGGGCGGCGGAGCGCGCCGGGCCGGACACCCCCTGGCAGATCACGGAGCCCGAGACATGAGCGCCCCCTTCGCCCTGCCGCCCTGCGGCGCCGGCCCGGAAACCCTGCGCGGGGAGTGCGCACGATGATCGAGCGGCGGCCTGTCCTGACCTTCCTCACCCATACCGTGCTGATCTTCGGGGTGCTGGCGATCTGCTTCCCGCTCTGGATGGCGCTGGTGGCCTCGACCCATGACGGCTCGCGCCTCAGCCAGGACCCGCTGCCGCTCTGGTTCGGCGACCAGGGGCTGGCGACCTACACCAAGCTGATGACCGAGGGCGCGGCGGGCGCGGGCACCGCCTCGGTCGGGCGGATGCTGCTGAACTCGGCGATCATGGCGGTCGGCATCACCGCCGGGAAGATCGCGATCTCGCTGACCGCGGCCTATGCCATCGTGTTCTTCCGCTTTCCGTTCCGGATGATCTCGTTCTGGCTGATCTTCGTGACGCTGATGCTGCCGGTCGAGGTGCGCATCCTGCCGACCTTCGACGTCGCCGCCGACATGCTGAAGCCGGTGCGCTCGCTCTGGGACGTGATCGCGGGGGATGCGCTGTTCTCGCAATGGCTGGGCTACGAGGTGCGGCTCGAGATCCCGCGGCTGTCGCTGCTCAACAGCTATCCCGGGCTGATCCTGCCGCTGATCGCCTCGGCCACCGCGACCTTCCTGTTCCGCCAGGTGTTCCTGACCATCCCGGACAGCCTGGTCGAGGCCGCCAAGATGGACGGCGCGGGGCCCTGGCGCTTCTTCCGCGACATCCTGCTGCCGATGTCGCGCACCAACATCGCGGCGCTGACGATCATCCTCTTCATCTATGGCTGGAACCAGTATGTCTGGCCGCTGGTGGTGACCACCGATGCCGACTACACCACCGTGGTGATGGGCATCCAGCGCATGGTGAATTCCGGCGAGGCGCTGCCCGTCTGGCACGAGATCATGGGGACCGCGGTGCTGGCGCTCCTGCCACCGGTGATCGTGGTGCTTGCGATGCAGAAGCTCTTCGTCAAGGGCCTGACCGAGCAGGAGAAGTAAATGGCAACCGTGGTGATGGAGGGGCTCTCCAAGACCTATCGGGGGGGTGTGGACGCGGTCTCGGGGGTCGATCTCGAGATCCGCGACGGCGAGCTGATCGTGATCGTCGGGCCGTCGGGCTGCGGCAAGTCCACGCTGCTGCGCATGGTGGCGGGGCTGGAGAGCATCACCGCCGGCAGCCTGCTGATCGACGGGCAGAAGGTGAACCGGCTGGAGCCGGCCGAGCGCGACATCGCCATGGTGTTCCAGAACTACGCGCTCTACCCGCACATGACGGTGTTCGACAACCTCGCCTACGGGCTGAAGAACCGGGGCGAGTCGCGCTCCGAGATCCGCCGCAAGGTGCGCGCAGCGGCCGAGAGCCTCGAGCTCTCGGAGCTGCTGAAGCGCAAGCCCTCCGAGCTTTCCGGCGGGCAGCGCCAGCGCGTCGCCATGGGCCGCGCCATCGTGCGCCAGCCCAAGCTGTTCCTGTTCGACGAGCCGCTCTCCAACCTCGACGCCAAGCTGCGCGTCTCGATGCGGCTCGAGATCAAGCGGCTGCAGCGCGAGCTCGGCACCACCTCGCTCTATGTCACCCATGACCAGGTCGAGGCGATGACCCTGGCCGACCGGCTGGTGGCGATGAACGGCGGCCGGGTCGAGCAGGTCGGCACGCCGATGGAGCTCTACCGCGAGCCGGCGACGCTCTTCGTCGCGGGCTTCATCGGCTCGCCGGCGATGAACATCCTGCCCGGCACCGTGCGCGACAGGGCGGTCTGGTTCGGCGATGTCGGCTTCAGCCAGCTCGACCGGCCGGACGGCGAGACCGTCTCGATCGGCATCCGGCCGGAGCATTTCATCCTGCGCCCGATCGGCGCCTCGCCGCTCGGCGGCACGGTGGAGCTGGTCGAGCATCTCGGCTCGGACGTCTTCGTGCATGTCGACGTGCTGCGCGAGCGCGAGATGCACCGCCTCGTGGTGCGCCTGCGCGACGGCAACATCCCCGAGGAGGGCACCGGGATCGGCGTCGATCTCGAGCCCGGCAAGCTGCGCCTGTTCGATGCCGACGGCGCGGCGATCGCACCGCCCGGCCGGCGCTGAGCGGCCTTCCCCCGCCGGCATGGCGGGATCAGACCGGAAATTGCGGAACCCTGCGCCCCCTGTGCTCCGCGACACAGGGGGGCCGGCCGGTCAACTCCATATTCAGACCAACGGGCGAGGCTAGCCTCGCCTGTCTGGGTTGAACGGGAGCAAGGGAGCCGATCCATGCCGAAGGAAAAGATGATCTCCGGGAACTGGTGGGGCGAAGTGAAGAAGGCCGCCTCGCCGAAATACATCGAGTGGGAGGCCAACCCCATCGAGGTGACGGTCGATTTTCCCAAGGAGCTGCACGAGAAGCTGAAGAAGGATCCGCTGCTGCTGCAGAAGCTCTCGGATGGCGGTTCGGAGAAATACAAGGCCTTCATCGCCTCGGCCGCGAAGAAGGTGAAATCGACCGAGTCCGACCTCGAGAAGCTCTCGAAGGAGTTCGAGAAAGACAAGGACATCGTCGCCTTCGGCAAGAAGTGGGACGCGATCCAGGAGAAGTTCGTCCGCGAGATGCGCACCGAGGTCGAGAGCGCCGAGAAGGAGATCGACAAGGGCATCATGGATGCCTTCGCGAAATACCAGAAGACCAAGAAGGAGTACAAGGGCTACAAGATCCGCTCCGGGATCAAGCTGGGCCTGAAATTCGCCGCGCTCGGCTTCGCCATCGCCAAGCTGGTGGGCACCTCGGGCGCCGACCTGATGGCCTGGCGCAGCCTGGTGCGCGATTCGATCAAGACCGTCAGCGAGATCGGCAAGCTCTGCGTCTCGGCCGAGACCTTCCGCAAGGCCACCGAGAAGCAGCTCAAGGTGGTGCTCGCCTGGCAGGCCAAGCTCGGCGACGGCAAGGGCGTGACCACGGCCGAGGTCGGGCTCGGCCTACTGAAGGCGGTGATCGGCACCGATTGCGAGATGTCGATCGACGCGGTGGGCGCCAACGTCAAGCAGTTCCGCAACAAGCTGAAGGGCGTCGAGCTCTCGGCGCACAAGGCCGCCAAGGAGCTGCAGCTCGCGCTCAACCGGATGGACAGCGTGAAGGCCGAGGTGCCGGCCGACATCAAGTCGGAGATGGCCACGCTGGAGACCGATGTGCGCGACCTCATCACCAAGGTCAGCGACCTGATGGGCGATGTGAACAAGGGCATCGACTGGGCCAACACCGTCGAGAAGATCGTGACCGACATCAAGAAGGCCAAGAGCATCACCCATCTCTCGAAGATGGTGAAGGCGCTCGAGAGCGCCGCCGACATTGCCTCCTCGGCCAGCGGCTGGGCCGATTTCGCCGACAAGGGCGACAAGCTCGGCACGCGGATCGTCAAGCAGACCATCACCGTCGGCAAGAACATCGACCGCTGGCAGGACGACGTGAAGAAGACGCTGAAGGCCGCCTGAGGCCCGGCGCGCCGGCAGAGACATGGCGGCGCGGCGTGGCGGGAGCCGCGCCGCGCCCGCCCCACGCGGCGCCCCGCCGCCCCGCCCCGTTGCACCGTGCCCCGCCGCCCCGCGCCGCAGGGATTTGACATCGCCCCCGCGCGCGGGGAGGATCCGCCGAAACCACGCCCCCGGAGGAGCCGATGACCCCGTTCACCTTCCAGACCACCCCGCATGTGCTCGCCGGCTCCGGCCGCACCGCCGAGATCGGCGGGCTGCTGGCGGCGCGCGGCGTCTCGCGCGCGCTGCTGGTGACCGATGCGGGGGTTCTCGGCGCCGGGCTCTGCGCCGCGGCGCTCGAGGGGCTCGCGGCGGCCGGCGTGGCGGTGGAGACCTGGTCGGATGTCGAGGCCGACCCGCCCGAGGCCAAGGTTCTGGCGGCAGTCGAGGCCGGCCGCGCCGCGGGCGTCGAGGCGGTGGTCTCGATCGGCGGCGGCTCGCCGATGGACACCGCCAAGCTGGTGGCGCTGCTGCTCGGCAGCGACCAGCCGCTCGGCGAGATCTACGGCGTCGGGCTGGCCCGCGGCACCCGGCTGCCGCTGGTGCTGGTGCCGACCACCGCGGGCACCGGCTCGGAGGTGACGCCGATCGCCATCGTCACCACCGGGGCGGCGGAGAAGAAGGGCGTGGTGGCGCCGCAGCTGCTGCCCGATGTCGCGGTGCTTGACGCGCGCCTGACCACCGGGCTGCCGGCGCATGTCACCGCCGCCACCGGGATCGACGCGATGGTGCATGCGATCGAGGCCTTCACCTCGCGCCACCGCAAGAACCCGCTCTCCGACTGCCTGGCGCGGGAGGCGCTGCGCGCGCTCGGGGCGAACATCCGCACCGCCTGCCGCGAGCCGGAGAACCTCGATGCCCGCGGCGCCATGCTCTACGGCGCGATGCTGGCGGGAATGGCCTTCGCCAATGCGCCGGTGGCCGCGGTGCATGCGCTGGCCTATCCGCTGGGCGGGCATTTCCACGTGCCGCACGGGCTCTCCAACGCGCTGGTGCTGCCGCATGTGCTGGCCTACAACCGCCCCGCCGCGGAGGCCGCCTATGCCGAGCTGGCGCCGCTGATCTTCCCCGAGCTCGGCGCCCACGATCCCGAGATGCGGGTGAGCGGGCTGATCGACGGGCTGGCGGCGCTGGGGCCGGAGCTCGGCCTGCCGGCGCGGCTCGGCGCGCTCGGGATCTCGAACGATCACCTGCCGATGCTGGCGACGGATGCGATGAAGCAGGAGCGGCTGCTGGTCAACAACCCCCGCGAGATGACGCTGGAGGCGGCGCAGGCGATCTACGCCGCCGCCCTCTGACCGGGCCCGCCGGCGCCCCCCACCCCTGACGGACCTGCGCCGGCTGCACGCGCTGGCGCAGCCCACCCGGTCGCCGGCGGGCGGTTGCGCCAGGCCCCGGGCGGAACGCCCCGCCGCCTCCCGTGGGTGGGCTCTTGAAAGCCCTGTCCGAGGGCGGAGCCTCGACAGGGTGGGGGAGGCGGCGGTCCGCGCTCAGACCCCGAGCCAGGCCCGGGTGATCGGGCTCTCCGGATCGGCCAGCGCCTCGATCACGCTGAAATGGTCGTGCCCGGCATCCTCGACATGGCACACATCGGCGCCCTGCAGGGCCCAGATCCCGGCGATCAGCCGCGCCTGCGCGCGCAGCGCCGGCAGCTCCGCCGCACCGACCCAGGCCGTGACCGGCACCCCCGGCAGCGGCTCGCGCAGCGCCGGGCTCTCGGCCCGCGCCATCGCCAGATCGAGCTGCAGCACCGGGTTCATCGGCGTCCGCATCAGCGGGCGCAGGTCGTGCAGGCCGCTGATCGAGAGCACCCCCGCGACCCGCTCAGCGGTGCCCTCCGGCAGCATTCCCGCGCAGGCGAGGCGCGCCGCGAGATGGCCGCCCGCCGAGTGCCCGGAGAGCCGGATCGGCCCCGGCACCCGCTCCGCCGCGCGTTCCACCGCCGCGGCGACCTCGCGGCCGATCCCGGCGATGCTGGCATCCGGGCAGAGCGTGTAGCCCGGCATCGCCACCGCCCAGCCCCGGGCCAGCGCGCCGGCGGCGAGGTGGTGGAACATCTCCGGCCCGTTGCGCATCCAGTAGCCGCCATGGATGAACACCGCGAGCCCGGCGGCCTCTCCGGCGGGCCGCAGCAGATGCACCCGGTTGCGCGCGCCGGGCCCGTAGGCCACCGCTTCCGGCGCGATCCCGGTCTCCGCGACGAAGCGCTGCGCCGCCGCCGTCCAGACCTCCGGCAGATCCCCGGCCCCCGGCACCGCGGCGCGGTTGTCATAGGCCGTCTCCCAGTCGATCGCTCCGCCGTCCGCATGCCCGCTCATCGCGCCCTCCCCGTCCCGGCTCAACAGGCCGGCAGCCTCCCCGATCCCGCGCCGGGGCGCAAGCCGCGGCGGGGGCCGCGCCGAAAGGGGCTGGAATTCTTCCGCCCGCTGCGCTCAAGTCACGGCAATCCGCCGGAACCGACACAACAGGGAATGGGAGACCCGCCATGCCGTCCACCGCGCTCAAGACCCTGCTCGCCGCTGCCCTCCTCGGGCTGCCGGCGGCACTGCCCGCCAGCCTGCCCGCCGCCGCGGCGGAGGTGAAGATCGGCATGATCACCACGCTGACCGGCGGCGGCAGCCATCTCGGCATCGACGTGCGCGACGGCTTCGAGCTGGCCCTCGCCGAGGCCGGCCGCGACGACGTCACCCTCATCGTCAAGGACGACGCCCGCAAGCCCGACCTCGCCAAGCAGCTCTCCGACGAGATGATCCAGCGCGAGGGGGTCGATATCCTCACCGGCATCATCTGGTCGAACCTCGCCATGGCGGTGGTGCCGCCGGCGGTGCGCCAGGGGGTGTTCTACCTCTCGCCGAATGCCGGGCCGAGCGCGCTCGCCGGCAAGCTCTGCCACGAGAACTATTTCAACGTCGCCTGGCAGAACAACGACCTGCACGCCGCGATGGGCGGGCACATGAAGGATGCCGGGCTGGCCAAGCCGTTCATCCTGGCGCCGAACTACCCGGCGGGGACCGACGCGCTCACCGGCTTCAAGTCGACCTATGGCGAGGCGGTGGCGGGCGAGGTCTACACCAAGCTCGGGCAGAAGGACTATGCCGCCGAGATCGCGCAGATCCGCGCCTCGGGGGCCGATTCGGTCTATTTCTTCCTGCCGGGCGGCATGGGCATCGCCTTCATGAAGCAGTATGCCGCGAGCGGCGTGGAGCTGCCGGTCTACGGCCCCGCCTTCTCCTTCGACGAGATCATCCTGAAGGCGGTGGGCGATGCGGCGCTCGGGGTCAAGAACACCAGCCAGTGGGCCTATGACCTCGACGTGCCGGCCAATGTCGCCTTCGTCGCCGCCTTCCGCGAGACCTACGGCCGCACGCCGACGCTCTACGCCTCGCAGGGCTACGACACCGCGCGGCTGATCCTCGCGGCGCTCGACAAGGCGCATCCGGACGATGCCGACGCCTTCCGCGCGGCGCTCGAGGCGGCCGAGTTCGAGAGCACCCGCGGCAAGTTCCGCTTCAACAGCAACCACCACCCGATCCAGGACATCCATGTCCGCGAGGTGGTGGCCGGCGAGGGCGGGCCGACCAACAGGCTGGTCGGCGTCGCGATCGCCGACCGGGCGGACGATTTCGCCGCCGAGTGCCGGCTCTGATGCGGCGGGGCGGGCTGCTGCTGGCGGGGCTGCTGGCCTCGGCCGGGGCCGCCGCGGCGGAGCCCGCCCGCTCCGGCGACTGGGTCTGGGAGGAGCGCGGCGGCCGGCGCGTCGCCGCCACCGAGACGGCGGACGCCCGGCTCGAGGTGACCTGCGGCGCCGGCGCGGGCGCCGTCGCGGTGACGCTGGCGGGGGTGCCCCCGGCCGAGGGCGACCGGCTGGTGTTCTCGGCGGATGGCGGGGCGGCGATCTCGGCGCGCGCCAGCGGCGGGGCGATCGGCAGCGCCAGCGCGCTCGAGGCGGTGCTGTTCCGCGGCATCGTCGCGATGATCCGCAAGGGCCGGGTGCTGGAGGTCGCGCTGCCCGACGGCCGGGCGGCGGCGTTCTCGCTCGGCGGCTCGGCCGCCGCCATCGGGCCCGCCTGCTGAGGGAGAGAACCAATGCTGCAAGCCTGTCTGAACGGGGGCCGCGATCCGGCCGAAGCCGCTACCGTGCCGCTCACCCCGGAGGCGCTGGCCCGCGATGCGCTGGCCGCCCGGGCTGCGGGCGCCGCCTGCCTGCACATCCACCCGCGGGACGCGGGCGGCGCCGAGACCCTGGCCGCCGGCCCGGTCGGCGCGGCGCTGTCGGCGGTGCGCGCGGCGGTGCCCGGGATGCCGGTCGGGGTCGGCACAGGGGACTGGATCGCGCCCGGCGGCCGCGCCCGGCAGGCCGGCATGGCCGCCTGGGCGGTGCAGCCCGACTATGCCTCGGTCAACCTCAACGAGCCGGATGCGCCGGAGGTGATCGCGCTGCTGGCGGCGCAGGGCGTCGCCACCGAGGCCGGGATCTGGGACGAGGCCGATGCCGCGCGGTTCCTCGCCGAGATCGACCCCGCCCATTGCGTGCGGATCCTCGTCGAGATGCCCGATGCCGCGCCCGCCGAGGCGCTGGCGCTGGCCGACCGGGTGCTGGCCCGGCTCGCCGCGGGTGGCAACCGGCTGCCGGTGCTGCTGCACGGGATCGGCGCCTCGACCTGGGCGATGATCGCGCGGGCGGGCGAGCTGGGGCTCGACACGCGCATCGGTTTCGAGGATGTCACGCATCTGCCGGATGGCAGCCCGGCGCCCGACAACGCGGCGCTGGTCACCGCCGCCCGGAGGATGCTGGAGACCCGATGACCCGCCCTGCCGCCATGCTGCTCGCGCTCGCCCTCGCCCCCGCTGCCGCGGCGGCGGACGACTGGCGGTTCGCCATGGGCCAGGGGCTGCTGCAGTGGCGCGCGGTCTCAGACGACGGCCATACGGTGCTCGCGGTGGTCTGCGATGCCGGCAACGGGCAGCTCGGCAGCGCGGTCGGCATCGAGAGCGGGGCCGAGGCGCATGATCTCGGCCATCTGAGCCGGGCCTACACCTATGACGAGGTGCCGAAGCTGGTGGTCGGCCTCGCCGCGCCGGAGCCGGACGATCCCGGCTCGCGCGACGGGGCGGTGTTTGCCGAGATGCTGGACGATCTCGCGGAGCACGACATCCTGAGCGTGGTGCTGCCGGATGGCGGGCTCGCGGTGTTCGCCATCGCGGGCCCGGAGGACGGGTTCGCCGATTGCGGCACGGGCGGGCAATGAGCGCGGCCTTCCTGATCGAGCAGGGGCTGAACGGCCTGCAGTTCGGCGTCATGCTGTTCCTGATGGCGGCCGGGCTCACGCTGATCTTCGGCGTGATGGGGGTGATCAACCTCGCCCATGGCGCGCTCTACATGGTGGGCGCCTTCGCCTGCGCGCTGGTGGCGCCGGAGGCCGGCTTCTGGGCCGGGCTCGGCGCCGGGATCGTGGCGGCGGCGGGGCTCGGCGCGCTGATCGAGCTCTCGGTGATCCGCCCGCTCTATGCGCGCGACCATCTCGACCAGGTGCTGGCCACCTTCGCGCTGATCCTGATCGTCTCGGAGGGCGCGCGCATGGTCTCCGGCGGCCGTCCGCTCTGGCTCGACATGCCGGCCGCGCTGGCCGGCTCGGTGACGCTGCCCGGCGGCGTGCCCTATCCGGTCTATCGCCTGGCGCTGATCGGCGCCGGGCTCGGCGTCGGGCTGCTGCTCTGGCTGCTGATCCGGCAGACGCGGCTCGGCATCCGCATCCGCGCCGGCCAGGCCGACCGCGAGATGATCGACGCGCTCGGGGTCGACATCGCCCGGCTCTACACGGTGGTCTTCGCGCTCGGCGCCGGGCTGGCCGGGCTCGCCGGCGCGATGGTCGGGGCGCTGCAGTCGGTGGAGGTCGGCATGGGCGAGCCGGTGCTGATCCTGGCCTTCGTGATCATCGTGATCGGCGGCATCGGCTCGATCCGGGGGGCCTTCGTGGCGGCGCTGCTGGTCGGGCTCACCGACACCGCTGGGCGGATCTTCCTGCCGGCGCTGCTGGCGCTGGCCTGGCCGCCGGCCGAGGCCACCGCGATCGGCTCGGCGCTGGCCTCGATGTCGATCTACGTGCTGATGGCGGCGGTGCTGGCGGTGCGCCCGCGCGGGCTGTTCCCGGCCCATGGCTGAGGCGGCGGCGGAGATCGCGGCGCCGGCCCGGCGGCGCCTGCCCGAATGGGCGGTGAACGCGGCGATCGCCGCGGCGCTGCTGGCCTGGCCGCTGCTCGCCGACGCGGCGGGCGAGCCCTGGTGGGCCGGCCTCGCGGCCAAGGCGGCGATCCTGGCGCTGGCCGGGGTCGGGCTCAACCTCGCGCTCGGCTATGGCGGCATGGTCAGCCTCGGCCATGCCGCCTTCTTCGGCATCGGCGGCTATGTCGCGGCGATCTCGGCCGATGCGGCGTTCAGCGGCGCCGGCGTGCTCGGCCTGCCGGGCAGCGACCGGATGCTGCCGATCTGGCTCGCGGCGATGGCGCTCTCGGCGCTGGTGGCGCTGGGGATCGGGGCGATCTCGCTGCGCACCGAGGGCGTCTATTTCATCATGATCACCCTCGCCTTCGCGCAGATGATCTACTACCTGGCGATCTCCTGGCCGGCCTATGGCGGCGAGGACGGGATGCCGATCTATCTGCGCAACGGCTTTCCGGGGATGGACACCAACGCCCCGTTGGATTTCGCGCTGGTCTGCCTCGGCGCGCTGGCGGCGGCGCTGCTGCTCTCGTGGCGGCTGACCGAGGCGCGCTTCGGCCGGGCGCTGATCTGCGCGCGGATGAACCCGCTGCGGCTGGCGACGCTGGGCATGGAGCCGTTCCCGGTCAAGCTCGCCGCCTTCGTGATCTCGGCCGCGATCACCGGGCTGGCCGGCGCGCTCTATGCCGATCTCAACGGCTATGTCAGCCCGGCGATGCTCGGCTGGCACACCTCGGGCGAGATCATCGTCTTCGTGATCCTCGGCGGCACCGGGCGGCTCTTTGGCCCGGTCGCCGGGGCGGTGCTCTATGTCTGGCTCGAGACGCTGCTCGGCGGCGTCACGGTGCACTGGCAGATGGGGCTGGGCCTGGTGCTGCTCGGGGTGGTGCTGTTCGGCCGCGGCGGGCTGATCGGGCTGCTCTGCGGGGCGCGGCGCCATGGCTGAGGCGGCGCCGGTCCTCGAGGTCTCGGGCCTCAGCAAGCGGTTCGGCGCGCTGATCGCGACCGACGCGGTGGATCTCGACATCCGCCCCGGCGAGATCCACGCGCTGATCGGGCCGAACGGCGCCGGCAAGTCGACGCTGGTGGCGCAGATCGCCGGCCAGCTCGCGCAGGATGCCGGGGAGATCCGGCTCGCCGGGCAGGAGATCAGCGGCCTCTCGGTGGCGGCGCGGGCGCGGGCCGGGCTCGGGCGCACCTTCCAGGTGACCTCGGTGGCGCTCGAGCTCTCGGCCCTCGGCAACGCGATGCTGGCGGTGCAGGCGCGCGCCTCGGGCCTCTGGGGCTTCTGGCGCCGCGCGGCGGCCGACCGGCGGCTGATCGAGCCGGCGATGGCGGCGCTGGCGCGCTTCGATCTCGACGGGCGGGCGCAGGTGCCGGCGGCCGCGCTCTCGCATGGCGAGCGGCGCCAGCTCGAGCTCGCGATGGCGGCGGCGCTGGCGCCCCGGGTGCTGCTGCTCGACGAGCCGATGGCCGGCCTCGGCGCCGGCGGCGTCGGCCCGCTCTCCGACATCCTCGAGGGGCTGAAGGCGGAGACCCCGATGCTGCTGATCGAGCACGACATGGACGCCGTGTTCCGGCTGGCGGACCGGATCTCGGTGCTGGCCGAGGGCCGCATCGTCTTCGCCGGCAGCGCCGCCGAGGTGCAGGCCTCGGCACTGGTGCGCGAGATCTATCTGGGGACGGCGTGATGCTGAGGCTCGAGGGCGTGACCGCGGGATACGGGCCGGTGCAGGCGCTGTTCGGCGTCGATCTGGCGGTGGCGCCGGGCCAGGTGGTGGCGCTGATGGGCCGCAACGGCATGGGCAAGACCACGACGATCCGCGCGGTGATGGGCCTCGCCGCGACCTGGGGCGGCCGGGTGCTGCTGGAGGGACGCGACCTCGCCGGGCTCGCGCCCAACGCCCGGGCGCGGCTCGGGCTCGGGCTGGTGCCCGAGGGCCGGCGCTGCTTCGCGCCGCTCAGCGTTGCCGAGAACCTGCGCGCCAGCGCCCGCCCGGGGCCCTGGGACCGGCGCGCGGTGGAGGCGCTGTTCCCCCGCCTCGCCGAGCGGCGCGGCCAGCGCGCCGGCACCCTCTCCGGCGGCGAGCAGCAGATGCTGGCGATCGCCCGGGCGCTGATGACCAATCCGCGGATCCTGCTGCTCGACGAGGCCACCGAGGGGCTGGCACCGGCGATCCGCGGCGAGATCTGGTCGGCGATCACCCGGCTGAAGGCCGAGGGCGAGGCGATCCTGCTGGTCGACAAGTCGGTGCGCGAGCTGCTGCCGCTGGCCGATGCCTGCATGGTGCTGGAGCGCGGCCGCAGCGTCTGGTCCGGCCCGCCGGCGGCGCTGACACCGCAGCTCGCCGGGCGCTATCTCGGGCTCGCGGGGGCCTGAGGCGGTGGCGCTCCGGCTCGCGCTCGCGCTGCTGCTGGGGCTTGTCGCCGGGCTGGCCGCGCTGACCGGGCCGGGGGCGCGGCTCGAGCGCGATCTCGGGCTGCGGCTGCTCTATGGCCTGCGCGGCGAGGTGGCGGTGCCGCAGGAGGCGGCGATCCTCGCGATCGACCGCGCCGGGGTCGACTGGCTGCGCTTCGAGGCGCGGGCGCCGGGGCCGGTCAAGCCGCATCTGGCGGACTGCCTGACCCCGCCGGCGCGGGCCGCGCTCGGCGAGACCTTCGGCACCGGTCCGCTGCCGCGCGCGGTCTATGCTTGCGCGCTGGAGCGGCTGGCGGCGGCCGGGGCGCGGCTGGTGGTGCTCGACGTGCTGTTCGCCAAGACCGATGCCGCCGATGCCCGCCTCGCCGCGGCGCTGGCCGCCCTGCCGACGCTGCTCTTCGAGCGGGTCGAGCCGGCGCCGGAGCTGCCGGGCGTGATGCTGCGCCACAGCCCGCGCGAGGTCTTCGCGGCGGCGGCGCGCGGCACCGGGCTGTCGCTGATCGAGGCGCCGGCCGGCGGCTTCCTCGAGGGCTATCTCTCCGGCATCGCCGGGCATCCGGGGCTGCGCGACCTCGCCTCCCTCGCGGTGGCCGAGATCTCCGGCCGCCCGCTACCCCCGGCCGGGCCGCCGCAGACCCGGCCGGTCTGGTTCTACGGGCCGCCGGCGAGCATCGCGCATCTCGGCCTGCCGGAGCTGCTGGCGGCGGCCGGCCCGCCCGCCTGGCTCGCCGGGCGCACGGTGTTCGTCGGGCTCTCCGATCCCGAGACCCCCGGCCTGCCCGACCATTTCCGCGTGCCGCTGCCGGGCAGCGACGGCCGCGCCATGGCCGGTGTCGAGATCATGGCCACCGCGTTTCTCAACGGCCTCAGCGGCGAGCGCATGGTCCGCCCGCCGCCGCTGGCCCTCGCCGGCATCGTGGCGGGCTTCGCGGCGCTGGCCTTCGCCGCGGCGCTGCTGCTGCCGGGCAAGCGCGGGCTGCAGGCCGGGGCGGCGCTCGGCGCCGGCTGGGTGCTGATCGCCGGCGGCGCCTTTCTCGGCGCGCGGCTCTGGCTGCCGGTGGCGCTGCCGCTCGGGCTGCTGGGGCTGGCCGGCTTCGTCGCGCTGGCGCTGCGCTACCTGATGGCGCGCCGGGTGATCGGCCGGCTGGCACCGCCGGCCTGGGCCAGCGACATCCTCGACCGGCGCCGCGGCACCGAGCGGGTGGTCCGCGCCGAGACCGCGACGGTGCTGGTCTGCGACGTGGTGGGCTCCACGGCGATCGGCCGCGGGCTCGGCAATGCCGCCTTCAAGGGCGCCATGGAGGGCTTCTACGACATGGTCTCGGCGCCGATCGAGGCCGCGGGCGGGCTGATCGCGGAATATCCGGGCGATGCCACCTTCGCGGTCTTTCCCGAGAGCGTGGCCGGGCCGGACCATGCGGTGCACGCGGTGCGCGCGGCCCGTGCGGCGATCGCGGCGGCCGAGCGCAGGGTGGCCGCGGCGGCGGGCGCGGACGATCCGCTGCGCCTGCGCATCGCGCTCAACACCGGACCCGCCGAGATCGGCGACATCGGCACCGACCGGCGGTCCTACTACCGCGCGGTGGGCGAGACGGTGACGCAGACCTTCGCCATCGAGCGCCGCGGCAAGGCGCTGGTGTTCGAGGGGCCGGCGATCTGCCTGCTGAGCGCGGCGACGGTGGCGGCGGCGGGGCTCGCGCCGACCGAGGTGGAGGATCTCGGGACGCTGGTGCTTGCCGGGCAGGAGCAGGTGCGGCTCTACCGGCTGCTGCCCTGAGCGCGCGGGGCCGCCGCCCGGGCGCGCGCCGGCGCCCAATCCCCGGTTGCGGATTCACCCCAGAATTGTGCAGGATCGCGGGTGTACATTGGATTCGGGAGATCTGAGGGGGTCCCGCGCATGTCCGGCGGCCGGCTTGTTCTTGTCACGTTGTTTCCCCTGCTGCTGGGCGCGACGCCGGCAGAGCCCCAGGGCATCGCGCAATGCCCCGGCGGCGCCGCGCGCAGCGCCACCGCGGTGACGGTGGACGGGCCGGTGGAGCTGGTCCGCGGCGGCGCCGCGCGCCCGGTCGCCCGCGGCGCCGCGCTCTGCCCCGGCGATCTCCTGCGCACCGGCGAGGGCGGCCGGGTCGAGCTGCGCTTCGTCACCCGCGACACCACGCTCGGGCTCACCGGCAATTCCAGCCTCAGCCTGCCGGAGCGGGCGGATGCCGGCGGCTGCAACGCCATGCTCGGCGCGGGGCTGCTGCGCTTCATCAGCTCGGTGCGCGGGCTGTTCTGCATCGGCACCCGCACCGCCAATGCCGGCATCGACGGCACCGAGGCGGTGGTCGCGGTCGGCGACGGGCCGGAGGCCAGCACGCTGGTGCTGGTGCGCGAGGGCGATGTCACGCTCTCCGGCCGGGCCGGGCGGTCGATCCTGCTGACCGCGGGGGATGCCGGCTATGCGGCGGCGGGGGTGGCGCCCCGGGCGGCGCGGGTCGGCGAGGTGCCGGCGGCCTTCCGCGGGCTGCTGCTCGACCAGGCCGGGGCCTCGGACTGGGCGATCTACTACCCGCCGATCCTGCTCGGCGCCGGGGTCGAGAGCGCGCTGCTCGCGCGCGCCGCGGCCCGGCTCGAGGCCGACGACCCGGACGGCGCCGAGGCGCTGCTGGCCGGCGTGCCGCGGCGCGGGCGGCAGGGCGCGGCGGCGCTGGCGCTGCGCGCGGTGGTGGCGCTGCTGCGCGGGCGCGAGGCCGAGGGCGCGGCGCTGTCGCAGGCGGCGGTGGCGCTCGATCCCGGGCTCGGCGCGGCGCGCATCGCACAGTCCTATGCGCTGCAGGCGGCGGGGCGGGTCGAGGAAGCGCTGGCCGCGGCGCGCACCGGGGCCAGCCTCGCGCCGGCCGACGCCTATGCCCGGGCGCGGCTGGCCGAGCTTCAGCTCACCCTCGGCCGGCGGGCCGAGGCGCGCGACACGGCGGCGGCCTCGCTGGCGCTCCGGCCCACCGCGCTCGGCCATGCCATCGCCGGCTTCGCCGCGCTCGCGCTCTACGACGACGCGGCGGCGATGGCGGATTTCGAGGCGGCCATCGCGCTCGAGGACAGCGCCCCCCTGCCCCGGCTCGGGCTCGGCCTCGCGCTGGTGCGCCAGAACGCGGTGGCGGCGGGGCGGCGCGAGCTCGAGCTGGCGGCCAGCCTCGACCCGCGCCGCGCCGACCTGCGCACCTGGCTCGGCCGCGCCTATTTCGCCGAGGGGCTCGGCGCGAAGGCCGCGTCGCAGTTCGCCCTCGCCCGCGAGCTCGACCCGGACGACCCGCTGCCGCTGCTGTTCTCCGCCGCCGAGCGCTATGCCGCCAACGCGCCGCTGGAGGCGGTGCGCGATCTAGAGGAGGCCCGGGCGCTGGCGCCGGCGCGTGCGGTGATGCGCGGCCCCGAGGGGCTCGGCGAGGATCGCGCGGTGGCCGCCGCCAGCCTCGGCCGCGCGCTCGACGAGCTCGGCTTCACCGAGACCGCGCTCGACGAGGGCGCCCGCGCGGTGGAGGAGGACCCGACCAACGCCACCGCGCACCGCGTGCTCGCCGACCTGATGGCCGGCTATCCGGGGCTCACCTTCGCCCGCGGCTCCTCGGCGCTGCGCGCCCAGCTGCTCAGCCCGCCGACGCTGGCGCCGGTGCAGGCGGCGGAGGCCGAGCCCGATCTCGCGCTGCTCGACCAGTCCGGCCCGGCGCGGCTCAGCTTCGGCGAATACACCCCGCTGTTCGACCGCTATGGCAGCGCGGCGCGGCTCTCGGCCTTCGGCGGCACCCAGAGCACCTGGGGCGACAACCTCTCGGTGACCCATGCCGCCGACGGCTACTCCGTCGGCTTCGGCCAGAGCTACTATGCGACCGACGGCTACCGCTTCAACAACGAGGTCGACCACCTGCTGTTCTCGCTCGAGGGCAAGGTGGAGGTCGGCCCGTTTCTCTCGCTGTTCGGCGAGATCGGCTATCGCCACACCGATGCCGGCGACCGCAGCCTCTCCTTCGACCTCTCGCAGGACGATCCGTTCTTCGACCGGCGCGACCGGCGCAGCCGCGGGCGGATCGGCGCGCATATCCGTGCGGCGCCGGGGCATGACGTGCTCGCCGTCGCCACCTTCCGCAGCCAGGATCTCGAGAGCGACACGCTGCTGCCGAACCCGCTGTTCGGCAGCACCGAGCTGCTGGATTTCCAGACCGACATCGATTCCCGCGGGCTCGACTTCCAGCTCCAGCATATCGGCCGCTTCGGCGATCTCACCACCACCGCGGGGCTCTCCTTCACCGGCATCGACCGCGAGATCGACGTGCGCCAGGAGACCTTCTTCGGCGAGATCGACCAGCGCTTCGTCGAGGACAGCCGCCAGCTCACCGCCTATGGCTATGGCCGCTACCGCATGGCGTTCTCCGGCCCGCTGCGCGCGCTCGAGGCGACGCTGGGGCTGAGCGTCGATCACCTGAGCTTTCCCGGCGGCGGCGAGGTCGACCGGATCGTGGTCAATCCCAAGGCCGGGCTGCGGCTCGACCTGGCCGGCGGCGTGTCGCTCCGCGCCGCCTATCTCGAGAGCCTGACGCCGGATCTGCTGTTCGACCAGCGCATCGAGCCGGTGACCGTGGCGGGCTTCGCGCAGTATCGCCCGGAATTCGCCGGCGCCAAGCTGCGCCAGGTGCTCGGCGGGCTCGACTGGCGCGCCACCGGCTGGCTCACCCTCGGCGGCAACGGCGCCTGGCGCGAGGTCGGCGAGCGCCAGACCGAGCGCTTCGGCGACCGTGCCGAGGAGGTCGAGGCCGGCCTCTATGCCCATGCCCGCCTCGGCAGCCGGCTGGCCTTCCGGCTCTACGGCACGCATCTCGACGTGACCTCGGACCTCGCCGCCGACCCGGACGACTACGAGACCACGGTGATCGGCGGCGAGCTGCGTTATTTCGATCCCTCCGGCATCTTCGCCTGGACCGGGCTCGACTATGTGGACTTTTCCAGCACCGACAACGACGGCGCCGGCCGCGAGGCCGACGAGTTTCTTCTCGGCACGCTCGGCATCGGCTATCGTCTGCCGGAACGGCGCGGCGTGTTCAGCCTCGAGCTGACCAATGCGTTCGACCAGGACGTCGCCTTCCGCGAGCGCCCGATCCGGGCACTCGGGGCGGCGGCGATCCTCGACCCTGTCTATCCGCGCGGGTTCACCGCCCTCGCGCGGGTGACCCTGGCGTTCTAGTCGCGTGCGAGAAAGGACACAGCATGAAAACGCAGAAGCGCATCCTCGCAGCCCTCGGGCTGGCCCTTGCCGGAACGCTGCTTGCCGGCGGCCCGGCGCTGGCCGCCTGCACGGTGAGCCCCTCGTCGAAATGGTGCGTGAACCGGGGCGTTCCCTATACCGACCAGCGCGATGACGGCGGCAACACCGTCTGCTGCGCGGCGAAATCGCCGCCCTATCCGGAGGATTACGTGCAGTTCGACTACTACTTCGAGGGCCCGACGGGCTGGGACTACATGTGCTCCTACTATCCCGCCTGCAGCCAGCTCTCGCCGAGCTCGCCCTGCTACCAGGCCTATTGCAACTGAGGCCGGGAGATGCTGCGCCGAAGCTGGCCGGTCCGCCTGGCGGGGCTCGCGGTTGCGGCGCTGCTCGCCCTGCCGCTGGGCTGGGGGCTGGCGCATGACGACCGGGGCGCGCGCAGCCTGTTCCTCGGCCGCCCGCTGGCAGCGCTGCCGGGCGCGGCGACCTGGGCCGGCGATCCGCATGGCGCGCTGCGCGGGGCGGCGGCCTTCCTCGAGGACCGCATGGCCGGCCCGGTGCCGGCAACCCGGGCACTGGCGCGGCTGCGCTATCACGGGCTCGGCGATCCCGGCTCGGATGCGGTGATCCGCAACGGCGCGCTGCTGTTCAACGCCGCCTCCGATGCCGGCGGCCGGCTCGTCCATGTGATCCTGCGCCGGGCCTGCGGCCGGCCGGACGACGGCGGCCCCTGGCTGGCGCCGCTGATCGCCAATTCCCGCGCGCTGGCCGCGGCGCTGGCCGGCCCCGGGCGGCGGGTCTCGTTCCTCGCGGTGCCGGGCAAGCCGGTGGTCTATGCCGACCGGCTGCCGGCCGCGGTGGCGCCCGATCTGCGCGCCGCCTGCCTCTCCACCCGCGCCGCGCCGGAGCTCTTCGCCTGGGTCGAGGCGCTGACCGCGGCGGGGATCGTGGCGCGCTACCCGCTCCGCCGCTTCGAGGCGATGCGCGACCGGCCACATTTCTACCCGCCCGAGAACTTCCACACCGAGGGGATGGCCGCGCATCTCGCCGCCTGGGACCTGCTGGAGGCGCTGAAGCCCGGGCACCCACCGGCCGGCTCGGTGCCCTTCGCGGCCGAGACCAGGCGCTCCGACCTCACCCCGCTGATCGGCTTCAGCCTCGAGGTGGCGATGGCCGAGCCGGACTATGGCCCGGCCACGCCGCGCCGCGCCCATGCCGAGGAGAAGCGCCTCGCCGAGCTGCTGCTGCCGGAGATCCCGCGCGGGCGCTGGCTGCGGGTCTGGCGCAACCCGGCACCGGGGGCGACGGGGCGCGCGGTGGTGTTCGGCAATTCCTTCGCGCTCTATGTGCCGCAGCACCTCGCGCCGGGCTTTCGCGAGGTGATCGCGGTGCCCAACAACGCGCTGCTCGGCCCGGACCTCGCCCGCGTGATCCGCCCGCTGATCGCCGAGGTGCAACCACAGGAGGTGATCTTCCTGATGAACGACGCCTATGCCGTGCGCTTCCAGCTCGAGCATTTTCGCGTAGCACTGGACAACTGAAGCCCGACGCGGCGAAATGCGCCGGCGCCTGTCATTGTTCGTTCATTTTCTGTGTTAGGCTCACGTGACGGAACCGGCGTGGCGGCCGGTGGAGAGATGCTTGCCTGACCGCACGCAGCAGGCGGTCGGCCGACCGGGGGACGAGACGGATGCTCAGCGACCAGCAGATCACCGAATATTTCGCGGCCATCGTGCGCCGCGCGCCGACCGATGCGGAGCTTGCCGACTATGGCGGCCGCGCCGACGAGGATGCCGCGATCGCGGCGATTCTCGCGGATCTCTCCGCCGACACGGTGCGCGCGGTGCGGTTCTATCAGGTCTATTACAACCGCCTGCCCGATTCCGGCGGGCTGGATTTCTGGACCGGGGTGATCCGCGACAATCCCGGGCTGTCGGATGCGCAGCTCGCCGGGTTCTTCTTCGAGGCCGGCGAGTTCGACGTGATCTATGGCGGGCTGAGCACCGCCGATGCGGTGCGCGCGCTCTACGGCAACGTGCTGGGCCGCGAGGCCGACGAGCCGGGCTTCGACTTCTGGTTCGGCCAGGTCGAGGCCGACAACGGCTTCGACATCGACGATCTCGGCCAGGCCTTCGCCACCGCGCCCGAGACGGTGGACACCTTCGGCCCGCTGGCGCGCGCCTATCTCGGCGCCGAGGCGCGCGGCGAGATGGAGCGCGCGACGATCTTCGACTATGCCGACGATGCCGCGAAACCCGGCGACGACACCGAGTTCGAGGGCGGCAACGAGAAGGTCGGCATCCCCGATCCGGTGGACATCGCCGGCGCGCTCGAGGCCCCCGCCATCGGCCCGCTCAACATCGAGGCGGCGAGCCTGATGAACCTCGATGCGTTCCGCGCCGATCCGCGCTTCGCCGATATCGACGGCGGCGGCTTCACGGTGGCGGTGATCGACACCGGGATCGACCTCGACCACCCGGCCTTCGGGCCGCTGGTGGGCGGCGTCTCGGAGCGCATCGTGCGCGCCGTCGACTTCACCACCGAGGGCGATTTCACGCCGGACGACGTCGAGGGCCACGGCTCCCATGTCGCCTCGATCATCGCCTCGGAGGACCCGCAGTATCTCGGCGTCGCCCCCGGCGCCGGCATCGCCGGGCTGCAGGCGCTCGACAATTCCGGCAGCGGCGCCAGCGCCTGGATCGAGCGGGCGCTGCAATGGGTGATCGACAACGCCGCGGCGGAGAACATCGTCGTGGTCAACATGTCGCTCGGCACCGTCACCAACGTGCCGGTGGCCGGCCCGCATCCCTTCGGCTATGCCGACGAGCTGGCGCAGCTGCGCGCCATGGGGGTGACGGTGGTGGCCGCCGCCGGCAACTCCTACAGCGAGTTCCAGTCGCAGGGCAGCTCGGATCTCTCGGCCGATCCCAACGTGATCGCGGTCGGCGCGCTCTGGGACGAGGCGATCCCGCCGGATGCGCTGCTCAAGGGCTTCTCCGCCCAGGTCGGCGACATCGCCTTCTTCTCGCAGCGCTCGGCCGACCCGACCATCGACACCCTGTTCGCCCCCGGCGCGCTGATCCTCGGCGCGGCGCCGGGCGGCGGCGCGGTGCTCTCGGCCGGCACCAGCCAGGCCGCGCCGCAGGTCTCGGGCCTGGTGGCGCTGGCGCAGGACGTGGCGGTGACCTATCTCGGCCGCCAGCTCACCCCCGGCGAGGTCGAGTTCGTGCTGCGCGCGGGCGCGGCCACCGTGGTCGATTCCGAGATCGCCCGCGACACCGTGCTCAACACCGGCGCGAGCTTCGACCAGGTGGATGCGCTGGCGATGGCCGAGGCGGTGCTCGCGCTCGGCGCCGGCACCGTCCCGCCGCCGACCGGCGACGCGATCCCGGGCGATGCCAGCACCGGCCAGGTGCTGTTCCTCGACAGCCCGGTCGAGAGCGCGGTGGACTTCGCCTATGACAGCGACTGGTTCGCCTTCGACATCGTCGATGGCGGCACCTATGCGGTCTCGCTGCAGGGCGTCGCCTCGGGCCTCGGCACGCTGACCGACCCGTTCCTCAACCTCGTCGATGCCCAGGGCCGGGTGCTCGCCACCGACGACGACGGCGGGCTCGGCCTCGAATCCGAGCTGGTCTTCACCGCCGCCGGCACCGGCGAGGTCTTCGTCGAGGCGCGGGCCTACGGCGCGCAGACCGGCAGCTACACCCTGACCGCGACGCTGATCGACCCCGGCAGCAATTTCGACGACCTGCCGGCGAACGCCGCCACCCCCTCGGTGCTGACCCCCGGCCTCGCCAGCTTCGGCAGCCTCGAGAGCCTCGGCGACCATGACTGGCACCGCCTCGATCTCGTCGGGGGCCTGCGCTACGAGATCTTCCTCGAGGGCGCCGACACCGGCAACGGCACGCTGCAGGACCCCTTCCTGCGGATCTTCGACGATGTCGGCGCGCTGGTGGTGCAGAACGACGACGCGACCCTGCGCGACAGCGCGGTGATCCTCGAGCCCGCGGTGAGCCAGACCGTGTTCGTCGATGCCGGCGCCTTCGGCGAGGCCTTCACCGGCACCTACAGGGTCTTCGTCGAGGAGAGCGGCGAGACCGAGATCCCCGCCGGCCCGGGCACCGGCGCGGCGCTGTTCGACGGCGTGCCGGCGCTCAGCCAGATCGACTTCTTCGGCGACGAGGACTGGTTCGCGGTGCAGCTCGAGCGCGGCGGGCTCTACGAGATCGCCGTGGCCGGGCTCGACAGCGACCCGGCGCTCGGGCTGGCCGACCCGGTGCTCGGCGTGTTCGACGGCGCCGGCACCCTGGTCGCCTTCGACGACGACGGCGGGCCGGGGCTCGACCCGCTGCTCGATTTCCGCGCGCCGGAGGCCGGCACCTATTTCGTCGGCGTCGCCGCCTATGGCGACTACTACACCGGCAGCTACGCGGTCTCGCTCACCGGGATCCAGAGCGGCGACCCCTCCGCCGATGTCACCACCACGGGCAACATCGCGGTCAACTCGGCGCTCGGCGGCGAGCTCGAGGAGGCCGGCGACCGCGACTGGTATGCGGTGCAGCTCGCGGCCGGCACCGTCTACACCGCGCGGCTGCTCGGCCAGGGCTCCGGTTCCGGCACGCTGGCCGATCCGCTGATCGCGCTCTTCGGCTCCGGCGGCACGCTGATCGCCTTCGACGACGACGGCGGCGGCGCGCTCGAATCCTCGCTCACCTTCACCGTGCCCGTGGCGGGGACCTATTTCCTCGAGGCCGGCGCCTATGCCGACGATTTCGCCGGCACCTACGAGCTCTCCATCGTCACCGGCGATGGCGGCGGCGGGGGCGGCGGCGGGGGCGGCGGCGGCACCGACACGATCCCGGCGGATACCGGCACCACCGCCTTCATCGCGCGCGGGCTGCCGCTGGCCGACAGCATCGACTTCGCCGGCGACGAGGACTGGGCCGAGGTCCAGCTCTTCGGCGGCGTGCCCTACCGCATCGACCTGCGCGGCGCCGATGGCGGCGCCGGCACGCTGGGCGACCCGGTGCTCGAGCTCTACGACGCCGGCGGCAACTTCGTCACCGGCAACGACGATTTCGGCGGCAGCACCGATTCCTCGCTGACCTTCACGCCGCCGGCCGACGGGTTCTACTTCGCCAGCGCCTCGGGCTTCGACGACGCCACCGGCAGCTATGCGCTCAGCATCGTCTTCGAGGAGGGCAGCGTCGCGGTCGGCGGCTCGGTCCGCGGCGAGATCGATTTCGAGGGCGACGAGGACTGGTTCGCGGTGAACCTGGTGGGAGGGAGCACCTACGGCATCGCGCTCAGCGGCGCCGACAGCGGCGCCGGCACCATGGACGACCCGTTCCTGCAGGTGCGCGACGCCTTTGGCGTGGTGCTCGACAACAACGACGATTTCAACGGGCTCGACAGCTTCCTCGAGTTCACCGCGCCGGAGACCGACACCTATTTCCTCGTCGCCAAGAGCTTCTCCGGCGACGAGAGCGGCGTCGACTACCTGCTCTCGATCGTCTGAGGCGGGGCCGCTCCCGGCCCCCGGCGCTTGACACCGCGCCGGGGGCTGCGAAGCTGGGCCTGCGAGCGCCGGGCCGCGGCGCCTGCCGGCGGAGGGCCTCACCGTGAACAGCGCAAGCTCGCTCCAGCTCAGCCGCGCCTGGTGGAAGAAGGAGGCGCCCGAGGGTCTCGGCGCCGCCGGCGACGCCTTCGCCGCGGCGATCGCCGCCTATGCCAAGGCCAACGCGGCGCTGCGCAAGCCCACCCGCAAGGCGCTGACCGTCTTCGAGGCGGCGCTCGACGATCTCGAGGATGCCGGCAAGGATGTCGCCGCCGCCGCGAAGGCGCTGGAGAAGGCGGAGAAGAAGACCGCCGACCGCGCCCGGCTCAAGGACCTGAAGAACACCGCCACCGTGATGGGGCGGCCGCTGGCGCGCGAGCTCGATGCGGCGCGCGCCTCGGCCGATGCGGCGGAGGCCGAGTGGCTCGAGGAGGAGGGCGGCGGCGACGACCCGCTCGGCGATCCGCGCGCCCATGCCGCCTATATCTCCGGGCTGGCCACCAAGCTGAAGCGGGGCAATTTCAACTTCGCCCTGGCGCTGACCTCGAACGAGCCGGTCGACATGCGCTTTGCCTTCCACCGCAAGAAGGGTGGGCGCAGCCTCGGCGGGCGGCTGCGGCGCGGGCTCAAGGTGAAGAAATGGACCTTCGGCGTGGCCGGCGCGCAGCAGCTCGCCGAGGAGGTGGCCGGCGAGGACGTCTCCAAGCGCACGCTGGTGCTCTATGTCGAGGGGCGCAAGATCCCCTCGCTGGCGCGCCGGGTGAAGGTGATGCTGAAGCGGCTCGGGGTGAGCCAGTTCACCCGGGTCAAGGTCTACGAGAACGGCCAGGAGATCGAGCGCGCCGACGAGGACAGCGACGAGGCGCTGGAGGAGATCGACCTCTCGGAGGAGGACCCCGACGACGACGGGACCGATCCCGGGCCCGGCCCCGATCCGGGCGCCAGGCTGGGGCCGGGCCCGGCGCCGAAGCCCGCGCAGGGCGCGCCGGCGACCGCGGCGCGGGCCACCAGCCATGGCTCGACCGCGGCGGCCGGGCTGCGCCGCCGGCTGACGCGGGTCAGCGCGCTGGTGGCGCATCTGCCGCGCGGGCGCAGCCGCACCTTCGACGAGGTGGCCAGCCTCGCCCGGCGGCGGATCGACCAGGGCGCGCTCGGCCAGGCGGAGCGGGCGATCCTGGCGCTCGAGGCGCGGGTCGGCGGCACCCGGCAGCGCGGCAGGCCCGCGGCCAAGTCCGGGTCCCGCTCGGCCCCCCGGCCGGCGCCCGGCCCCGCCGGCCGCGAGCCGGCGCCGCCCGAGGCCGGCCGCCGGCTCTCGAAGCTGCGGCTGCGGCTGCGCGACCTGGCGCGCGAGGCAAAGGCGGCGCTGGCCGCCGCGCCCGAGCACCGCGACCGGGTGGTGCAGAGCCTCGACCGCGCCCGCAAGCTGATCAATGCCCGCGCCGCCGAGGAGGCCGAGGCCGAGCTCCGCGCCATCGAGGCGCTGCTCGAGGCGATCCGCGAACCGGCGCCGGACTGACCCGGCCCGGCCGCCCCGGCCGGGCGCGGACAGCCCCCGGCGACTCGAAGAGCCCAGGCCCCGCACCGCCGCCCCCACACGGCGAAAGCCAACGCCGCGCCCTCGCCGAGCCGGGCGCCAGCACCCCTCCTCCCCGAGCCAGGCCCGGCGCAGCATCCCCCTCCTGGCTGATGCCAGCACCGCTTCCTTCCAGGCTGATGTCAGCGCCGCTTCCCCCCTGGCCGATGCCAGCGCCTCTACCCCCCTGGCCAAGATCGCCGCCACCTCTCCCCCATGCCTGATGCCGGCGCCGAGCCGCCCTCATGTCCAACGCCCGCGCCTCTACCCACTGGCCAAGATCGCCGCCGCCGCTCCCTCATGCCTGATGCCGGAGCCGCGTCACCCTCATGTCCGGATGCCAGCGTCGCATCCCCCGTAGCCCATGCAGCCGCCGCTTCTCCTTCATGACTGATACCAGCACCGCCTCTCCCTCATGGCTGGTGCCGCTGCGGCTCCTCCCAATGGCCGGATACCAGCGCCGCTTCGCCTCAGGGTTGGTGCCGGGCACCGCGTCACCTTCATCGCTGATGGCAGCAACACCCCTCCCCCTGGCTGATGCCAGCGTCGCCTCGCGTCATGGCTGATGCCGGTTCCGCATACCGCCATCGCTGGTGCCGGCGCCGCTTCCCGCGACGCCAGTTGGCGGCGCCGCGTCTCCCGCACGGCCGGATGACGGCGCCCGGATGGTCCGGCCTGCCAGACCACTGCCAGTTCCCTCCTGCATTGCGGGGCGGGTGACTTGAGCAGCGATCTTCCCCTCATGGCTAGGCTGCGCCGTTCGGGCGTTCCGAGCGGCCGGAGGGTCCCGCCGTCAGTGCCCTCGCGTTGCGGGCCGGCGACCGCAGCAGCGGTCTTTCCCTCGCTGCCGGGCAGCGGTGTCCAGGCGTTCCGACCGACCGGAGGATCCCGTCGTCAGGGCCCCCGGTGTTGCGGCCGGCAACTGGCGCGGCGGTCTTTCCCTCGCTGCCAGGCAGCGGTGTCCGGGCGTTCCGACCGACCGGACGATCCCTTCGTCCGGGCCCCGGTGTTGGGGGGTGGGCGACCGGGGTGGCGGTTTTCCCCTCATGGCCGGGCAGCGGTGTCCGGGCATTCCGACCGGCCGGACGGTCCCTTCGTCCGGATCCCCGATGTTGCGGCCGGCGACCCGGGCGGCGGTCTTCCCCTTGTGGCCGGGCTGCGGCGTCCGGGCGTTCCGACCGCCCGGACGGCCCCTTCGTCCGAGCCCCCGGTGTTGCGGCCGGCGACCGGTGCGGCAGTCTTCCCCTTGCGGGCAGGTTGCGGCGTCCGGGCGTTTCGAAAGGCCGGGCGTCCGTTCGCTCGGGCCTCCGGTGCTGCGGGGCGGGCGACCGGGGCGGCGGTTTCCCCCTCACGGGCGGGCGCGGTGCGCCCGGCCGCTCGCGCGAGCGGGCCCGCCGCCGCCCCCGCCGCCTCCGGCCGCGCTGCGCGCGTCCGCCGCCGGCGCGGGGCGGTCGCGGCAGGGCTTGACCGGCCGGCGCGGGCGGCGGAGGAAGGGGCGAGGCCCGCCCTGCCCCGCGGGCGCCGGGAGACCCGCCATGCGCCGCATCCGCGTCAAGATCTGCTGCATCGCCTCGCCGGAGGAGGCGCATCTGGCCGCCGGCGCCGGGGCCGATCTGCTGGGCCTCGTCGGGCCGATGCCGAGCGGGCCGGGCACGCTGAGCCTCGCCGAGGCCGGGCGCATCGCCCGCACCGCGCCGCCCTGGGCGCGGCCGGTGCTGCTGACCGCTGCCGAGACCGCCGCGGCGATCGCCGGGGAGGCGCGCGCGGCCGGGGTCGACACCGTGCAGGTGGTGCGCCACATCGCCCCCGCCGAGGCGGCGCGGCTGGCCGCCACCGGGCTGCACGCGATCCAGGTGATCCATGTCGAGGGGCCGGAGGCGCTGCGGCTGATCCCGGCCTATGCGCCCCATGTCGCCGCCTTCCTGCTCGATTCGGGCCGGCCCTCGGAGGGCGCGCTCGGCGGCACCGGGCGGGTGCATGACTGGCAGGTCAGCCGGGCCTTCGTGCTGCAGAGCCCGAAGCCGGTCTTCCTCGCCGGCGGGCTCGGCCCGGAGAACGCGCAGCGGGCGATCCTCGAGGTGCGGCCGTTCGGGCTCGACATCTGCTCGGGCCTGCGCCGCGGCGCGGCGAAGGCGCTCGACCCGGAGCGGCTCTCGGCCTTCATGGCGGCGGTCGGCGAGGCGGCGAACATGCTGGCGGCCTCGCCCGGCGACGGCTAGGCTCGGGGCATGGCGATCCATGTCCTCGGCTCGGTGAACATCGACCACAGCTACCGCGTGCCGCATGCGCCGGGGCCGGGCGAGACGCTGGCCGATGGCGGCTATGTCCGCGGGCTCGGCGGCAAGGGCTGCAACCAGGCGCTGGCGGCGGCGGCGGCGGGCGCGGCGGTGCGCCTGGTCGGCGCGGTGGGGGCCGAGGGCGGCTGGTGCCGCGAGGCGCTGGCGGCCGGCGGGGTGGATGTCTCCGGCCTCGCCACGGTCGCGGCGGCGACCGGGCACGCGATCATCCTCGTCGAGCCTTCCGGCGAGAACCGCATCGTCATCCATGGCGGCGCCAACCGGGCGATCACCGGCGCGATGGTGGCCGGCGGGATCGCCGCGGCCCGGCCCGGCGACTGGTGGCTGGCGCAGAACGAGACCAGCCGGGTCGCCGAGAGCCTCGCCGCGGCGCGCGCGGCCGGCCTGCGCACGGCCTATGCCGCGGCGCCCTTCGACCCGGCGGCGGCGGCCGAGGCGCTGCCGCACACCGATTTGCTCGCGCTCAACGCGGTGGAGGCGGCGGCGCTGGCGGCGCATCTCGGCACCGATCCGGCGGCGCTGCCGGCGGCGGAGCTGCTGGTCACCCGCGGCCGCGAGGGGGCGGAGCTGCGCGGCCCGGCGGGAACGCTCTCGGTGCCGGCGCTGCCGGTCGAGCCGGTCGACACCACCGGCGCGGGGGACTGCTTCCTCGGCTATTTCCTCGCCGGGCGCGACCGCGGGCTGGACGACGGCGCGGCGCTGGCCCGGGCCGCCGCCGCCGCCGCGCTCTCGGTGACCCGGCCGGGGGCCGCCGCCGCGATCCCCACCGCCGCCGAAACCGATGCCTTCCTCGCCGCAGGCCGCGGCTGAGCCCTGCCGGAGACCCAGCATGAGCCGAGACGCATGACCGAGACCCCCGCCGCCATCGTCATCGACACCGATCCCGGCGTCGACGACGCCATGGCGATCCTCTACGCGCTGGCCGATCCGGAGATCGAGCTGCTCGGCCTGACCACGGTGTTCGGCAATGTCCCCGAGCCGGTGGCGACGCGCAACGCGCTGCAGCTGGCGCTGCTCGCCGGGGCGCCGGCGCTGCCGGTGGCCGCCGGCGCGGCGCGCCCGCGCCTCCAGCCGCCGCGCCCCTTCGCGACCGATGTGCACGGCGCCGACGGCCTCGGCACCGCGGTGCTGCCGCCGCTGCCGCCGGGCCGTCTGCCCGACCCGCGCCCGGCCGCGCGCTTCCTCGCCGAGACCTGCGCGGCGCGGCCGGGCGAGGTCACCATCGTCGCGGTCGGCCCGCTGACCAACCTCGCCGCGGCGCTCGACGTGCATCCGGCCATCGCGCGCCAGGCCCGGGGCGTGATCGTGATGGGCGGGGCGCTGCGCCAGAAGGGCAACGTGACCCCCTTCGCCGAGGCCAACATCCACCAGGACCCGCATGCCGCCGCGGCGGTCTTCGCCGCGCCCTGGGCGGTGACGCTGGTCGGGCTCGACGTCACCGAGCGGGTGATCCTCACCGCCGCCGACCTGGCGCCGATGGTGGCGCGCTCGCCGCGATGCGGGGCGCTGCTGGCGGAGGCGGCGGAGTTCTACTTCGCCTTCCACAAGGCCAGCGAGGGGCTCGACGGCTGCCACCTGCACGACCCGACCGCGGTGATCGCGGCGCTGCGGCCCGAGCTCTTCCGCACCGCCGTCGCGCCGGTCGAGGTGACGGTCCGCGGCCCGGAGGCCGGGCGCACCCGCGAGGCGCCGGAGGCGGCGGCGCGCCCCCTCACCCTCTGCCTCGGGGTCGATGCACCGGCGGTGCGCGCCCGCTTCCTCGAGATCCTGCATGCCGGGCGGCTGCCCTGAGCCCGGCACGCCCCCTCACCGGAGAGAGCCCCATGTTCGACATCGCCACCGTCTCCTACCGCGACCCGGGCGCGCCGGCGAAGTTCGCCCGCTCGCTGCACGAGACCGGCTTCGCCGTGCTCACCGACCACCCGATCGCGCCGGAGCGCATCCAGGCCACCTATGACGCCTGGGGCAGGTTCTTCGCCTCGGAGGAGAAGCACGCCTTCACCCGCGCGCCCGGCGGCGCGGCCGGCTTCTTCCCGTTCCGCTCGGAGAACGCGAAGGACAGCGCGGTCAAGGATCTCAAGGAGTTCTACCACGTCTATGCCGACGGCCCGGTGCCGCCGGCGCTCGAGGCCGGGACCCGGGCGCTGCATGCCGATCTGGTCGCGGTGGGGGCGACCCTGCTCGGCTGGCTGCAGGACGAGAGCCCGGCCGAGGTGACCGCGCGGCTCTCCGAGCCGCTCACCGACATGCTCGCCGGCAGCGGGCAGAACCTGCTGCGCATCCTGCACTATCCGGCGGTCAAGACGCCGCCCGAGCCCGGCGCGGTGCGCGCCGCGGCGCATGGCGACATCAACCTGCTGACCTGCCTGCTGGCCGGCTCGGCGCCGGGGCTCGAGGCGCGCGACACCGCCGGCACCTGGCACCGGGTGCCCTGCGATCCCGGCATGATGGCGATCAATGCCGGCGACATGCTGGAGATGGCGACCGGGGGCCACTACCCCGCCACGGTGCACCGGGTGGTGAACCCGGCAGAGGGCGACCGCTCGGCCCGCTTCTCGATGCCGATGTTCCTGCACCCGCGCCCCGAGGTGGTGCTGAAGCCCGGCACCACGGCGGAGGACTTCCTCACCGAGCGCCTGCGCGAGATCGGCCTCAAGGGCTGAGCCGCACGGCCCGCCGCCCCGGCCCCGCGCCGGCGAGGGCCTGCGGCGGCGGCCAGTTGGTCGGCGCCCGACACCGCGCCCGCGCCCCGTGGGAGGCCGCGACAACCGCCCCGCCCGACCCGCCCCGCACCGCCCCGGAGCGGCAGCGTTTCCGCCCGAACCATCCCCCGGCAGCTCTGAGCGGCAGAGGCCCGGCCAAACCTTCCCCGGCCCTCCGGAACGGCAGAGGTTCGGCGCGAATCTCCCCTCGGCGGTCCGGAACGGCAGAAGTTCGGCGCGAACCTTCCCGCGAAGGTTGGGAGCGGCAGAGGTTCGGCGCGAACCTTCCCCCGGCAGTCCGGAACGGCAGAAGTTCGGCACGAACCTCCCAGCGGCAGTCCGGAACGACGGAGGTTCGGCGCGAACCTTCCCGCGGAGGTCCGGAGCGGCAGAGGTTCGGCAGGAACCTTCCCGCAGCAATCCGGAGCGGCAGAAGTTCGGCGCGAACCTCCTTACGGCAGTCCGGGTCGGTGGAAGTTCGGCGCGAACTTCCCCCGGCAGTCCGGGGCGGTGGAAGTTCGGCACGAACCTCCCAGCGGCAGTTCGAAGCAGCAGAGGTTCGGTGCGCGCCCCCAAGTGGCAGTCCGGAGCAGCAGAGGTTCGGTGCGCGCCCCCAAGTGGCAGTCCGGAGCAGCAGAGGTTTGGCGCAAACCCTCCCGCGGCGGTTCGCAGCGCAGAGGTTCCGCACATGCCTTCCCCCGGCGGCCCGTTGCGGGCCTTCGCGCGGCGGTTCGGGGCGGGCCGGGGCGGGGCTCTGCGGGCGTGCGGGCGGGCGGTCCTGCGGCCCGGCGCGAGCCTCTGCGCGGGGGCCGGGGCGGGGCTCTGCGGGCCGGGCCATGCGGGCGGGGCGGGGCGATCCCGGCGGGCCGGGCCGCCGGTGCGGGACAAAGCTGCACGCCGGGATGCATTTTCCCTTGCCCACCGGGGCCAGATTGCCTTTGCTCGGAACGGGTGCGCCGGAACGCTGCACCCCGACAGATAAAAACAGGGATCACAACCATGCGCATCCAGCTTCTCGCCGGCCTCGCCGCCGCCGCCCTCCTCGCCACCTCCGCCGTCGCCGCGGAGTTCAAGCCCGCCGTGGTGTTCGACATGGGCGGCAAGTTCGACAAGTCGTTCAACGAGGGCGTCTGGAACGGCGTCAAGCGCTTCATGGACGAGACCGGCGTCGAGGTGATGGAGTTCGAGGTCACCAACGAGACCCAGCGCGAGCAGGCGATGCGCCGCATGGTCCGGCGCGGCGCCACCGTGGTGCTCGGCGTCGGCTTCGCGCAGGCCGACGCGATCGACGCGGTGGCCGCCGACAACCCGGATGTCGGCTTCGCGATAATCGACGTGAGCTGGCTCGACCGACCCAATCTCCGGCAATACGCCTTCAAGGAGCACGAGGGCAGCTATCTCGTGGGCGTCGCCGCGGCGCTGACCTCGGAGACCGGCACGGTCGGCTTCGTCGGCGGCATGGACATCCCGCTGATCCGCAAGTTCGCCTGCGGCTATGTGCAGGGGGTGATCGAATCGCGCGAGGGCGCGGCGGTGATCCAGAACATGACCGGCACCACGCCGGCCGCCTGGAACGACCCGACCAAGGGCGCCGAGCTGGCGCAGAGCCAGATCGACCGCGGGGCCGACGTGATCTACCACGCCGCCGGCGGCACCGGGATCGGCGTGATCCGCGCCGCGGCGGATGCCGGCAAGCTCGCGATCGGGGTCGACAGCAACCAGAACGGCGTGGCGCCGGGCTCGGTGCTGACCTCGATGGTCAAGCGCGTGGACGTCGCCGCCTATGACACGCTGACCGATGCCATGGCCGGCGCGCTGACCGCCGAGGTGCGCATCCTCGGGCTGGCCGAGGACGGCGTCGACTGGGCGCTCGACGAGCACAACGCGGCGCTGGTGAGCCCCGAGGTCAAGGCCGCGGTCGAGGCGGCGCGGGCGAAGATCGTGTCCGGCGAGATCACCGTGCACGACTACATGGCCGACAACAGCTGCCCGTTCTGACCGTGATGGGGGACGAGCGCGGCTTCCGCGTCCGCGCGCTGGGGGAGATCGCGATCCGCTGCCGCGACCTCGCGGCGATGGAGCGCTTCTATGGCGAGGTGATCGGGCTCGAGCTCCTCTCCCGGCGGCCGGGCGGCATCACCTTCTTCCGCATCGCCGAGGGCCATGCCGGCCATACCGCGGTGCTGGCGCTGTTCGCCGCGGCCGCCGATGGCCCGGCCCCGGCGACCGGCGGCGGCTCGTCGCTGCACCACATCGCGCTGTCGCTCGGCTGGCAGGAGCAGGAGGCGGCGATCGCCTGGTATGCGCGGATCGGCCAGCCCTGCCGGATCGAGCATTTCGACTGGATCGGCTGGCGCGGGGTCTTCACCGAGGACCCCGAGGGCAACACGGTGGAGCTCGTCGCGGCGAGGCCGGAGGGCGCATGACCGCGCCCGCCGTCCGCCTCTCCGGCATCACCAAGCGGTTCGGCCCGGTGGTGGCGAACGACGCGGTGGATCTGGAGATCCCGGCCGGCACCATCCACGGCATCATCGGCGAGAACGGGGCGGGGAAATCCACCCTCGTCTCGGTGCTCTACGGCTTTCACCGGGCCGACGAGGGCCGCATCGAGATCGACGGCCGGCCGGCGGAGATCCGCGACAGCGCCGATGCCATCGCCCTCGGCATCGGCATGGTGCACCAGCATTTCATGCTCGTGCCCAACTTCACCGTGCTGGAGAACGTGATGCTCGGCGCCGAGGGCGGCTGGCGGCTGGCCGGCGGCGCCCGCGGCGCGCGCGCGGCGCTGGCCCGGCTCGGCGCCGAGCACGGGCTGGAGATCGACCCGGAGGCCGAGGTCGGCGGCCTCGCGGTCGGCCTGCAGCAGCGGGTGGAGATCCTGAAGGCGCTGTTCCGCGGCGCCCGCATCCTGATCCTCGACGAGCCCACCGGGGTGCTGACGCCGGAGGAGACGACGCGCTTCTTCGGCCTGCTCGCGACGCTGAAGGCGCGCGGCGTCACGGTGCTGCTGATCACCCACAAGCTCGGCGAGGTGATGGCGGCGACCGACGGCGTCTCGGTGATGCGCGGCGGCCGGATGGTGGCGCACCGGGTCACCGCCGAGACCGGACCGGAGGAGCTGGCGCGGCTGATGATGGGGCGCGACATCGCCGCCCCGGCGCGGCCCGCCGCCAGCGCCCCCGGCACGGCGCCGGCGCTCGAGGCGCGCGGGCTCGGCTGGCGCGACCGGCGCGGCGTGGCCTGCCTCGAGGCGGTGGATCTCGCGCTGCGGCCGGGCGAGATCCTCGGGCTCGCCGGGGTCGCCGGCAACGGCCAGTCGGAGCTGCTCGACCTGCTCGCCGGGCTGATGCCGCCGCAGGCCGGCGAGATCCGCATCGGCGCGCGCCGGATCACCGCCGCCGACCCGGCCGACCCGGCCGAGATGCGCCGGCTCGGCCTCGCCCATGTGCCGGAGGACCGCCACCGCCGCGGCCTCGTGCTGGCGATGGAGGCGGCCGAGAACGCCGTGCTCGGCTATCATCACGGGCCGCAGGCCGGCCCGCCGGGGCGCCTCAGCCCGGCCGCGATGCGCGCCCATTGCGCCCGGCTGATGGCCCGCCACGGGGTGCGGCCGGAGGCGCCGTCGCTGCGCGCCGCGGCGTTCTCGGGCGGCAACCAGCAGCGCCTCGTGATGGGCCGCGAGATCGAGGCCGACCCCGCCGTGCTGCTGATCGGCCAGCCGACCCGCGGGGTCGATATCGGCGGCATCGCGGCGCTGCACGAGCAGATCCTCGGCCTGCGCGCGAAGGGCTGCGCGATCCTGCTGGTCTCGGTCGAGCTCGACGAGATCCTGGCGCTGTCGGACCGGGTGGCGGTGATGGCGGCGGGGCGGATCGTGGCCGAGTTCCCCTGCGCCGAAGCGACGCGCGAGCGCATCGGCCTCGCCATGGCCGGGATTCCCGAAACCCCCGGCGCGGCGGCGGCGATGGCCGGGCCCGGCGCCGCCGGGCCGGCGGGCGGCGGAGGCGGCGGGCCCGGCCCGGCCGACCCGCGGCATTGACCCGCCTGCCGGCCTGGGCCGATTACGGGCTGATCCCGGTGCTCAATCTCGGCCTCGCCTTCGCCGTCGCGGCGCTGGTGATCGCGGCGCTCGGCGAGGACCCGGCGGCGGCGCTCGAGGTGCTGGTCGCCGGCGCCTTCGTCTATGAGGGCGCGCTCGGCTACACGCTGTTCTACACCGCCAGCTTCATCTTCACCGGGCTCGCCGTGGCGGTGGCGTTCCAGGCGCGGCTCTTCAACATCGGCGCCGAGGGCCAGGCGATGCTCGGCGGGCTCGGCGCGGCGGGGCTCTGCCTCGCCTTCGACGCGGTGCTGCCGGCGCTGCTGATGATCCCGCTGGCGATCGCCGGCGCCGCCGCCGCGGGGGCGGCCTGGGGCGCGGTGCCGGGCTGGCTCCAGGCGCGCCGCGGCAGCCATATCGTGATCACTACGATCATGTTCAACTTCCTCGCCTCGGGCCTCGTGGTCGGGCTGCTCTCGGGGCCGCTGATGCGGCCGGGGCAGTCGAATGCCGAGACCCGCGCCCTCGCCGAGAGCGCCCGCATCGCGCAGTGGCACGAGATCGCGCCGCTGCTCGGGCTCGAGGCCGGGCGCTCGCCGCTCAACCTCTCGATCCTGCTGGCGGTGGCGGCCTGCATCGGGGTCTGGTGGCTGATCTGGCGCACCCGCTGGGGCTATGCGCTGCGCTGCCTCGGGCTCGCCGCGCCGGCGGCGGAATATGCCGGCATCCCGGTGGCGCGGATCACCGTGCAGGCGATGGCGGTGTCCGGCGCGCTGGCCGGGCTGATGGCGGTCAACACCGTGCTCGGGGCGCAGGGCAAGCTGCTGATCAACTTCACCGCCGGCTTCGGCTTCACCGGCATCGCGGTGGCGCTGATGGGGCGCGGGCATCCCTTCGGCGTGGCGCTGGCGGCGCTGCTGTTCGGCGCGCTCTACCAGGGCGGCGCGGAGTTCGATTTCGAGTTCGCCACCATCACGCGCGAGATGGTGCTGCTGGTGCAGGGGCTGATCGTGCTGTTCACCGGGGCGCTCAGCCAGATGCTCGTGCCGCTGGTGGCGCGGGCGCTGGGCCGGGCCTGAGGGGGGAGACGCGGATGGGCTGGCTCGATCTCCTGCTGACCGCGGACAGCGCGCTGCGCCTCGCCACCCCGCTGATGCTCTGCGCCATGGCCGGGATGATCTCCGAGCGCGCCGGGGTGATCGATATCGGGCTCGAGGGCAAGATGCTGGCCGGCGCCTTCACCGCGGCGGCGGCGGCGGCGCTCACCGGCTCGGCCTGGGCCGGGCTCGGCGCGGCGATGGCGGTGGGGGCGGCGATGGCGGCGCTGCACGGCTTTGCCTGCATCACCCATCGCGGCGAGCAGATCATCTCCGGCGTCGCGATCAACATCCTCGCCTCGGGGCTGACGGTGGTGGTCGGCATCGCGCTGTTCGACCAGGGCGGGCAGTCGCCGCCGCTGGGGCCGGAGGCGCGGTTCCGCCCGATCGTGCTGCCGGGGGTGGAGACGCTCTCCGGCGTGCCGGTGCTCGGGCCGCTCTGGCGCGAGTTGGTCTCGGGGCACACGCTGCCGACCTATCTGGCGCTGGCGGTGGTGGTCGGCGCCTGGTGGATGCTCGGCCACACCCGTTTCGGGCTGCGCCTGCGCGCCGTCGGCGAAACCCCGGCGGCGGTCGACAGCGCCGGGCTCTCGGTGCCGGGGCTGCGCTACCGCGCGGTGCTGATCGCCGGGCTGCTCTGCGGCGTCGCCGGGGCCTTCCTCTCGACCGCGCACGGCGCCGGCTTCGTGCGCGAGATGTCGGCCGGCAAGGGCTACATCGCGCTGGCGGCGCTGGTCTTCGGCAAGTGGCGGCCCTGGCCGGTGCTGTTCGCCTGCCTGCTGTTCGGCTTCCTCGAGGCCGGCGCGGCGCGGCTCGAGGGCGAGGTGCTGCCGGTGATCGGGCGGGTGCCGACGCAGGTGATCCTGGTGCTGCCCTATCTCGCGACGGTGCTGCTGCTCGCCGGCTTCTTCGGCCGCGCGGTGCCGCCGCGGGCGCTCGGCACGCCCTATAGCAAGGAGCGGTGAGCGCCGGCGCCAGGCCGCCGGCGCCAGCAGACCCGGCAATCGCGCCGGACCCGTTGGACCCGTCGGGCGAAATCGGCTAGGTCCCCTGCGAGACGCCGCAACGCGCGGCGGCCGGCGGAAGGAACGCGGCGATGACCGATGCGGAGGGCGGGGAGATGCGGGCGCGCCTGTCGATCGTCGTGCCCTGCTACAACGAGGAGGCGGTGATCGGCGCCACCCTCGCGCGCCTTGCCGCCCTGGCCGACCGCCTCGCCCGGCCCGGTGCCGGCCGGCCGGTGCTGGAGACCGAGATCATCTGCGTCGACGATGGCAGCGCCGATGCCACGCTGGCGCTGCTGAAGGCGGCGGCGGCGGCCGAGCCGCGCCTGCGCGTGCTGGCGCTGTCGCGCAATTTCGGCCACCAGATCGCGGCGACCGCGGGCACCGATGCCGCCGGCGGCGATGCGGTGGTGCTGATCGACGCCGACCTGCAGGACCCGCCCGAGCTGATCGAGGAGATGGTCCGGCGCTGGAACGACGGCTTCGACGTGGTCTATGGCACCCGCACCGAGCGGCCCGGCGAGAGCGCCTTCAAGCTGGCCACCGCACGCGGCTTCTACCGGGTGCTCAACCGGCTCTCGGAGGTCGCGATCCCGCTCGACACCGGGGATTTCCGCCTGATGAGCCGGACCGTGGTGGATGCGCTGAAGGCGATGCCGGAGCGCCGGCGCTTCCTGCGCGGCATGGTCGCCTGGGTCGGCCATCGCCAGGCGGCGCTGCCCTATGCGCGGGCCGAGCGCGCCGCCGGGGTCTCGAAATACCCGCTGCGCAAGATGGTGCGCTTCGCGCTCGACGGGATCCTCTCGTTCTCCAGCAAGCCGCTGCAGCTCGCCATCGCGATCGGCCTGATCGCCGCCGGGGTGGCGCTGCTCGGCATCCTCTATGCGCTGGTGCTGCGGATCTTCACCGATATCTGGGTCGAGGGCTGGACCGCGCTGTTCATCGCGGTGCTGTTCCTCGGCGGCGTGCAGCTGGTCTGCCTCGGCATCCTCGGGGAGTATGTCGCGCGGATCTATGACGAGGCCAAGGGCCGGCCGCTCTACCTGCTGCGCGAGCGCATCGGCTTCGGCGACGGGGCCGGGGAGCCGCGCCGGTGAGCGCGCGGCGCCTGCTGACCCTCGCGCTCGGGCTCGCCATGGCGGCGGGTTTCGTCTGGCTGATCGCGCGCGAGACCGACGGCGCGGCGCTGCGCGCGGCCTTCGCCGAGGCGCGGGCGGGCTGGATCGGGCTCGGCGTGCTCTGCTTCCTCGCCGGCTATTCCGCCCGGGTGGCGCGCTGGCGGGCGATGCTGGCGCTGGAGAACCCGGCGCTCACCTGGGGCCGCTGCATGGGGCCGTTCATGATCTCGATGGCGGTCAACAACGTGCTGCCGTTCCGCGCCGGCGACGCGCTGCGGGCCTTCGCCTTCTCGGGCCGGCTCGGGGTCGGCACCGGGCGGGTGCTGGCGACGCTGGTGGTGGAGCGGCTGCTCGACCTGCTGACCATCCTCGGCATTCTCGGCCTCGCGCTCTGGCTCACCGGGCTCGATGCCGGCGGGCTGCTCGGGGTCGGCGCGGCGGCGCTGGTGGCGGCGGCGCTGGCGGTGGCGCTGGCGCTGCTGCTGCCGGGGGTGTTCGAGCCGCTGGCGCGCGGCGGCGCCGGGCTGGTGGCGCGCCTCGCGCCCGGCCCCGGGGCGCGGCTGCGCGAGGAATCCGACCGGATCTTCGCGCTGCTCCGCCGGCTCGCCCGCGGCGCCGTCATGGCGCGGCTGATGCTCTGGTCGGCGCTGGCCTGGGGGCTCGAGGGCTGCGTCTTCCTCTGCGCCGCGCTGGCGCTGCCGGGGATGGCCGCGCCGGAGGCCGCCTGGCTGGCGCTGCCGGTGGGCACGCTGGCGACGCTGCTGCCGAGCACGCCGGGCTATGTCGGCACCTTCGACTATTTCGCGGCCGAGGCGGTGCAGCTGTTCGGCGAGCCGCAGGCGGTGGCCGCGGCCTTCGCGATCCTGACCCATACCATGTTGTATTTCCCGCCGCTGGCGGTCGGCGGCATCGCCCTCCTGCTGCGCCCGCTGCCGAAGGGCGCCGCCGCCCGCGCCGCCTCGCAGAGCCCGCTGCCATGACCGGACGCGACACCGAGTTCGCCATAATCGGCGGCGGCTTCGCCGGGCTCTCGGCGGCCTATGAGCTGGCCCGCGCCGGGCGCCGCGTCACCCTGCTCGAGGCCGAGGACCGGATCGGCGGGCTCGCCGCCGCCTTCGAGACCGAGGGCGAGCGGCTCGACCGCTTCTACCACCACTGGTTCACCAACGACCGCGCGGTGATGGACCTGATCGGCGCGCTCGGCCTCGACGGCGAGGTCGAGATCAACCCCTCCAACACCGGGCTCTACTTCGCCAACACGATCTACCGGCTCTCGAGCCCGCTCGACCTGCTGCGCTTCGCCCCCCTGCCCTTCGCCGACCGGATCCGCCTCGGGCTGCTGGCTCTGCGCGCCCGGCGGGTGCGCGACTGGCGGGCGCTGGAGGAGACCACGGCGGCCGACTGGCTGCGCGCGATGGGCGGCGAGCGGGTGTTCCGCGTGGTCTGGGAGCCGCTGCTCACCGGCAAGTTCGGCCCGCATGCCGAGGCGATCTCGGCGGTCTGGTTCTGGAACAAGCTGAAGCTGCGCGGCGGCTCGCGCGGGGCCAGGGGCGAGGAGCGGCTGGCCTATTTCCGCGGCGGCTTCGTGGCGCTGGCCGAGGCGCTGGCCGAGGCGGTGCGCGGCGCCGGCGGCGAGATCCGGCTGGCCGCGCCGGTCGAGCGGCTGGTGCCGGAGGCCGGCGGCTGGCGGCTCTCGGGCCGCTGGGGCAGCCTCACCGCGGCGCGCGCCATCGCCACGCCGGCGCTGCCGCTGGTCGCCGAGATGGTGCGCGGCTGGGCGCCGGCGGATTACGTCGCGCGCCTCGAGCGGATCCACTACCTCGCCAATCTCTGCCTGGTGCTGGAGCTCGACCGGCCGCTCTCGGAGACCTACTGGCTCAATGTCAACGACCCCTCCTTCCCCTTCGTCGGGGTGATCGAGCACACCAATTTCGCCGGTGCCGCGCGCTATGGCGGGCGCCACATCGTCTATCTCTCGAAATACCTGCCGCATACCGATCCGCTCTACCGCCTCGGCGCGGCGGAGATGCTGGACTTCGCGCTGCCGCACCTGGCGCGGATGTTCCCGGAATTCGATCCGGCCTCGGTGCAGCGGCACCATCTCTGGCGCGCGCGCTGGGCGCAGCCGGTGGTGGAGCGCGGCTATTCCCGCCTGATCCCGCCCGAGGAGGGGCCGGAGGGGCTGCTGCTCTGCTCGATGGCGCAGATCTATCCGGAGGACCGCGGCACCAACTACGCGATCCGCGAGGGGCGGCGGCTCGGCGCCCGGCTGGCCGCGGAGACGGCGCCCGAGGCGACGCCCGCCTGAGCGCCCCCGCCCCGGCCAGGCTCAGCCCGGCCCGGCCCCGGTGGTGGCCCTTGCGTCCCCGTCCCCATTCCCGGCGCCGGCCCCGTCCCCGGCGGTCGTCCCAGCCCCGGTGGCGGTCCCGGTCCCGGTGGCGCTCCCGGCTCCGGCGGCGGCCCGCGGCAGCGTCACGGCGAAGCAGGAGCCCCGGCCCGGCACGCTCTCGGCGCGGAGCGCGAGCCCGTGATCGGCGGCGAGCCCGGCGATCAGCGCGAGGCCGAGCCCCTTGCCCTCCGAGCCCGCGCCGCGGGCGCCGGGGGCGCGCATCGCCGCCAGCCGCGCGGCGCTCATCCCCGGCCCGGTGTCGCAGACCGCCACCGTCACCGCGCCGTCGCCGGCCCGCCGGCAGCCGATCAGCACGCGGCCCTCGCCGCTGTGCCTGACCGCGTTGGAGACGAGGTTGGAGACGATGCGGATCGCCACCATCGGGTCGGCCGAGACCATTGCCCCGGAGGGCACCACGCGCAGCGCGATGCCGCGGGCGCGGGCCTCCTCGGCGAACATCGCGCGCACCGTGTCGAGCAGCAGGCGGATCGGGAAATCCTCGCGCGTGCCGGGCAGCGGCGCCGCCTCCGGATCGCTCCGCGGGGGCGGGTCGTCGCCGCGCTGCCCGTCCGCCCGGGGACCTTCCGCCCCGGCGCCGGGCGCCGGCGCGGCCCGGCCGTCGCCGTCGCCGCCACCGTCCTCGTCGCCGCCCTCTTCCCCGGCGGCGGCGGCCTCCCCGGTCGCCTCGTCGAGATAGCGCGTCACCAGGTCCTCGAGATAGGCGCATTGCCGCTCGAGCTGCGCCCGCTCCGACCCCGGCAGCGCCCGCATCCCCCGCAGCGAGAGCCGCAGCGAGGCCAGCGGCTGGCGCAGGTCGTGGGTGGCATGGGCCATCTCGGTGCGCCGGCGCTCGGCCAGCGCCGTCGCCCGCGCATGGGCGGCATCGGCGGCGCGCAGCTCCTCGGCCAGCGCGAGCTGCGCCTCGAGCGCCGAAATGGCGCGGGCATCCGCCTCGGCCCGCTCGCGCCGGATCCGGGCGATGCGCGCGCCGATCGCGGTGAGAAAGCCCACCGCCTCGATCGCGAAGGCGACGCGCCCCCAGTCCCGCGTCTGGTCGATGCTGGCGAATTCCGGGATCGCATGGGCCATGATCGCCAGCCAGCTCGCCACCGCCACCGCCGAGGCGCCGACCAGGAAGGGCACCGAGCCGGGCCAGCCCCGGCGCACCGCGACGATGCCGGTGGCGAGGTAGATCTGCGCCGAGGCGACGATGAAGAGGAACCCCGCCCCGGTCAGCAGCCGGTGGCCCGAGACGACGGTGCTGAGCGCCAGCGCCGCGGTGCCCGCCATCACCCCGAGAAACAGCCGGTCGAGCAGCGGATGGGTCTCGGAGAGGCGGTAGAAGGCGCGCGCGAAACAGGCGCCGAAGAAGCCCATCGCGGCGTGATGCGGGCGCAGCGCATCGCCGGCCCAGCCCGGCCAGCCGGGCCAGAAATACTGGAACGAGAACCCGTCCATCAGGAACACCCAGCTCGCCACCGAACCGATATAGAGCGCGTAGAACAGCGCCGCCGGCTCGCGCAGCGCCGCCGCCAGCGCCAGCGTCATCACCGCAAGGCAGAGGATGAAGCCGTGGAACAGGAAATAGCGCCCGTTCTCGGCGGCCATGGCGGTGGCATAGTGCACCGGGTCCTGGACGGTGAGCTCGAGCTCGATATTGGTGTGCAGGCGCAGGCGGATGAAGATCTCGGCGCGCTCGCCGGGATCGAGCGCCACCGGCACCGCGAGGTTGCGGAACAGGATCGGGCGGGCGTCGAAGCGGCTGTCCGGGGCGATCGCGAGGATCCGCTCGGGCGCGCCGCCGCGCAGCAGGTAGACCTCGGCGACCGGCGCCTTCTTGGCGTTGAGATCGAGGATCCAGCGCGCCGGGCGCGCGGCGCGGCTCACCACCGGCACGCGGACCCAGTGGGTCTGGCCGGCCGGGTCGTGCAGCACGTCGCGCAGGCGGAACGGCACGAACCGCCCCGCTTCGGCCAGCGCGCGGGCCTCGGAAAGCTCGATATTCCCGTCGCGATCGGCATAATGCTCGGCATGCGGATCGAGCGGCGTCTCGGCCATCCCGGCGGTGAGCGGCATCGGCGCCGCGGCCCGGGCCGGCGCGGCCGGCAACGCGAGCGATGAGAGGATGGCGAGGATGAGGGCGAGACCGGCTTGCATCAGGCGCATCGGCGCGCTCCGCCCCGGCGGAGGCGCGCATGGGTAGCCTCGGCGGGCTGCGCGCCCCCCGCCCGCCGGCGCCGAAGACCGCGGTGATCGCCGACGACCACCCGATGATCCGCGCCGGCATCCGTCAGGTGCTCGAGGAGTTCGGCGATGTCGAGGTGCTGGAGGAGGTCGACAACGGGCTCGACGCGGTGCGCGCCGCGCGCACCCGCCGGCCGAGCCTCTTCGTGCTCGACCTCTCGATGCCCTATGCCCGCGGCGTCGAGGTCTTCGTCGAGATCCGCCGCCAGAGCCCGGAGACCCGGATCGCGGTGCTGACCGGCATGAGCTCCTCGGGGCTGCTGGCCGAGCTGACCTCGGCCGGGGTCGACGGGCTGTTCCTGAAGCGGGGCGACCCGTCGGTGCTGGCGCGCGGGCTGCGCCTCGTGCTCGAGGGCGCCAAGTTCGTCTCGCCGGATGTGGTCGCGCTGCTCGAGGCGCGCCCGCCGGGCCCCGAGCTCTCGCCGCGCGAGCGCCAGACCCTCAGCCTGGTGGCGCAGGGGCTGACCAATGTCGAGATCGGCGAGCGGCTGCATATCAGCCACAAGACCGTGGAGAAGCACCGCACCAGCCTGATGGCCAAGCTCGGCGTGCATTCGATGTCTGAGCTGCTGGCGCATGCGCTCCGCGAAGGCCTCCTCGACAGCCTGTCCGAGACCTGACCCGCCGCCATCGGCCGGCCCGCCCGCCCCGGTTTCGCCCAGCATAGCCCGAGCCGCGCGCCCGGCGCATGGGGTGCGTGCCCCATTTCGCCGCCGGGGCCCCGCGCGGCGGCCGCCATCCCCCTGCCCGGGGCCCGCCGCCTCCGGGTGGGCGGGCGGGGGAGGCGGCGGGCCCCGGGCGCGCGCCGCCGGCGCGCCGCCCCATCCCCGGTGACGCGCGTCACGTCCCGCCCCCGATTCGCCGGAAAATCCGCCGCAGGCCGCGCAAAACCGCGCCTGTCCCGGCGGTGCGGCGATTGGGGGAGTTCCCCCATGCCGGCGGGGGGGCCGACCTCTCACGCCGCCGCCGGGCCCGCCGGCATCCTCACCTCATCGCAACAGACCCCGCCCCGGTCCGTGCAACCAGACGGAAAGGCCGGGCGCACAGATGAGGAGAGCCACCATGACCACCGCTTCTCAGCTCGACGCCTTCCGCGCGAGCGCCGACGAGTTCGCCGGCCATCTCGAGGCCGATCACCGCTTCGTCGCCAGCCTCGAGGGCGCCGCCGACCAGCTCGGCACCTATCTCGGCCTGCCCGGCGACATGGAGACCGCGGTCTCGCTGTTCCGCAAGGGCATCGACCTGCCCGACAGCGTGGTGACGGCGCTGAGCCCGCTGCCCTACGGCATCGGCTCGGCGATCCGCCGCGCCGCCGATATCGGCGAGGATGTCGCCGAGAAGCTGGAGCCGCTGGAGAAGGGCCTCGGCCGGATCGACAGCGCGCTCGAGCCGGTCACCACCGCGCTGGGCCAGATCGAGGACAAGGCCGGCCGGGTGGAGCCCTATATCGCGCTCGCCGCCGATTACGGCCGGGAGGTGCAGGATGTCGCCGGGATGATCGCCGCCTCGATGAGCACCGGCATGGTGTTCGGCCACGGGCTGAGCCAGCGCCTCGACGGGTCCGCCAGCTTCATGGACGAGGTCTCGGACTTCCACGGCGGCTTCGCCGGGGTGCGCGACGATCTCGAGGGCGCCTTCTCGGCGATCGAGACCACGCTGTCGGAGCTGCCGGCGCATCTGATCGACGCCGCCGCCGACACGCTCGACACCGTGTTCAAGCCGATCTCCAGCGCCTTCGACAGCATCGAGGGCGTGCTCGACCGCGACTACACCGTGATCCCCGGGGTGCCGGCGGTCTTTGTGCCGAGCCCCTGGGGGCCGGTGCAGATCACCCCGGCGATCCCGCCGCTGGTGGTCAACCCGGCCGATGTGCTCGCCGCCATCGACAACGCCATCGGCGCGGTGCAGCGCTTCGTCGAGGGGCTGGTCGAGGACGCGCTCGACGCCATCGGCTTCGACCTCTTCGGCGCCATCGACCGGCTGAAGGAGAAGCTGCTGGAGCCCTTCGAGCCGATGTTCGACGCGGTCGAGTCGGTCGGCGCGAAGATCGCCGAGATCGCCGAGCTGGCGGCGGATGCGATGGCCGCGGCGCGCGCCTTCTTCGAGGACCTGGCCGACATGCTGATCGACCTCCCGGCCGATCTGTTCGACACCGTCCGCGTCGGCACCGGGGGCGACGACATGCTGGAGGCGCCGCACCCGATCGTGCCGCTCGCCATCGGCATGGACGACGGCAGGCTCTCCGACGCGCTCTTCGGCCTCGCCGGCGACGACGGGCTGATCGGCAACCGGGGCGACGACTTCCTGTTCGGCGGCGCCGGCGACGACAGCCTCGACGGCGGCGCCGACGACGACGAGCTCTATGGCGGCGCGGGGGCCGACAGCTTCCACTTCTCCGGCGATTTCGGCCACGACTATGTCAGCGACGGCACCGGCGGCGAGACCCTGTCCTTCGCCGCCGGCGTGACCCTCTCCGCGACCCGCGACGGCGTCGACCTGCATCTCGCCGCCGAAGGCACCGACAACGCGGTGACGGTCGAGGGCTGGTACGAGGAGGGCCGCTACGAGGGCGCCCAGATCCGCGTCGGCGGCGAGCTGGTCGAGATCGCCGGCAAGGCCCCGGCCCCGGCCGCCGGCACCCCGGACGACGACCATTTCGACTTTGCCGCCCCGGCCGGGCGCGAGATCGACGGCGGCGCCGGCATCGACACCGTGAGCTACGCCCTGTCGCGCAAGGATGTCGAGGACCGGGTGCTCGCCGACGGCAGCGTCGAGATCGAGCACGCCGATGGCCGCATCGACCGGCTGACCGATGTCGAGCGCGTGGAGTTCGACGACGGCGCCTATCTCTTCGGCATGCGCGCCGAGGCCGAGACCACCTACCGGCTCTATGCCGCCTCGCTCGGCCGCACCCCGGACGAGGCCGGCCTGCGCTTCTGGGACGGCGTGCTGGAGACCGGCTTCGAGCTGCTGGACGCGGCGGAGGAGTTCCTCGGCAGCGGCGAGTTCGCCGGGCGCTTCGAGGGCATCGTGCCGGAGGCCGGGGACTATGTCTCCGCGTTCTACGAGAACGTGCTCGGCCGGGTGCCCGATGGCGGCGGCTTCGACCACTGGGTCGGCGTGCTCGAGGGCGGGCTGATGGATGCCGCCGACCTGCTGCTCGAATTCGTCGACGCGCCGGAGAACCTCGCCAACCAGGCCGAGAACTACGACGACGGGATCTGGGTGGCCTGAGCCCGCCCCGACCGGCTCCGCGGCGCGCCTTCCGGCGCCGCGGCGACAGGGCCGCGGTTTCGCGGCCCTTCCCCGTGGCCCAGCCAGATTTCGCGTGATAGTTTCCCCCGAACCGAAGCAGGCGAGACCAGGCGCAGCGCGCGGCACAGCGCGCCGCCCAGCAGGTAACAGGGGGTTCCCGGAGATGGATGACTTCAGATCGTTCGCCATGATGGCAGGCGTGGCGGTGGCCGGCGGGCTGATCGGGCACTCCGTCGGCGTGATGCAGGCCGAGGACACCGCCATCGTCGATCGCATCGAGGGGCTCGGCGCGCAGGTCCAGGCGATGGCCGACACCCCCGCCGCGCTGGCCGACCTGCAGGCCCAGGTGCTGGCGCTCGGCACGCGGATCGAGGGGCTGGACGGCCAGGTCGCCGGCGTCGACGGGCAGGTCTCGGCGCTCGGCGGCGAGATCGGCGCGCTCGGGGTGAGCGTCGGCGGGCTGGTCGGCGACCTCACCGGGCTCGACGGGACGGTGGCGGCGCTCGGCGGCGAGATCGCGGCGCTCGGCGGCGTCGTCGAGGGGGTCGATGCCGACATGGTCGAGACCGGCGCGGCGATCGCCGGGATCGAGGCCGCGGCCGACCGGCTCGACGCCCGGCTCGGCTCGCTGGAGACCGTGGTCGAGGGCGCCGTCGGCATGATCGGCGAGCTGCAGGAGATCACCGGCTCGCTCGACGGCGCGGTGGTCGGCCTCGCCGAGGCGCAGGGCATGGCGGCCGAGGAGATCGCCGGGCTCGGCGAGAGCATGGCGACGCTGGCCGAGGATGTCGACGACGCCGCGGCGATCGCCGCCGAGCTGCAGGGCGAGACCGCGCTGATGAGCCTCGAGCTCTCCGAGGGGATGCGCGACGGCACCGACATGGGCGCGCGGCTCGAGGCGCTGGAGGCCGGCATGGCGGGCCTGCTCGGCGCGATCGGGCGCAGCGAGGCCGAGCTCGGCGCGCTGAGCGCGGCGGTCGCGGCGCTGAGCGCGATGCCGGAGGAGAGCCGCGACGGCGGCGCCGGCCGGTCCGGCGAGGCCAGCGATGCCGCCGGCGCGCAGGACGACACCCCGCCGGCCACCGAGCTCGGCGGCGAGGGCGATGCCGAGGGCGTGCCGCAGCCGAGCGGCAGCGCCGGCGCCGAGGGCTCCGACAGCGCCGATGCCGAGGGCGAGGGCGACGACGTCTCCGACGCGGTCGGGAAACCCGGGCCGGCCGCCGGCCAGGGCGACGACGCGGATGGCGGCGCGGAGGGCGGCGCGGCCGGCGGCGACGAGGTCTCCGACCAGGTCGGCAAGGAGGCGCCCGCGCCGGACCCGGCCGATGACGGCGGCGAGGTCTCGGATGCCGTCGGCAAGGAGGCGCCCGCCCCGGTCGATGACGGCGAGGATGTCTCCGACGCGGTCGGCAAGGAGGATGCCGGCGGCCAGCAGACCGAGCCGCCGGCCGCCGCGCCGGAGCCCGACGGCGCCCCCGAGGCCGAGGCCGCGCCGGCCGACGAGCCCGCCCCGGCCGACGATGCGGCAGAGGAAGCGGCCTCCGAGGGCGAGCCGGCCCCCACCGATGACGCGGCAGAGGAAGAGGCCACCGAGGGCGAACCCGCCCCCACCGATGACGCGGCAGAGGAAGCGGCCACCGAGGGCGAGCCAGCCCCAGCCGATGACGCCGCCGAGGAAGCGGCCACCGAGGGCGAACCGGCCCCCGCCGATGACGCGGCAGAGGAAGAGGCCACCGAGGGCGAACCCGCCCCCGCCGATGACGCCGCAGAGGAAGAGGCCACCGAGGGCGAACCGGCCCCCACCGATGACGCGGCCGAGGAAGCGGCCACCGAGGGCGAGCCAGCCCCAGCCGATGACGCCGCCGAGGAAGCGGCCACCGAGGGCGAACCCGCCCCCACCGATGACACGGCCGAGGAAGAGGCAACCGAGGGCGAACCCGCCCCGGAGCCGGCCCGCGAGGACGGCACCCAGAACTGAACGCCCGGGATGCGGGATCACCGCGGGCGGCCCAAACGGCCGCCCGCAGCATGTCCAAAGCTGACCGCCCCGGCCGCCCCCGGTAGCCTCGCCGGTCCCCTTGTCCACCCGCCCGCCCTCCTCGGCCTGCCACTAGGCCCTGACGTACCGGCGACAGCCCCGGCCTCCCGCAACAGGCACCCCACGCCGCCCGCCTCCACGCACCGGCCCCCTCCGGCCTGCCACCATGTTCAGACGCACCGGCGACGGCCACGGCTTCCCGCAACAGGCACCCCACGCCGCCCGCCTCCACGCGCCGGCCCCCCTCCGGCCTGCCACCATGTTCAGACGCACCGGCGACGGCCACCGCTTTCCACAACGGTCATCCTCGCCGCCCGCCTCCGCCGGCCGTCCCACCCGACCTGCCACCGCGTCCCGACGCGCTAACCGGGGACACCCGCTCCCGGCGCCCTTGCCGGCACCGCTCTCCGCCCGCCTCCACCGGCCGCCCCTCCCCGGCCTGTCACCGTTTCCCGGCCCGCCGGCCGGGGCATCGGCCTTCCCGCGCCCAGCGGCCCTGCCGGCAACACTCCTCGGCCGCCTGCGCGGGCCCGACACTCCCAGCCCTGCCACCGCGTCCTGACGCGCCGACCGAGGCCCCGGCCTCCCGTACCCGGCAGCCCTGCCGGCGCCACTCGCCGCCCTCCCCTTCGGGTCCGCCCTCTCCGGCAGACCACCACCTTCTGGCGCGCCAATCGGGGCTTTGGCCTCCCGCGTCGGACAATTCTCACCGCGACGCCCGGCGCTTCAGGTCGGCACATCTCGGGCCCGCCGGGGCGCTGCCTCCCGCTCCCGGCAGCTCTACCGGTGCCCCTCTCCGGCCTCCTCGGCAGGGCCGACGTTATTGGGCCCGCTACGGCTTCCCGACAAGCCGGCCGGGGCCTCCACCGCCCGTACCCGGCGGCCCTGCGGGCTCTGCTCGCCGGGCGCTGCGCGCAGGTCCGGCGCTCTCGGGCATGTCGTCGCCTTCCCAGCGTAGCGGCCGGGGCCTCGGCCTCCCGCAATCGGCGGCAGTGCCGGTGCCGCTCGGCGCCCGTCTCGACGGGGCCACCGCTATCCGGTCCGCGGCCGCTTCTCGAAGCGCCGGTCGGAGAGTCCACCTCCCGCTCCCGGCGGCCCTGCAGGCAGCGCTCACCGCCGGCCGCTGCGGGTCCGTCGCTCACGGGCGTGTCGCTGCATCACGACACGCCTGCCGGGGCCTCGGACCGCCCGCACCCGGCGGCCCTATGGGTGGCGCTCGCCGCTGGGCTCCGCTGGTCCGCCGCTCTCGGGCCCGTCACGGCGTCCTGACACCCCGGCCGCGGACCCGGCCCTCCTGCATATGGCAGCTTTGCGGGCACCGCCCTCTGCCGGCCTCTGCGGGCTGCCGCTCTCGGGGCAGTCATTGCCTCCAGACATGCCGGCCGGGGCCTCGGCCCTCCCGCGCCCGGCGGTCGTGCGGGCACCGCTCGCCACCCGTTTCCGAGGGTCCGGCGCTCTCGGGCTGCAACCATGTCCTCGGGGTCCGGCCAAGGCTCCGGCCTGCCGTCGCCCGGCGGAGCTGCGGATGGCGCTTGCGGCGGGGCTCCGCGGGGCCGGCGCTCTCTGGCATGGCATCGGGGCCTGACGCGACGGACGGCGTGTCGGCCCTCACGCGCCTGGCGGCCCTGCGGGGCAGCGCTCGCCGCTGCCCTCTGCGGGTCAGCCACTCTCGGGCTCGTCATCGCGTCCCGATGCCCCGGCCGGGGACTCGGCCCTCCTGCACGCAACAACTCTGCGGGCAGCGTTCGCCGCTGGCGTCCGCAGATCCGGCACTTTCGGGCCTGTCACAGCGTCCCGATGCTCCGGCCGGAGACTCGGCACTTCTACACAAGACAGCTCTGTGGGACAGCGCTCGCCGCCCGCTTCCACGGGGCCGGCGTGGTCGAGGCTGCAACCATGTCCTCGGGGTCCGGCCGAGGCTCCGTCCTGCCGTCGCCCGGCGGAGCTGCGGACGGCGCTTGCGGCGGGGCTCCGCGGGCCGGCGCTCTCTGGCATGGCGCCGGGGTCTGGCGCGGCAGCCGGGGCTTCGGCCCTGCCGCTTCCGGCGGCCCCGGGGCGGCGCTCGCCGGGTGCCTTCGCGGGTCTGCCGCTTCAAGGCGTGGCGCCGTTTCCCGGCGCGGCGGCCGGGGCTTCGGCCTGCCGCGACGGCACCATTGCGGGCCGCGCCTGCGCCGGTCTCCGCGGCTCCGCCGGGGCCGGATGCGCCGCCTGCCGCGGGCGCCTCACCGGCACGTCACGGCTTCACAAAGCGGCGGGCGCGGCCTAGGGTCCAGCGGAGCACCGGGCGGCGGGCGCCGTAGCGGAACCCGCATCCCGGAGCGAGCATCACGGGCCGACAGGATGGGAGCTATTCATGCGGACACGCGCAGCAGTGGCATTCGAGGCGGGCAGGCCGCTCGAGGTGACAGAGGTCAATCTCGAGGGGCCGAAGGCCGGCGAGGTGCTGGTCGAGATCAAGGCCACCGGCCTCTGCCACACCGACGAGTTCACCCGCTCGGGCGCCGATCCCGAGGGCGCCTTCCCGGCGATCCTCGGCCATGAGGGCGCCGGCGTGGTGCTCGAGGTCGGCCCCGGCGTGACCTCGCTGGAGCCGGGCGACCACGTGATCCCACTCTACACCCCGGAATGCCGGGAATGCGAATACTGCCTCAACCCCAAGACCAATCTCTGCCAGTCGATCCGCTCGACCCAGGGCCAGGGCCTGATGCCCGACGGCACCTCGCGCTTCTCCACCCTCGATGGCAAGCCGATCCTGCACTACATGGGCTGCTCGACCTTCGCCAACCACACCGTGCTGCCGGAGATCGCGCTGGCCAAGGTGCGCAAGGACGCGCCCTTCGACAAGATCTGCTACATCGGCTGCGGCGTCACCACCGGCATCGGCGCGGTGATCAACACCGCCAAGGTCGAGATCGGCTCGCGCTGCGTGGTGTTCGGCCTCGGCGGCATCGGGCTCAACGTGATCCAGGGCTGCCGGCTGGCCGGCGCCAACCAGATCATCGGCGTCGATCTCAACAACGACCGCAAGGCCTGGGGCGAGCGCTTCGGCATGACCGATTTCGTCAACCCCTCGGAGATCGAGGGCGATCTCGTCGGCCACCTGGTCGAGCTGACCGGCGGCGGCGCCGATTACAGCTTCGAGTGCATCGGCAATGTCAACGTGATGCGCGCCGCGCTGGAATGCGCCCACAAGGGCTGGGGCGAGAGCATCATCATCGGCGTCGCGCCGGCCGGGGCGGAGATCTCCACCCGGCCGTTCCAGCTGGTCACCGGGCGCACCTGGAAGGGCACCGCCTTCGGCGGCGCGCGCGGGCGCACCGATGTGCCGAAGATCGTCGACTGGTACATGCAGGGCAAGATCGAGATCGACCCGATGATCACCCACACGCTCAGCCTCGACGAGATCAACAAGGGCTTCGACCTGATGCACGAGGGCGCCTCGATCCGCGCCGTCGTGGTCTACTGAGGCCGGGGTGGCGCCCTCCGGACCGGAGCGGGTCGCCGCCGCCGCCGCGGCGCTCGGGCTGGCGGTGGCGGTGCGGCGCATGCCGGCCTCGACCCGCACCGCGGAGGACGCCGCCGCGGCCTGCGGCTGCGATGTCGCGCAGATCGTGAAGTCGCTGGTCTTCGCCGTCGAGGGCGCGGCCGGGGACGCGCCGGAGGGCGCCGGGAGCCCGGAGAACGCGGAGAACACGGGGGGCGCGCTGCGCCTGCTGCTGGTCTCCGGCGCCAACCGGGTCGATCCCGGGGCGGTGGCGGCACGCACCGGCGAGCGCCTCGGCCGGGCCGATGCCAAGCGCGTGCGCGCCGCCACCGGCTTCGCCATCGGCGGCATCCCGCCCTTTGGCCATGCCGCGCCGGTGCCGGTGCTGATGGACCGCGACCTGCTCGCCCACGGCACCGTCTGGGCCGCCGCCGGAGCGCCGGACGCGGTCTTCGAGATCGCGCCGGAACGCCTCCGCGAGGCCACCGGCGCACGGGTGATCGCGATGAGCTGAGCCGGGTCCTTGCCGGTCCGTCCGGCCCCCGGCACCAACCGCCCCGCCGCATCGCGGCCCGGGCGCCAGAGGGAGAGAGACGGATGGCACAGGTGACACGCTCGGTGACGCTCGCCGCAAGCCCCGAAGAGGTCTGGGCGGCGATCGGCGGCTTCCAGTCGCTGGCGGACTGGCACCCCGGCTTCGCCAGCTCGACGCGCGAGGACATCGGCTCGGCCGAGCATCGCCGGCTGGCGCTGGCCGACGGCAGCGAGCTGCTCGAGAAGCATCTCGGCGCCGACAGCGCCTCCTACGGCTACGCCATCGTCGACGGCCCGCTGCCGATCAGCCATTACCGCGCCACCATCGCGGTGGTGCCGGCAGGGTCCGGCTCGGCGGTGGTCTGGTCGTCGATCTTCACCGCCAAGGAGCCCGGCGTCGAGGACACCATCGCCGGGGTCTACGAGGCCGGCCTCGCCGCGCTGAAGGAGCGTTTCGGCGGCTGACCGGCCGCCTCCGGATACCGCCGCCTCCGGCCCTGCCGGGCCCCCGTTCCGGGGCCTCGGCACGGCCCATGCCCGCCGCCTCCGGGTGGGCGGGCGGGGGAGGCGGCGGGCATGGGCGGCCGGCCACGGCCGCTCCCGTCACCCCCTGAAACCCCACCATCACCGACACTGAGGAGAGGGATATGGAAACCGTCTCGGAGAACCGCGCCTTCGGCGGCGTGCAGGGCGTCTATCGCCATGCCTCCACCGCCTGCGGCTGCGACATGACCTTCGCCGTCTACCTGCCGCCCGAGGCCGAGGACGGCCCGGTGCCCTGCCTCTGGTATCTCTCGGGGCTGACCTGCACCCACGAGAACGCCATGACCAAGGCCGGCGCGCAGGGCTTCGCCGCCGATTACGGCCTCGCGCTGGTGTTCCCGGACACCTCGCCGCGCGGGCCGGGCGTGGCCGATGACGAGGCCTATGACCTCGGCCAGGGCGCGGGCTTCTATGTCGATGCCACCGAGGCCCCCTGGGCGCCGCATTTCCGCATGGAGAGCTACGTCACCGAGGAGCTCGCGCAGCTCGTCGCCGCCGAGTTCCCCGTCGATCCCGGGCGCTTCGGCATCACCGGGCATTCCATGGGCGGGCACGGCGCGCTGACCCTCGCGATGCGCCATCCCGAGCGCTACGCCTCGCTCTCGGCGCTGGCGCCGATCGCCCATCCCGCCGGCTCGGACTGGGGCCAGAAGCAGCTCGGCGCCTATCTCGGCGCCAATGCGTCGGTCTGGGCCGAGCACGACGCCGCGCTGCTGCTCAGGAGCCGCGGCTGGCACGGCGAGATCCTCGTCGACCAGGGCAGCGACGACCAGTTCATCGACCTGCTGCAGCCCGAGGCGCTGGCCGCCGCGCTGGCCGAGACCCGCACGCCGCACATGATGCGGATCCAGCCGGGCTACGATCACAGCTATTTCTTCGTCGCCTCGGTGATCGAGGAGCACATCGCCTGGCACGCCGCCCGGCTCTGACCTCCCGCCCCCGCGCGCCCGACCTCCGGGGCGCGCGGGGAGACCCGGCATCGACCACCGCGAAGCCCTGATGGAGCGTCCCGATCCCGGCGCGCGCGGGGAGATCGCGCCGGCACGATGCCGGGAGACCGCGGCAAGCGCCGCTCGAATCTCCCGAGCTTTGCCTTCCCTGCGGCAATCCCGTCCCGCCCGTCGGTGCCCTGGCCCGCCCGTCGGTGACCCCGGCCTGCCCCGCTCATCCTGCACCCGGCCTCGCCGCACGCCTCTCCACGCCGGACCTCGGCGCCGGCACCCTGCAACGGCACCGGCCCCGCCGGCCCCGCATGCCATCGCCGGGGCGGCGAGGCGCCGGGATCGCCGGGGCGACGGGGCTGGGCACCCCGCCCTTCCCGCTCCCCCCGCGTCGCCAGACCGCCTGACCCGCACCGATGCCGGGGCCGAGGGACCGGGCCTCCCGCTCCGAACCGAACCGGGCAGTCATGGCGGCCGGACCTATACTGCCCCGTGCTGGCGGATCGAGGCTCGACCAAACGCCCCGCCAGCGGCCACGGTCCCCGTCACGACGCAAGACCCGCCATCGCCATCGCCTAGAAGGTGCGGCCACTCTGCAGTGCCGGCGATCGCGCCCCTCGCGGGGGCCTCGGCGCCTGCCCCCCGACCCGCGCCAAACCGCCGCCGCGGGTCGAATCGCAGGTCGTCCGCCAGGTCGGCCAGCCGGCCGCGCATGGCATAACCAATCCTGCCCAGGCCTGGCGCCGGGGAGCCGCCGCCGCCAGCCGGCGACGCTGCCCGCCCGCACCGGCATCAAGGCGGTCTGCCGCGGCTCCACCACCGGGCCGGGCCGCGCCGCCGCGCGTGGCCTGCCGGCGGCCCATCCGCTTCTGGCCGCCGGGCCCGGCCACGGCTCGCCGCGCTGCGCGCCAAGGGCGAGGCCGGCAGGTCCAGCCGGCGGGGCCGTTCGCACGGCATGATCCGGCGTGCCGCGGCGCTGGGGTCGCCGCACCGATGGCGCAGGCCAGCCTGCCGGGCGGCGTCCCGGCCGCCAGACGCGGTGCAGGTCGGGAATGCCGATGGCATCCCGGCCGGGGCGCCGGGGGGCGGCGGCCGCCAGCCGGGGTGCCGCCTGCGCGCACCGTCACCCGGGGGTCTGCGGCGGCTCCGCCGCCGGGCCGGGCCGCGGCGCCGCGCGTGGCCTGCCGGCCGCCAGACGCAGTGCAGCATGGAAATGCTGCACTGCGGGCGCAGACGTGACGCAAAACCGTGCCCCGCTAAGGGCTTGATGGCGGCGCCGGGCGCCCCTAGGCTGACCTCGTCCGCCGGGAGAACCGGGCTTTACCGGTGCCGAAGGAGCAACCGCGCCTCGGAAACTCTCAGGCAACAGGACCGGCGGACGGACGGACTCTGGAGAGAGGCGCGGCCGCGCCCGCCGAAGGGATAGCGATCTCAGGCGACCGGACAGAGGGGGCGCGACGGGCCGGCGGGCCGCGGGGATTTCTTGCGGGCCGGCGGCTCCGACACGCCAACCGGGAGCGCATTGATGATCGACCTGTCCGACTGCCGCACCACCCCCCTGACGGCCTTGCACGAGCGCCTCGGCGCCAAGATCGTGCCCTTCGCCGGCTATGCCATGCCGCTCAACTACCCGCCCGGCATCCTCAAGGAGCACCTGCACTGCCGCGCCCGGGCGGGGCTCTTCGACGTCTCGCACATGGGCCAGATCTCGGTGGTCTCGCCGGACGGGCCGAAGGCGGCGCTGGCGGCGCTGGAGCGGGTGATGCCGGTGGATCTCGCCGGCCTCGCCGAGGGGCGCCAGCGCTATGGCCTGCTGACCGACCCGGCCGGCGGCATCCGCGACGACCTGATGGCGGCGCATCTGCCGGACCGGGTGCTGCTGGTGGTCAATGCCGCCAACAAGTCCCGCGATTTCGCCCATGTCGCCACCGCGCTGCCGAAGCTGCGGGTGAAGATGCTCGAGGACCGGGCGCTGATCGCGCTGCAGGGGCCGGAGGCGGAGCGGGTGCTGGCCGGCCTCGCGCCGGAGGCGGCGGCGATGCGCTTCATGGATGTGCGCGTGCTCGATCTCGGCGGCACCGAGGCGATCGTCTCGCGCTCGGGCTATACCGGCGAGGACGGCTACGAGATCTCGGTGCCGGCCGATGCCGCGGAGGCGCTGGCCGAGCGGCTGCTGGCCGACGAGGCGGTGGAGCCGGTCGGCCTCGGCGCGCGCGACACGCTGCGGCTCGAGGCCGGGCTCTGCCTGCATGGCAACGATATCGGGCCGGACACGACGCCGGTCGAGGCCGGGCTGACCTGGGCGATCCAGAAGGTGCGGCGCAGCGGCGGGGCGCGCGAGGGCGGCTTCCCCGGCGCGCGGCGGATCCTGGCCGAGCTGGCCGAGGGAACCAGGCGGCTGCGCGTCGGGCTGCTGCCCGAGGGCCGGGCGCCGGTGCGCGGGCACACCCCGCTCTATGCCGCCGAGACCGGCGGCGCGAAGATCGGCGAGGTCACCTCCGGCGGCTTCGGCCCGAGCCTCGGCCGGCCCGTCGCCATGGGCTACGTGCCGGCGGAGCTGGCCGAGCCCGGCACCACGCTCTGGGCCGAGGTCCGCGGCAAGCGGCTGCCGATCACCACCGCCGCGACCCCCTTCGTCCCCAACACCTACAAGCGCTGAGCCGGCATACCCGGCCCCCTGCCCCCCGACATCAGCAAACCGACCACCTGGGAGAGTGCAATGATCCGCTACACCGAAGAGCATGAATGGCTCCGCCTCGACGGCGACATCGTCACCGTCGGCATCACCGCCCATGCCGCCGAGCAGCTCGGCGACATCGTCTTCGTCGAGCTGCCGGACCCGGGCGACACCGTCTCCAAGGGCGACGACCTGGTGACCATCGAATCGGTCAAGGCCGCCTCCGAGATCACCGCGCCGCTGGACGGCGAGATCGTCGAGGCCAACCAGGCGATCGTCGACGAGCCGGGCAAGGTCAACGAGGACCCGGCCGGCGAGGGCTGGTTCTTCCGCATGAAGATCGCCGATGCCTCCGCCCTCGACGGCTACATGGACGAAGCGGCCTACAACGCGATGATCGGGTGAGGCCATGAGCTTCGAGTTGACGGACTACCTGCCCTACGACTTCGCCAACCGCCGCCATATCGGCCCCTCGCCGGCGGAGATGGCGGAAATGCTGGCGCTGCTCGGGGCCGAGAGCCTCGATAGCCTGATCGACGAGATCGTGCCGAAGGGCATCCGCCAGGCGGCGGCGCTCGACTGGGGCAAGGCGCTCTCCGAGCGCGAGATGCTCTACCGGATGCAGGGCGTGGCGGACAAGAACCGCGTCCACACCTCGCTGATCGGCCAGGGCTATTACGGCACCGTGCTGCCGCCGGCGATCCAGCGCAACATCCTCGAGAACCCGGCATGGTACACCGCCTATACCCCCTACCAGCCGGAGATCAGCCAGGGCCGGCTCGAGGCGCTGCTCAACTTCCAGACCATGGTGATCGACCTCACCGGGCTCGACACCGCCAATGCCTCGCTGCTCGACGAGGCCACCGCCGCGGCCGAGGCGATGACCATGGCGAAGCGGGTGGCGAAGTCGAAGGCGCCGGCCTTCTTCGTCGACCATCACTGCCACCCGCAGACCATCGCGGTGATCCGCACCCGGGCCGAGCCGCTCGGCATCGGGCTGGTGGTGGGCGATCCCTTCGCCGATCTCGACCCCGAGGCGGTGTTCGGCGCGCTGGTGCAGTATCCCGGCACCTATGGCGACGTGCATGACTTCACCGAGGTGTTCGCGCGGCTGCACGAGGCCAGGGCGATCGCCTGCATCGCCGCCGACCCGCTGGCGCTGGCGCTGCTGAAGCCGCCGGGCGAGATGGGGGCCGACATCGCCATCGGCTCGACCCAGCGCTTCGGCATGCCGGTGGGCTATGGCGGGCCGCATGCCGCCTACATGGCGACCCGCGACGCGCACAAGCGGGCGATGCCGGGGCGCATCGTCGGCGTCTCGGTGGATGCCCGCGGCAACCGCGCCTACCGCCTCGCGCTGCAGACCCGCGAGCAGCATATCCGCCGCGAGAAGGCGACCTCCAATGTCTGCACCGCGCAGGCGCTGCCGGCGGTGATCGCCTCGATGTATGCGGTGTTCCACGGGCCGGAGGGGCTGAAGGCGATCGCCCAGCGCATCCACCGCAAGACCGTGCGCCTCGCCAAGGGGCTGGAGAAGATCGGCTTCACCGTCGAGCCGGCGGCGTTCTTCGACACCATCACCGTCGAGGTCGGCCCGCTGCAGGGGGTGATCCTCGCCGCCGCGCGGCAGAACGGGGTCAACCTGCGCAAGGTGGGCGACAGCCGCATCGGCATCTCGCTCGACGAGCGCACCCGCTCGGCGATCGTCGAGGCGGTCTGGCATGCCTTCGGCGGGGATCTCGCGGATACCGACTTCGCCCCCGACTACCGCCTGCCCAAGGAGGCCCTGCGCGACAGCGACTATCTCACCCACCCGATCTTCCACATGAACCGGGCGGAATCGGAGATGACGCGCTACATGCGCCGGCTCGCCGACCGCGACCTCGCGCTCGACCGGGCGATGATCCCGCTCGGCTCCTGCACGATGAAGCTCAACGCCTCGGCCGAGATGATGCCGATCACCTGGCGCGAGTTCGCCCAGATGCACCCCTATGCCCCGGCGGACCAGGCCGAGGGCTATCGCGAGCTGATCACCGAGCTCTCCGACAAGCTCTGCAGGATCACCGGCTACGACGCGATCTCGATGCAGCCGAACTCCGGCGCACAGGGCGAGTTCGCCGGGCTGATGACGATCCGCGCCTGGCACCGCTCGCGCGGCGAGGCCGAGCGCGATGTCTGCCTGATCCCGACCTCGGCGCATGGCACCAACCCGGCCAGCGCGGTGATGGCGGGGATGCGCGTGGTGGTGGTGAAATCGGCGGAGAACGGCGATATCGACCTCGCGGATTTCCGCGCCCGGGCGGCGGAGGCGGGCGACCGGCTGGCGGCCTGCATGATCACCTATCCCTCGACCCACGGCGTCTTCGAGGAGACCGTGCGCGAGGTCTGCGACATCACGCATGAGCATGGCGGGCAGGTCTATCTCGACGGCGCCAACCTCAACGCCCTGGTCGGGCTGGCGCGGCCCGGCGATTTCGGCTCCGATGTCAGCCATCTCAACCTGCACAAGACCTTCTGCATCCCGCATGGCGGCGGCGGCCCGGGCATGGGGCCGATCGGGGTCAAGGCGCATCTGGCGCCGCATCTGCCGTCCGACCCGGCCACCGGCGAGGCCGGCGCGGTCTCGGCCACGGCCTATGGCTCGGGCTCGATCCTGCCGATCTCCTGGGCCTATTGCCTGATGATGGGCGGCGCGGGGCTGACCCAGGCGACGCGGGTGGCGATCCTCAACGCCAACTACATCGCCAAGCGGCTGGAGGGCGCCTATGACGTGCTGTTCCACTCGGCCGAGGGCCATGTCGCGCATGAATGCATCATCGACACGCGGCCGTTCCAGCACTCCGCCGGGATCACCGTGGACGACATCGCCAAGCGGCTGATGGATTGCGGCTTCCACGCGCCGACCATGAGCTGGCCGATCCCCGGCACGCTGATGATCGAGCCGACCGAGAGCGAGACCAAGGCCGAGATCGACCGCTTCTGCTCCGCCATGCTGGCGATCCGCGAGGAGATCCGCGCGATCGAGGAGGGCCGCGCCGACCGCGAGAACAACCCGCTGAAGCGCGCGCCGCACACGGTCGAGGATCTCGTCGGCGAGTGGGACCGGCCCTACAGCCGCGAGGCCGCCTGCTTCCCGCCAGGCGCCTTCCGGGTCGACAAGTACTGGGTGCCGGTCAACCGGGTCGACAACGCCCATGGCGACCGCCACTTCATCTGCGCCTGCCCGCCGGTGGAGAGCTACGGCGAGGCGGCGGAGTAACGCCCCCGGGGGGCGGTGCGCCGCCCCCTGCCCCTGCCCGCCCGGCACCCTGCCCGCCCGCCCCCGCGGCAGCAAGCCCCCGGCGCGCCGCCCCCGCCGGGCAGCAAGCCCGGCCCGCCCGCCCGCGGCACCCCTCCCAGGGCCGCGGCGTGCCGGCCGCGCCCCTGCGCTCTGCGCCGCGGTCGCCGGTCGCGCCGATTTCCGCCGCTCCGCCGCGATCCCGGCGCTTTGGCTGGGGCGCCGCTCCAGCCGGCACGGTCCTGCCGATCCCGCCTGCCCAAGCGGCCGGCCGCGCCGAGCAGGTCGCGGATCCTGGCAATGTCGGGGACCGTTACCGTGACCGGCGCGGCCGCGTTCCCGCACTCTCCACCGCGATCCCGGCGCTCTCTCCGGGGGCGCCGCTCCGACCGACCCGGTTCTGCTGTTCCCGGCTGAACGAGCCGCCGGCCGCGCCGAGCAGTTCGCCTATCCCGGCAAGGTCGGAGGCCCTTCCAGAGACCGGAGCGGCCGCGCCGCTGGACTCTGCGCCGCGGTCGCCGGTCGCGCCGACTTGCCACCGGGCCACAGCGATCCCGGCGCCTGTCCGGGGATGCCGCTCCAAACCGGCACGGTTCTGGCGATCCCGCCTGCCCGAGCCGCCGGCCGCGCGAAGCACGTCGCGGTCACCGGCAAGGTCGGGGACCTTTCTCGATGCCGGCGCGCCAGCGCCCCTGCGCTCTGCGCCGCGGTCGCCAAACGCGCCGATCTGCCGCCGGTCCGAAGCGATCCCGGCGCTCTGGTCGGGGGCGCCGCTCCAGCCGGCATGGTTCTGATGATCCCGCCTTCCCGAACGGCCGGCCGCGCTTGGCGCGTTGCGGGCACCGGCAATGTCGGAGGCCCCACTAGAGACCGGCGCAGCCGCGCCGCTGGGCTCTGCGCTGCGGTCGGCGGTTGCGCCGCGTTGCCGGTGGCCGGTGCGGGGTCGGACGACCGTCCGCGCGCCGTGGTCGCGACGGAGAGTGTCGCCCCCGGCCGTTCCCGCTTTCGCGCCCGGCGGGAGTGTGCGCCGGGCAGGCCGCGGACCGCCGGCACCGGGCCGGGGCTGCCGCCGGCGCCGGGCTCCGGCGGTCCCGCGCGGTCCGGGGCGCCGCGCCGGGGGCAATGGGGGCGCCGCAGGCTACCCGTGCGATGCGGATCGCCGGCCTGCGCCGGGGGATCCCCGGGATATCCCCGAAGCCCCCGCGAGGGGCTGCCGCTCAGCGCTCCGGCGCGCCGTAGTAGAGCGCCTGCACGTGCTCGGCCTCGGCGAAGAACAGCCAGCGCAGCGCCATCGCGCCCGCCACATGCGCCAGGAAGGCCGGCAGCAGCGCCCAGTCTCCCACCAGCCAGGCGAGCAGCACCAGCGCCGCCGGCAGCAGGAAGCCGAGCACCGCGCCGATCAGCCGGATCTGCCAGGCCCGCCTGCGGCCGACCCTGAAGGCCATCTCCTCGAGCAGGTAGTTCTGCCCCCGGTGCGGCGGCTCGAAGAGCCGCAGCCGCCCCATGCCGCCGAGCCCGGTGGCCGTCGCCAGCGAGGAGCCCGCGGCCAGCCGGCGCGCGCCCGCCGCCGCGGTCTGCCAGTGCACCGCGACGCCGGCGCCGAGCAGCACCGCGAGGAGGCTCAGCCCGACCTCGGCCGCGCCGCCGGCCAGCGCCACCACCGCCTGCACCCCGAGCCAGCCCCCGGCGAGGCCCAGCGCCAGGAACAGCATCGGCGTCGGCGTCACCGACCAGCGCGGCACGGTGCGCAGCTGCGCATAGATCATCGCGGTGCAGTGGATCGTCGCCAGCGCCAGCGCCGCCGCGAGCCAGCCGAGCGGGCGCAGCCGGATCCCGGACAGCACCCAGAGCCCGGCGAACAGCGCGAAGGCGCCGAGCGCCAGCACCATCAGGCAGGCCTCGCGCGAGAGCCAGGAGGAGCGCCACTGGCTGAAGGCGCGCCAGGCCCGGTCGGGCCGCGCCAGATGCCCGGCCGAGCAGACCCCGCCGATGCCGGCCAGCAGCAGCGCCACCAGCGGCCCGGCCAGCGCGAAGCCCGGCGCGTCGCTGCCCGCGCCGAGGCCGATCCAGGCGATCATGCCGAGCCCGAGGCCCGAGAGCACGGTGAAGAGGATGAGCGAGGGAGCCGGGTTCACGCCTTGCCCTCCCCGCTGCCCTTGCCGCCGACGGCCTCCACGCTGCCGGTCTCGCTGCCGCCGGTCTCGCCGCCGCCCGCATCGAGCCGGGCCAGCGCCCGGTCGAGCCAGCCGAGAAAGCCCTTGGCCTCGGGCTCCGGCAGCGCCGCCGCGGCCGCGCCGCCGCAGGCCGCCGCATCGCGCGGCCGCGGGGGGAGATACTTGTTCACCGGCCGGGTCTCCTGCTCGGGCATCAGGTCATAGCCGCCGCGCGCCGAGACCAGCTCGGAGACGGCGCTGTCCGGGTCGCCGAGATCGCCGAAATGCCGCGCCCCCGCCGGGCAGGCCTTGACGCAGGCGGGCACCCGGTCGGCCTCGGGCAGCGTCTCGTTGTAGATCCGGTCGACGCAGAGCGTGCATTTCTTCATCACCCCCTCGGCGCGGTCGAGCTCGCGCGCGCCATAGGGGCAGGCCCAGGCGCAGAGCCCGCAGCCCATGCAGTGGTCCTCGTTGACCAGCACGATGCCGTCGGCCGCGCGCTTGTAGGAGGCCCCGGTCGGGCAGACCGTGACGCAGGGCGCATCCTCGCAATGCAGGCAGCTCCTCGGGAAATGCACCAGCCGCGCCGGCGCGCCCTCGGGCTCGGCCTCGTAGGAATGCACCCGGTTGAGCCAGGTGCCGGAGGGCGCGGCGCCATAGGGGTCCTGGTCGGAGAGCGGCGCGCCATAGCCCTGGCTGTTCCACTCCTTGCAGGCCACCGCGCAGGCGTGGCAGCCGACGCAGATGTCGAGATCGATCACCAGCCCGAGCTTCTTCGCTCCGGGCGCGGGCCGCGGCAGCGTGGTCATGGCAGTCCCCTTGGTTGGCGCCGCCCGACACCGACCGGCGGGGGCGTGAAGGCTAGATCAGGAGGTAGCGCAGCAGCGCCGCGCTGATGGCGAAGCCGCCGAGCAGCAGCGCCGTCGATCTCGAGGGCGCGGGGCGGGGCGGCGGCGCCGGCCGGGCGACCGGCTGCGGCACGGGCACCGGCACCGGTGCGGCCCGGGCGACCGGCTGCGGCGCCGGTCGCGGCGGCTGCACCCGTCTCGCACCCCGGGTGATGCCGGCGCCCGGCAGCAGCGCCGGCTGCGGCGGCAGGCTGCGCCGGGTCTGCGCGCCGGTGCTTCGGCTGCTGCGGCGCTTGCGGTTCCGGGCATCGGGGCCGAGCCGGCGCGAGCCGTAGCTGATGCTGTGCCCGGTGGTGCGCGCGCCGCGGCTGGCCTGCGCCAGCCGCAGGGGCGGCGATGGCGCCGCCGCGGCAGGCTCCGCGCCGGAGTGGGTGCGCGCCGCCTCGGCTGGCGCCGCGCCGAAGAGGGTGCGCGCCGCTTCCGCGGGCGGCGGCGCGAGGAGCAGGAAGACCACCGGAAGCAACGCTGCAAGCAACCGCATGAGCCGCAATCCCCGAACCAATCCGGACCCGGGGCCGCGCGGCCCGAAGGGTCCCTCCAATGGACGGAATCCTAGCCCGAATCACCGGCCGGAACCAGCCGGCGCAGGCGATGACGTAGCGTCGCCCGGCTGCCCTCATCGCACCCGCACCCAGACGCTCTCGCCGCAGAACAGGCCGGCCACCGCGCAGCCCTTCACCTTGAGCCGGTCGCCCTCGACCTCGAGGCTCGAGCTGTAGCGCGTGCCGGAGCCGGGGCGGATGATCTCGCCGTCGCGCCAGCGGCCGGGCCCGTCGGGCGCCATGCCGGTGATGATCGGGTTGCCGACGAAGCCCGGATCGGCGCCGGCATGGGCGCCGACGATGGTGCCGCAGCGCCGCTCCGGCGCGCCGTTGCAGGGGGCGATCTCGATCTCCAGATAGGCGCCGCTGGAGCGCGGCTCGGTGGACCAGACGCCCTCGACGCCGGCCCCGGGGGTTCCCGCCGCCTCGGCCGGCCCGGCCGGCGCCGCCGGCGCGCCGGACAGGCCGAGCGCCAGCGCCCCGATCGCCGCCGCGCCCCTCACCGGAACAGCTCCGGCAGCAGCGAATACGCCGCCGCGGCCATCAGGATCGCCGCCATCGCCAGGGTCAGCGCGCCGCGCGCCGGGGCCGGGCCGCCGGCCTCCGAGCCGAGCCCGAACAGCCAGGCCTGGAAGCGCTGGCGGAACGGCTTGGTGCCCGGATGCTCGGCCAGCGGATCGCCCGCGGCCCGCAGCCCGGCGACGAAGCGCGCCTGCGCGCGTTTCAGCCAGAGCCCGAGCACCAGCACCGCGAGCCCGGCCAGCCCGAGCCAGAGAAACGGATAGGAGAGGCTCACGCCGCCGCCTCCATGCCGAGCGCCCGCGCCGCGAACCCGCCGAGCGCCGTGTCGAAGCGCTCCGGCTCCTCCCAGAACGGCAGGTGGCCGGAGCCGGCGAAGATCTGGCCCTCGGCGCCGGGGATGCAGCCCAGCACCTCCTGATAGACCTCCGGCAGGCAGACCCGCTCGCCGGCGCCCTGGATCACCAGCGCCGGCACCGTGACCCCGGCCAGCGCGGCGCGCCAGTCGGCATCGCGCATCCGGCAGGCGCGGCGGACCTCCGGGCGCACCAGCATCTGCCAGCCGACCATCGTGGCCAGATCGTTCTTGGAGAGCGTGCCGAGGGTCATCGCCCTGGCGAAGTTGATCGCGGCGGTGATCTGCACGCCGTGATCCTTCGAATACATCCCCTCGGCGCGGACATCCGGCCGCCGCCTGGCCAGCACCGCGGGATCGGCCGCGGCCCCGACCCGCGCCGAGCTGCCGACCAGCACCAGCCCGGCCAGCCCGGCGCAGCCATGCGCGGCGATGTAGTCGCCCAGCACCCAGCCGCCCATCGACCAGCCGACCGCCACCGCCGGCCCCGGGCCGAGCGCCGCGAGGCAGGCCGCGATATCCGCCGCCCAGAGCGCCGGGTCGGTGTATCCCGCCGGTGCCGGCGGCGCATCGGAGGCGCCGTGCCCGCGCAGGTCCACCGCGCCGAGGCGGAAGCGCCCCGCCAGCGGCCCGGCCAGCTGCTTGCGCCAGGCCAGCGAATGCTGCGACCAGCCATGCACCAGCAGGATCGCCGGCGCCCCCTCGGGCCCGGCGAGATGCAGCGCCAGCCGGCAGCCGTCGCCGCCCTCGACCCAGATCCGCTCCATCAGTCCTCCTTGCCGAAGGCGATCGCCTCCGGCCCCTGCCCGACCGGGCTGGCCAGCCGCCCGAAGGCGGGCTCCGAGCGGCCCTCGGCCGGGGGCTCGGCGCGCTCCAGCCGCACGCGCAGGTCGTACCACGCCGCCTGGCCGGTGACAGGGTCGGAATTGGACCAGCGCAGCCCGTCGCCCCTGGCCGGCAGCAGCTCGTGGATCAGGTGGTTGAGCAGGAAGCCGCGGGTGGTCTCCGGCGCGCCCTCGCCCAGCGCCCAGGCGCCGGCGCGCTTGCCGATGGCGTTCCAGGTCCAGACCGTGCTGCCATTGACCGCGCGCATGCCCTGCACCGGCACCCGGATGCGGCCATGCGCCGAGATCACCCAGGCCCAGTCGCCATCCTTCAGCCCGGTGCTCTCCATCACCGACTGCGGCACGTAGAGCGGGTTCTCGCCGTGGATCTGCCGCAGCCAGGCGTTCTGGCTGCCCCAGGCATGGTACATCGCCGCCGGGCGCTGGGTGATCGCGTGCAGCGGGAACACCGTCTCCGACACCGCGGCCTGCTCGAAGGGCGGCCACCAGACCGGCAGCGGGTCGAAGCTCTCGCCGATGCGGGCGCGCAGATGCGCCGGCGGCTGGCGCTTGCCATGGCCCTCGGCGGCGCGCTGGAACTGGCGCAGCGGCTCGGAATAGAGCTGGAACACATAGGGCTGCGGCGCGTCGTAGAAGCCCATCTTCACCGCCCAGTCCTGGTAGACGCGGTTGAACGGCTTCATGAAGCGCGCCGCCTCCGGCACCTCGGAATGCCAGACCCCGCCGGCCTCGATATAGCGCGCGAGCTGCTCGGGGTTGGGGGCGCCGCGGCCCTCCGACGCGCCGTCCCCGCCGCGCCAGCCGGCCAGCGGGCCGACCCCGGGGCGGCGCTCGTGGCGCACCATGTAGTCGGCGTAATCGGCATATTTCGGCGCGCCGGCCTCGTCGACGAAGCCGGGCAGCCCGATCCGCGCGCCGAGATCGAGCAGCACCGACTGGAAGCCGCGCACGTCGCGCCCCTCGGCCTGGGTCTCCGGCGGCACCACCGGCCAGCGGATCGCGTCGGCCGCGGCATCCGGCTCGCAGACCGGCCGGTCGAGCAGCGAGATGCAGTCGTGCCGCTCGAGATAGGTGGTGTCCGGCAGGATCAGGTCGGCATAGGCGACCATCTCGGAGGAATAGGCGTCGGAATAGATGATCTTGGGGATCCTGTATTCCCCGTCCTCGCGCTTCGCCGTCAGCATCTCCATGACGCCGGCGGTGTTCATCGAGGAGTTCCACGCCATGTTGGCCATGTAGAGGAACAGGCAGTCGATCTCGTAGGGGTCTCCGGCCACGGCGTTGGAGATCACCATGTGCATCATGCCATGGGTCGAGAGCGGCGCCTCCCAGGAGAACGCCTTGTCGATGCGCATCGGGTTGCCGTCCTCGTCGAGCGCGAGGTCGTCCGGGCTGCGCGGGAAGCCGAGATGCGGCCCCGGCAGCGGGCAGTTCGGCTGGGTCAGGCAGTGCGGGGTCGGATGCGCCTCCACGGGCTTGGGATAGGGCGGCTTGAAGCGGAAGCCGCCGGGCGCCTCGACCGAGCCGAGCAGGGTCTGCAGCAGATGGATCGCGCGCGCGGTCTGGAAGCCGTTGGAATGGGCCGAGATGCCGCGCATCGCATGCATCGCCACCGGGCGGGCGCGGAAGCCGGCATGGCGCTCGCCGCGGAAATCCTCCCAGGGGCAGTCGATGAAGGGCGCGTCCTCGAAGGCCGCCTTCGCCAGCTCCGCGGCGATGCGCCGGATCGTCGCCGCGCTCACGCCGCAGCGCTCGGCCACCGCCTCGGGGGCGTATTCGGCATCGAGATATTTCCGCGCCAGCAGCTCGAAGACCGGCGCCGCGCGCCCGCCATTGGGGCTCGGCACCTCGCCCTTCAGCGCCGGCTTCAGCCCGGGCCGGTCGAACGGCAGCACCTGGCCGGTCTCGCGGTCCCAGACCAGCGCGCGGCCGCGATTGTCGCGCAGGAACAGGCCGAAGCCGGCGCCGGGGTTGCGGTCGACCAGCCAGCCGGCATTGCTCCAGCGCAGCAGGTAGTCGAGATCGACCTGGCCGGTGCGCAGCAGCTCGTGCACCAGCGAGAGCACGAAGAGCCCGTCGGTGCCGGGGGTGATCCCGACCCATTCGTCGGCGATGGCGTTGTAGCCGGTGCGCACCGGGTTGACCGCGATCACCTTGGCGCCGCGGGTCTTGATCTGGCCGAGCCCGCGCTTGATCGGGTTGCTGTCATGGTCCTCGGCGACGCCGAAGAGCAGGAACAGCCTGGTGCGCTCCCAGTCCGGCTGGCCAAACTCCCAGAACGCGCCGCCGAGGGTGTAGATCCCCCCCGCCGCCATGTTGACCGAGCAGAAGCCGCCATGCGCGGCATAGTTCGGCGTGCCGTATTGCTGCGCCCACCAGCCGGTGAAGCTCTGCGACTGGTCGCGCCCGGTGAAGAAGGCGAGCTTCTTGGGGTCGCGCGCGCGGATCTCGCCGAGGGTGCCGGCGGCCTCCGCCAGCGCCTCCTCCCAGGAGATCTCCTCGAACTCGCCGGAGCCGCGCGGGCCGGTGCGCCGCAGCGGCCGCATCAGCCGCGCCGGCGAGAGATGCTGCATGACGCCCGAGGAGCCCTTGGCGCAGAGCACGCCGCGGTTCACCGGATGGTCGCGGTTGCCCTCGATATGCCGGATCCGCGGCACCCCGCCGGGGCCGTCGTCGCGGATATGCACGTCGATGCCGCAGCGGCAGGCGCACATGTAGCAGGTGGTCTTGGCCACCCGGTCGCCCACCCGCGGGCTCAGCTCGAGCCGCGGCTCCGTTCCGCCGCCCGTGCCGGGATTCGCCCTGGCCGCGCCTTCGGCTCCGTCCGCCATCTTTCCCGCCCCTCTTGCCGCCGGTTGTCGCGCCGGCTTGTCGTCGATCGGCCCAGTCTGGCGCCTGTCGCCCCGCCGATGCGGCGCCAGTTTGCCGCAACCGGCTGGGCCAGCCAAGCCCGTCCGCGACCTTCGGGCGAATCGCCCGGGATTTCGCAGTGCAGAACACCTGCCGCGTCTGTGCATTTCGTCACAGAGCGGCGCCGATTTATCCGGCAGATTCGGGATTGGTTATGGGGGACATCAACCATGTATTCGTATCACAGCTACGCGCTCTGCTGGATCCCGGACGAAACCAGCCCGCTCGGCGCCTTCGGAAGGGACTGGACCGGCTGGTCGCCGGACGAGGCGATGTTCACCCGGAGCCAGCCGCCGTTCGAGTTCGGCTCGATGCTCGCCGGCCTGCTCGGCGAGACCGGGCTGCACGGCCTCAGGGCGCAGTTCGCGCCGGAGTTCCGCGTCTGGTCGCCGCGCGACGAGTCGGTGCTCGGGCAGGCGCTCGAACATGTCGTGACCGAGACCGGGCCGATCGAGCTAGGCCGCCTGCGCGCCGCGCATGTGGCGGGCCGGGTGGCGCTGGTCGCCGAGCGCGGGGCGGCGGAGCTCGCCCGGCTGGCGATGCGGGTGCGGGCGGCGCTGTCGCCGCTGCGGCTCGAGGCTGCCGGCCGGCCCGCGGCGAATGACGGCCCCGCCGGGATGCCCGGCCCCGCCATCGCAGACTCCATCGTCGCAGACTCCATCGTCGCAGGGCCCGTCGTCGCAGGCCCCGTCATCGCCGGGCTGGGCGCCGCCGCCGACCGGGGCCGCCGGGCGCTGCCGGAGAGCTGCTTCCATCTGCCGCTGACCGATCGGGTCTCGGGCCTGCGCGCCGAGCGGCTGCTGCGCGTGCTCCAGGGCTATCTCGACCGCGCCGAGTTCGGCCCCCTGGTGCTCGACCATCTCGGCGTGATGGCCCGAAGCGGCACCCGGCGCCCGGCGGTCACGCTGTTCCGCCGCGCGCTGATCGGCGACGATGTCACCAATGCCCGCTGCTGCCCGACCCGCGGGCCGGACCTGCTGCGCGGCGACGGTTCCTGACGCCGCACGCGCCCCGGCCCAATTCCGGCCCCGCCGCCCGCGGCGGGGGGCGCCCTGCCGGCCTCATGCCAGCGCCGAGACCGCCTTCAGCGCCTTGTCGAGCGCCGCCTGCTCGCGGGTCAGCCTCCGGTCGATCGCCTCGAGCGCGCCGAGCTGCGCGTTCAGCGCCACGCCCTTCGCGATCAGCACGATCTTGGCGGTCTCATGGGCCTTCGCGTCCCCCGATTTCATCAGCTTCTCGAGCTTCTGGAAGCCCTTGTCGACCTCGGCGCACATCTTCTCGGCATCCTTCAGGATCTTCTTCTGCGCCGCGTGCTGCTCGGCGATGCGCTGCAGCACCGCGTTCACCTCGTCGATCGCCGTGCCCATCCGGAAGCCGAAGGCGGTGAGCCGTGCGAGCGCGCCGGTGAGCAGTTTCGCCGCCTTCGCATGATCCGCCGCGGTGCTGCGGAAGCCCTTCACCCAGCCGGTGAACTGGCGGCTCGGCGCCATCACCGCGCCGCTGGCGATCGCCACCGCGGCATCCGGATAGGGGATCGGCACCGGCGTCGGCGCCGAGGGCCGGACGCAGACATCCGGCAGGCCGCCGCCGCTGCCGCCCATGACCGATTTGCCGAACATTCCGCTCCTCCTCCGGCCGGCCGCGCCGCCTCAGTGCGCCAGCACCAGCGTCTTGATCTGCGACGGCACGATCCGGGCGCCCGGCAGGGTCCGCGTGTTCACCACGCGCACCGAGGTCAGCGCGCCGCCGACCTGGACCGCGACGCAGTCGAACAGCGCCGCCATCCGCGCCTGGGTGCTGCCGATGCCGGTGCTGAGCGTGCCGAGCTTCACCGCCAGCGGGTTGGCGAGCCGGGGCGGCGCCGCCTCGATGCGCGCGATCAGCGCCTCGGCCTGGCCGATCTGCTTCATCAGCTCGCCATGCTTCTTGACCGCCTTGCCGAAATCGTCGGCCGCCGCCTTCATCCGGCGATCGACATCGGCCCGCGCCTTCTCGACCTTGCGGCGGCATTCGGCGAGCGCCTTCTCGGCCTGCTCGACCTCCTTCGCGGCCTCCCTGGTCGAGAGCCGGGCGAGCGCGGAGAGGAACTTCGCCTCGGCCCGGGAGAGATCGTGCTTCTTCGGATCGAACCTGGCCATCGCCAATCTCCGACTGCTCCCTCACGCCTTGAGCATAGCGCCGGCGGCGCCGCCGCGCCAGCGCGCCGCGCCGGACGGTTGCACGGCGCATCCGCGGCGAGTAGGTATCGGACGCCCCAAGCCGCCAGAGGAGATGGTGCGCGATGACCGCCGAGGCCGCCCCCGAGACCCTGCGCCAGCGCGTCGGCCGGCTGACCGACAGCGCCCGCTTCCGCAACTTCATCCTCGGCGTCATCGTGTTCAACGCCCTGGTGCTCGGGCTCGAGACCTCGAAGACAGTGATGGAGGCCATCGGCCCGCCGCTGCGCGCGCTCGACAAGCTCTGCCTCGGCATCTTCATCGTCGAGCTGATGCTCAAGCTCTATGCCCAGCGGCTGGAATTCTTCCGGCGCGCCTGGAACATCTTCGACGCGGTGATCATCGGCATCGCCCTGATGCCCACCGGCGGCGGGCTCGCGGTGCTGCGGGCGCTGCGCATCCTGCGCGTGCTGCGGGTGGTCTCGGTGGCGCCCTCGATGCGCCGCGTGGTGCAGGGCTTCCTCAACGCGCTGCCGGGCATGGGCTCGGTGATCCTGCTGATGGGCATGATCTTCTATGTCGGCGCGGTGATGTCGACCAAGCTGTTCGGCGAGGCCTTCCCGCAATGGTTCGGCACGGTGGGCGAGAGCGCCTATTCGCTGTTCCAGATCATGACGCTGGAGAGCTGGTCGATGGGCATCGTGCGCCCGGTGATGGAGCTCTACCCGCAGGCCTGGGCCTTCTTCGTGCCCTTCATCCTGGCCACCTCCTTCGCGGTGGTGAACCTGCTCGTCGGCCTCGTCGTCAACTCGATGCAGGAGGCCGCCGGCGAGGATGCCGGCGCCGCCACCGACGACTACCGCCACGAGGTGCTTGCCACCCTCGCCCGGATAGAGCAGCGTCTCGAGGCGCTCGAGACCCGGGTCGACCTGCAGGCCGAGGCCACCGCGCCGAACGACCCCGCAATTCCGGAGGACGACCGATGACCGACCAGAGCTGGACCGTGTATCTCTCGGGCGAGATCCATACCGACTGGCGCCGGGAGATCGCCGATGGCTGCGCCGCGCGCGGCCTGCCGGTGGTGTTCACCGCGCCGGTGACCGACCACGGCGCTTCCGACGACTGCGGCGTCGAGATCCTCGGCGCCGAGGAGAACAAGTTCTGGCACGATCGCAAGGGCGCCGGGGTCAACGCGCTGCGCACCCGCACGCTGATCGGCAAGGCCGACATCGTCGTCGTGCGCTTCGGCGAGAAATACAAGCAGTGGAACGCCGCCTTCGAGGCCGGCTATGCCAGCGCGCTCGGCAAGCGGCTGATCATCCAGCACGGGCCGGACCATGCCCATGCGCTGAAGGAGGTCGACGAAGCCGCCGAGGCGGTGGCCGAGACGCCGGAGCAGGTGGTCCGCCTGCTGACCTACGCGATCACCGGGCGGCTCTGAGCCATGCCCCTGCCCGCGCCGCGCCCCTCCTACGCCCTCGCCGCGGTCGGCGTCGCGGCGACGATCTGGCTGCTGGTCGAGGCACGGCCGGTGCTCGAGCCGCTGGTGATCTCGGTGCTGCTCTGGTTCCTGCTGACGGCGCTGGCCCGGGTGATCGCCTGGGGCATGCATGGCCGCGGCGCCGAGCCCGGGCTCCTCGCGCATCTGCTCAGCGCGCTGATCGCGATCGGCGCGATCGTCGGGCTCAGCGTCATGGTCTCGGTCAGCCTCGCCGGCTTCCGCGAGAACCTGCCGACCTACGAGGCCAACCTGCGCGCCATGGCGCAGGAGGTGGCGAATGCCCTCGGCATCGGCGGCACGCTGGATCTCTCCAGCCTGGTCGGCGACGTCAACATGGGCAACATCGCGCTCTCGGTGGCCGGCTCGGCGGTGGGCTTCGTCAGCAGCCTGGTGGTGGTGCTGGTCTATGTGATCTTCATCTATGCCGAGGGCGCGGGCGCCGGCGAGAAGCTGAAGGCGCTGGCGCCGGACGGCGAGAGGTTCGCCGCGGTCAGCGACACGATCTCGCGCATCCGCCGCGACATCGAGACCTATCTCGGGGTGAAATGCGTGGTCGGGCTGGCGCAGGCGGTGCCGACCTTCGCGATCCTCGCGGCGATGGGGGTGGACGGCGCGGCGTTCTGGTCGGTGATCATCTTCGTGTCGAGCTTCGTGCCCACCGTGGGCTCGCTGATCGGCATCGTGTTCCCGGCGCTGGTGACGCTGGCGCAGTTCGGCAGCCTGCCGGTGTTCCTGCTGGTGACCGGGCTGCTGGCGGTGGTGCAGCTGGCCGGCTCGAACTGGCTGGAGCCGAAGATGATGGGCTCCTCGCTCAATCTCAGCCCGCTGGTGATCCTGATCGCGATCTTTGCCGGCGGCGCGCTCTGGGGCATCACCGGCGCGCTGGTGGCGGTGCCGGCGCTGGCGGTGGCGGTGATCGTGTTCTCGCGCCTCGACAGCATGCGCGCGGTGGCGGTGCTGCTCTCGGCGGATGGAAAGGTCTGACCTTTGGGAATCCTCAAAAGTCAGACATTCATTCACCTCAGATCGAGCATTTCTCCGGGCTGAATGTCTGACCATTTGGCCAGCAGTCTCGCCGCCACCTCGCCCGGATCTGTCAGACCTTCGCGGGACTCTCCGGGATGGAACCGCCCGCGCAGCGCCGTGGGCATCGGCGGCAGCGCCAGTTCCGCCACGGCGATGCGGCTGCCGACCTCCGCCACCCAGGCCGCGGTCAGGGCCGCCTGCGCCGCTTTTGTCATGCAATAGAGCCCGTGGAACGGCGCCACCGGCGCCGGGTCCGCCGCGATCAGCGCCCGCCCCGCCGGGGCCGGCCGCAGCAGCGGATCGACCACCCGGATCAGCCGCTGGAAAGATCTGACATTCACCGCGAGCGCGGTGTCAAGCTCCTTCTCGCCGACATGCTCGGCCGGCGCCAGCGGCGGCGCATAGACCGCGGTGTGCAGCCAGGCATCGACCCGGCCCCAGCGCTCGAAGAGCGCCGCGCCCATGCGCGCCAGCCCGGCATCGTCGCCGATGTCGAGCGGCACCAGCGTCGCCTGCCCGCCGGCGGCCTGCACCGCGTCGTCGAGCTCCTCGAGCGCCCCCACGGTGCGCGCCAGCGCCACCACATGCGCCCCGGCCCCGGCGAGCGCCAGCGCCGCGGCGCGCCCGAAGCCGCGCGAGGCGCCCGTCACCAGCGCCACCTGTCCCGACAGATCGGCCATGCCCGTCTCCTTCGTGTTGGGGACCCTGCGGATACGCCCCGCAGCCGGCAGCGGCAAGGGGGCGGCAGCCGGCGGCGCCGCGGCCCCGCCCGCCGCCGCGCCGGGGGCTCAGACCGGCGCGGGGTCGAGCACCGGCCCGTCGATCTTGCCCTTGGCGCGGGCATCGCGCGGGTCGACCGGATAGTCGCCGGAGAAGCAGGCGTCGCAGAAGCGCGGCGCCGAGCGGTCGCGCCCCTCGGCCATGCCGCAGGCGCGGTAGAGCCCGTCGAGCGAGACGAAGCGCAGGCTGTCGACCCCGAGATGGCGGGCCATCTCCGCCTCGTCCATCCGCGCCGCCAGCAGCTTCTCGCGGTCCGGCGTGTCGACGCCGTAGAAGCAGGACCAGCGGGTCGGCGGGCTGGCGATGCGGAAATGCACCTCCCTGGCGCCGGCCGCCAGCACCATCTCCTTGATCTTGCGCGAGGTGGTGCCGCGCACCACGCTGTCATCGACCAGCACCACGCGCTTGCCGGCCACCAGCGCCCGGTTGACGTTGAGCTTGAGGCGCACGCCCATGTCGCGGATCTGCTGCGTCGGCTCGATGAAGGTGCGGCCGACATAGGGGTTGCGGATGATCCCCATGGCGAAGGGGATGCCGCTCTCCTGGCTGAAGCCGATCGCCGCCGGCGTGCCCGAATCGGGGATCGGGCAGACCAGATCGGCCTCCGCCGGCGCCTCGCGCGCCAGCTCGACGCCGATCAGCCGCCGCGCCTCGTAGACCGAGAGCCCGCCGATCTGGCTGTCCGGCCGGGAGAAATAGACGTATTCGAAGACGCAGAAGCGCGACGGCGCCGGCTCGAAGGGCCGGTGCGAGGTGATCCCGGTCTCGGAGACGATGATCATCTCGCCGGGCTCGATCTCGCGCTCGAAATCGGCGCCGATGATGTCGAGCGCGCAGGTCTCGGAGGCGAGGATCCAGGCGCCGTCCTTGCGGCCGAGCACCAGCGGGCGGATGCCCATCGGGTCGCGCACGCCGATCATCTTGGTGCGGGTCATGCCGATCAGCGAGAAGGCGCCTTCGACGAGGCGGAGCGCGTCCTTCATCTTGTCCGGGATGGTCTGCTGCATCGACCGCGCCATCAGGTGCAGGATGCATTCGGTGTCGGAGCCCGACTGGAAGATGGCGCCGCGCTCGATCAGCTTGGCGCGGAGCTTGTCGGCATTGGTCAGGTTGCCGTTATGCGCGATGGCGAAGCTGCCCATGGCGAAATCGGCGAGCAGGGGCTGGATGTCGCGCAGCGCGGTCTGCCCCTTGTGGCCGGCGGTGGAGTAGCGCGTGTGGCCGAGGCTGATGCGGCCGGGCAGCTTGTCGATCACCTCGGTCTTGGTGAACTCGTCGCGCACATAGCCTAGGCGGCGCTCCACGTTGAAGCCGGTGCCGGGGTGCCAGGTGGCTATGCCGGCGGCCTCCTGCCCGCGATGCTGCAGCGCGTGCAGCCCGAGCGCCGCATAGGTCGAGGCATCGTCGAGCCCCAACACGCCGAACACGCCGCATTCCTCGTGCAGGCTGTCGTCGAAGGGGGTCTCGCCGTGCTCCGGTTCGGCGTGGCCGGAATGGTCATGGCCGGGGTCGCCGTGGCCGTGGATCTCGTGTCTGTCGTGGCCATAGCAGGGAGTGTCGGGCCCGCCCGATCCGATGCCGCTCATGCCTCAGCCCCTCTCTGACTGCACCCGTGGGTTATAGCGCCTGCGGGCCGCAGTGTCACCAAGCTGTCACCCGCGCCGGGGCGGCGCGGTTCTAGCGTCGCCCGCATCGCCTGTCGAGCCCGCGGGCGCGGTTGCCGGGGGCCTGGAGTGGAATGGGTCACACCTGCGCAGATAGGCAGCGCCGGCGGAAAGCCAAGAGCCCCCGGCGGGGCGGGGGCTCTCGGAGGATACATCGCGGCGGTCCGGGCGGCCGGTCAGTTGGCGGTGCTGTCGGCCGGGGCCGCGATGCCGTAGCCGTCGGCGGCGGAGTCGGCCGGCGCATCGGCGCCGCCATCGAGCGGGGCCACGGTGCCGGTGTCGAGCCCCTCGCCCTGGCAGGGCGCCATCATCGCGTCGATGCGCTCGGTGACATAGGGCGGCAGCTCGGTCGGCATCGCCTCGCGCAGGATCCGGGAGATCTCGTCGAGATAGGGCTTGACCTGGGCGGTGGCGAGCGGCTCCCAGCTCTCCTGCCCGCCGGCGAGCTCCTCGTAGAGGATATAGGCCACCGCCACCAGGAAGGCGGCGCGCGCCACGCCGAAGACGAAGCCGAGGATGCGGTCGAGCGGGCCGATCGCGCTGTCGAGCACCAGCCCCGAGATCACCGGGGTGAACACCGCCATCACCAGCAGCCCCAGCGCCATCACCAGCGTGAAGGCGGCAATCACCGAGAGCACGCAGGACGAGGCGAGGAACGGCCCCACGCCCGGGATCTCGCGGATCAGGGGTTCGACCACCGGGGTCAGGAAGGCCGCCGCGACCGCGGCGACGAGCCAGCCGCCGATCGCCAGGATCTCGCGGGTCAGGCCGCGGGAATAGGCGAGGATCGCCGAGATCACCGCGATGAAGGCCACGCCTCCGTCAACCATCGTAAACTGCATAGTTTCCCCTCTCTCTCAGGCGGGTCTTCACCGAGCCGGACGTCTCACGCGGGAATGCCCTCAAAAAGCGTGTCGATCAAGTCGGGCAGATCGGCGATGCGCCGCACCGATATGCCCGATTCGGCAGTCTGCTTCACGCGCGAAGGCGCATAGGCCACCTGAAAACCCAGTTTTTCCGCCTCGCGCAAGCGTATCTCTTCCTGCGGCACCGGTCGAATCGCCCCCGAGAGGCTGATCTCGCCGAAAAATGCCGCACGCGGCGGCAGCGGTTTTCCGGTCAGCGCCGAGCAGAGCGCCGCCGCCGCCGCCATGTCGGCCGCCGGCTCGGAGACCCGCAGCCCGCCCGCCAGGTTCAGATAGATGTCGTGGCCGGTGAAGGAGAGCCCGGAGCGCGCCTCGAGCACCGCCAGCACCATCGCCACCCGCGCGCCGTCGAGCCCGAGCACCGCGCGCCGCGGGGTGCCGAGCGCCGAGCGCGCCACCAGCGCCTGCACCTCGGCCAGCAGCGGCCGGGTGCCCTCGATCCCGGCGAACACCGCCGCCCCCGGCACCGCGCCCTCGCCCTGCTCGCCGAGGAACAGCGCCGAGGGGTTGCCGACCTCCGAGAGCCCCTCGCCGGTCATCTCGAAGACGCCGATCTCGCCGGCCGGGCCGAAGCGGTTCTTCACCGCGCGCAGGATGCGGAACTGGTGCCCGCGCTCGCCCTCGAAATAGAGCACCGTGTCGACCATGTGCTCGATCACCCGGGGGCCGGCGATCTGGCCCTCCTTGGTGACGTGGCCGACCAGGATCACCGCCGGCCCGCGGCGCTTGGCGAAGGCGGTGAGCTCGTGCGCCGCGGCGCGCAGCTGCGCCACCGAGCCGGGCGCGGCATCGACATGGTCGGCCCACATGGTCTGGATCGAATCGATCACCACCAGCCCCGGCTTCTCGGCCTCGAGCGTGGTCAGGATGTCGCGCAGGTTGGTCTCGGCGGCGAGCCGCACCGGGCTGTCGACGAGCCCGAGCCGGGCGGCGCGCATCCGCACCTGCGCCGGGGCCTCCTCGCCCGAGACATAGATCGCCGGCAGCCCGCTCGCGGCGAAGCGCGCCACCGCCTGCAGCAGCAGCGTCGACTTGCCGATGCCGGGATCGCCGCCGACCAGCACCGCCGAGCCCGGCACCAGCCCGCCGCCGAGCACCCGGTCGAGCTCGCCCATGCCGGAGAAGGCCCGCGGCGGCGGCGCCTCGGAGCCGGCCAGCGAGCCGAGCGGCACCCGCCGCCCGCGCTTGGCCCCCAGCGCCTTGCCGGCCGGGGCGGCGGCGGAGAGCGCCGCGGTCTCCTCGCGGATCGAATTCCAGGCGTTGCAGGCCGAGCATTGCCCGGCCCATTTCTTGTGGACCGCGCCACAGGCCTCGCAGACATAGGCAACCGCCGCCCTGGCCATGCTTCCTCGCTCGCCTCAGGTCCTTCAGAGAATCAGATGCCGCCGCTCCGGGCAAGCCCGCGCAGGCCCGATCGGGCCCGAACGGCCCGGCCGAGGCCCGCGCCTCAGGCCGGCAGCGGCGTCAGCGCAACGTAGCCCGCGATCAGCAGCCCCGCGAAGAGCTGCATCATCACGGGGAAGATCCGGTACCAGCCGCGCTCCACCACGAAGACCCAGACCGCGACGCCGAGCAGCGGCACCGCCAGCATCCGCGCCAGCGCCACCTCGCGCTCGAGCAGCGCCCCCATCACCGCCAGCACCGCGATCACCGCGACCGCATGGGCCCGGCGCAGCGCCCCCTCGCGCATCATCGCCTGCGCCACCGAATAGAGCGTGGCCATGCAGATGGCGACGCCGGCGAAGACGCCGATGATCATCAGGATCGAGGTCAAGCGCCGTCTCCCTTCGCGCCGCCGGTCGGCTCCCGCGCGGGCCGGCTCGCCCAGATCGAGAGCCCGACGCAGCCCGTGAACAGCCAGAGCCCCCAGGCGGTCTCGACATAGCCGACGCCGACCCCCTTGGCGAGCACCACGTAGAGCGCGATGAGAAACACGTCCGCCATGGCGAGCCGCGCCAGCCCCGCCAGCCAGGGCTTGGCCCAGCCGCCGAGCCAGCCGAACTGCACGCCGAGCGCCGCCAGCGTCTTGGCATAGGGCAGCACGATGCCGAGCCCGCCGACCAGCAGCGCCAGCGCGATGTCGGCCTGCCAGAGCCGCCCGACCGCGCCGAGAACCGAGAGCTCGCGCCCGCCGATCCAGGGCAGCAGCCCGGCATGGGCCAAGGGCGCCCACCAGGCCAGCGGCCAGAGCAGCAGCAGCGCCGCGTTGGTCCAGAGCCGCGCGCGCGGATCGGAGAGCCCGCGCCAGGCCCCTGCCCGCCCCCTCCCGCGGGTGGGCGGGTGGAGGGAGGGGGCGGGCGCACCCGCTCCTCCAGGCGCCGGCCCCCGGTCCTCCGGGTGCCCGCTCACCGCACCGCGGCGATCGGCCCGTCCGGCAGGCCGTTGACGAACTGGTGCACGTAGGGGTTCTCGGTGGTGTCGATCTCGCCCACCGGGCCGGCCCACTGGATCACCCCCTCGTGCAGCATCGCCACCCGGTCGGCGATCTTGCGCACGCTGGTCATGTCATGGGTGATGGTCATCGCGGTGGCGCCCATCTCGACGACGATCTCGCGGATCAGGTCGTTGATCACGTCGGCCATGATCGGGTCGAGCCCGGTGGTCGGCTCGTCGAAGAAGATGATCTCGGGCGTGGTGGCGATGGCGCGGGCCAGCCCGACGCGCTTCTGCATGCCGCCCGAGAGCTCGGCGGGGAAGAGATCGGCGGTCTCGGCGGTCAGCCCGACGCGCTTGAGCTTCTCGATCGCGGTCTCGCGCGCCTCGGCGCGGCCCAGCCGGTTCTGTCCGCGCAGCAGGCGGAACGCGACATTCTCCCAGACCAGCATCGAATCGAACAGCGCGCCGCCCTGGAACAGCATGCCGAACTTGTCGAGCATCGCCTCGCGCGCCCGGCCGCGGGCCGCCACGGCGTCCTGCCCGTCGACCAGGATCCGCCCGGCATCCGGCACGATCAGCCCGAGCACGCATTTCAGCGTCACCGACTTGCCGGTGCCCGAGCCGCCGATGATCACCAGGCTCTCGCCGCGCGCCACCGAGAGATCCACCCCGGCCAGCACGCGCTTCGATCCGAAGGCCTTGGCCACCCCGCTCAGCGCGATCATCGGCGCGCCGCTCCCGCTCCCCTGGTCCGTCATGCCGGAAACAGCGCCTCCGTGAGGATATAGTTCGAGGCCAGGATCAGGATCGAGGCCGAGACCACGGCATTCGTCGTCGCCCGGCCCACGCCCTGCGCGCCGCGGCCCGAGCGATAGCCCTGGTAGCAGCCCATCAGCGCGATGATGAAGCCGAACACCGCCGCCTTGATCAGGCCGGAGGTGATGTCACCGGTCTCGAGGAAGCGCCAGGTGGTGTCGATATAGACCGCCGGGTTGAAGTCGAGCCGCGCGACGCCCACCGCGAAACCGCCCATGATGCCGATCACGTCGCCGACGAAGGCCAGCGCCGGCATCGCCAGGGTGGCCGCCAGCAGCCGCGGCGCCACGAGATATTTCATCGGGTTGGTCGAGAGCGTCCAGAGCGCGTCGATCTGCTCGGTCACCCGCATGGTGCCGAGCTCGGCGGCGATCGAGGCGGAGACGCGCCCGGCCACCATCAGCCCGCCGAGCACCGGCCCGAGCTCGCGCACCATGCCGATGGCGACGATCGAGGGCACCACGCTCTCGGCATTGAAGCGGGCGCCGCCGGCATAGATCTGCAGCGCCAGCGCGCCGCCGGTGAACAGCGCCGTCAGGCCCACCACGGGCAGCGAGAAATAGCCGATGCGCAGGAGCTGGCGGGCGAACTCCATCGGATACCAGGGCGGGCGCAGGACATGGCTCACCCCGTCGAGCGCGAACAGCGTCAGGCTGCCGGTGGTCTGGCAGAGCCCGAGCACCGCCGCGCCGATCGAGGCGAGGAAGCCCTGGACGAGACGAATGGCGGCAGGCATGCGGGCGGGTCTCTCCTCTGGCGGCGGTCCGGGCGGTGTCCGCGCCTCGCGCGGGACATCGCGGGCCAGAGAGCTATAGCGGCGCGGCCGGTGATTTGCCAAGGCCGCCGGTTGCGCCGGGCTATTGCGGCAGCGCCGTCGTCGGGGCGACCAGCGGCGCCAGGTTGCCGATCACCTCGGCGGCATCATAGGCGAGCGGGTCCGCCGCCGGCTTGGTTCCGGGGAAGACCTGGATCTCCGCGCTCGCGGCATAGTCCGGCAGCGGATAGGCCGGATAGACCGGCGCGCGCCAGGCATAATAGCCCGGGCCGTAATAGAAGCCGTAGCCCCAAGGATACCACGGATAGGCCCAGCCCCAGCGATAGCCGGCGCGGTAGCGCGGATAGACCCCGGGCGCCACGTATCCCCGCCGGTAGCCGCCCCGGTAGCCGTGGCGATAGCCGCCCCGGTAGCCGCCCCTGTAGCCGCCGCCATATCCGCCGCGATGGCCGCGCCCATGGGCCCGCCCTCCCCGCGAGCCGCGCCGCGCCGCCCGCGCCACGCCGGCCTCCGGGGCCAGCGCCGGCACCCCGGTCAGCGCGCTGAACTGGATCGCCGCGCCGGCCTCGTGCTCGACGAGGCGGAACCAGGCATTGCCGGTCTCCAGCGTGATCTCGGCGGCGCGGAAGAGCAGGTAGCGCTCCAGCGTCTCAGGCGCGGTGGCGCTGTTGCCCTGCACGGTGATGCGGAACCGGTTGGCCTCGATCTGCTGCTCGGCATAGCCCGGGCGGTCCGGCCCGGCGGGCTGGTAGGGCACCGGGTAGACACAGGCCGAGAGCAGCAGCGCCGCGAGCAGCGCCAGCGCCCCGGCTAGGCGGTTTCCGTGTGCGGGCATGGGACCTCCCCTGAACGGCTCGCGCCCCAGTCTACACCGCCCGCGGGGTCACAGATAGCGGCGGCGGTAGCGCGCGCCGAGGCTGGTCAGGATCTCGTAGCCGATGGTGCCCGCCGCATCGGCCAAGGCATCGACCCCCTGGGCCGGGCCGAGGATCTCCACCATCGCCCCCGGCCGGGCCGCCGGCACGCCGGTGACGTCGAGGCCGATCAGGTCCATCGAGACGCGCCCGGCGAACCGGCAGGCGCGGCCGCCGAGAAAGCCCCGCGCACGGCCCGAGAGCGCCCGGTGCAGCCCGTCGGCATAGCCGCCGGAAAGCGTCGCGATGCGGCTCGGCAGCTCGGCCCGCCAGCTCGCGCCATAGCCCACCGCCTCGCCGGGGGCGACGTCGCGCACCTGCAGGATCGGCAGCGCCAGGCGTACCACCGGCTGCGCCGCCGCGAAGGGCAGCCCGCCATAGAGCCCGATGCCGGGGCGCACCAGGTCGAAGTGATAATCGGCCCCGAGCAGGATGCCCCCCGTCGCCGCCAGCGAGAGCGGCCGCCCGAGCGCCGCCGCCATCCCGCGGAAGCTCGCGAGCTGCACCGCGTTCAGCGGATGCGCCGGCGTGTCGGCACAGGCGAGATGGCTGCTCACCAGGGCGATCTCCGGCCCCGGGCCGCCGGCGGCGCGCAGCGCGGCCAGCTCCGACGGCTCCAGCCCGAGCCGGTTCATGCCGCTGTCGAGCTGCAGCGCCGCCGGCCCGCGCGCCGCCCAGGCCGCGACCTGCTCCGGCGCGTTCAGCACCGGGCGCAGCGCCGCCTCGGCGAAGACGCGGGCATCGGCATCGGCATCGGCACGCGGCGGAGCCCCCCCCGCCTCCGGGTGGGCGGGCGGGGGAGGCGGGGGGGCCTCCGCCGGCGCCACCGGGAACCCCGACAGCACATAGATCTCCGGCCCCGGGCCGAGCGCCGCGCGCAGCCGCGCGCCCTCCGCCGGCACCGCGACGAAGAAGCGCCGCGCCCCGGCCCCGGCCAGCGCCCGGCCGACCGGTGCGATGCCGCAGCCATAGGCGTCGGCCTTCACCACCGCCGCGGTCTCGGCAGTGCCCGACAGGCGGTCGAGCGCCCGCCAGTTGGCGGCGATGGCGGCGAGGTCGATGGTCAGCTCTGGCGTCAGGGTCATGGGGCGTCCAGCGGGCTCGGGGAAAAACTTGCGCCAAACTAGGCCAGCGCGGCCCCCCCGGGATAGCCCCAATCCGCCCCCGCCGCTGCGGCGCAGCATCGCCCTCAGGTGAAGGCGGCGGGGTCCGGCACATAGCCCGAGCCGGTGCGCACCGGGTCGGTGAACTTGGTGAAGCGCCCCTCGAAATGCAGCTCCACGGTGCAGATCGGGCCGTGCCGCTGCTTGCCGATGATCACCTCGGCCTTGCCCTTGAGCGCGTTCATCTCGTCCATCCAGCGCTCGAGCTTCTCCTGCGCGGCGCGGCGCATCTCCTCGGGCATCGCCTCGTTGGGCTCGGTCGGCTTCTCGCGCTCCTTGTAGTATTCCTCGCGGAAGATGAACATCACCACGTCGGCGTCCTGCTCGATCGAGCCGGATTCGCGCAGGTCCGAGAGCTGCGGGCGCTTGTCCTCGCGGCTCTCGACCTGGCGCGAGAGCTGCGACAGCGCGATCACCGGGATGTCGAGCTCCTTGGCGATCGCCTTCAGCCCCTGGGTGATCTCGGAGACCTCCTGCACCCGGTTCTCGCTGGCCCGCGAGCTGGAGCCGCGCACCAGCTGGAGATAGTCCACGATCATCACGTCGAGCCCGTGGGTGCGCTTCAGCCGCCGGGCGCGCGCGGCCAGCGTCGAGATCGGCAGCGCCGGGGTGTCGTCGATGAAGAGCGGGATCTCCTCGAGCTCGCGCGCCACCGAGAGATAGCGCAGGAACTCCTCCTGCGAGAGGTTGCCCTGGGCCAGCGCCTTGGCCGAGAGCTGCGCCTCCGAGATCAGGATCCGGTTGGCGAGCTGCTCGGAGGACATCTCCAGCGAGAAGAACCCGACCTTGCCGCCGGCATCCAGCACCTCGTTGCCGTCCGGCCCGGCGATCCGCCGGTGCTTGCGCGCCACGTTGAAGGCGAGGTTCATCGCCAGCGAGGTCTTGCCCATCGAGGGCCGCGCCGCGAGGATCAGCAGGTCGGAGTTGCGCAGCCCCCAGAGCTTGTCGTCGAGCTCCTGCAGCCCGGTCGAGATGCCCGCCAGCCCGCCGACGCGCTTGTGCGCCGCCTCGGCCATCGCCGCGGCCTCCTCCACCGCATGGGCGAAGGTGACGAAGCCGCCCTCGTACTTGCCGCGCTCGGCGAGGGTGTAGAGCGCCTGCTCGGCCTCGGAGATCTGCTCCGAGGGGCCCATCTCGGCATCGAAGGTGGCGGCCCGGCCCTGGATCTCGTCGCCGATCCGCATCAGGTCGCGGCGCAGCGCGAGATCGCGCACCTCGATGGCATAGTCGCGCACCGAGATGATCGAGACCACCGCCTCGGCCAGCCGCGCCAGATAGGCGACGCCGCCGAGCTCCTTCAGCCCCTCGTCATCGGCCAGGAAGGGCTTCAGCGTCACCGGCGAGGCCAGCATCCGCTTGCCGATCCGGCTGGCGGCGAGCGCGAAGATGCGGCCATGCACCGGGTCGTAGAAGTGATGCGCCTCGATGATGCCGCTGATCCGGTCGAAGACCTCGTTGTTGATCAGCAGCGCGCCCAGCACCGCCTGCTCGGCCTCGATGCTGTGCGGTGCCGCTGCGCGCTCCGGCGCCGGGCTGCCATCCGCCATGTCCCTCTCCCGCTCGTGGCCGGGTCTGCGTGCCCGTGGTTTCCGTGCCCGTGTCCCTGCCGGCCCGGCGCGCGGCCGGCCGATCCGTCATGTGCCTGCCCCGACCATAGCCCATCTGCCGGCCGAGATCAGGCCGGGCGCGGCGGTTGACAGCCGGTTATCCCCGATTCTTTTCGGCGCTGTGGAAAGATCTGTGGAGAGCCTGGTTTTCGTTTGCAGCGAAAGGGGTTGCCCGGGGAGAGATTGCCCGCTTTCCCGCCGCGGGCCCGCCTGGCGGGGGCATGGCGAGGGCCTGACGGGAAGGCGGGCGGGGCCCGACCGGAATGCCGGCCCAACACCGACGCCCCGCCAGGCAGCGCCCCGTCCAGCATTGCCCGCGCCGCCGCCCGAGCCGCCCAACGCCGCCGCCCCCCCCGCCTCGCACCAAGCCTCCCGCTGTCCGCACCCACGGCGCACCCCGCCCCCCGGCGCAGCGCCGAAAGGCCGCACGGAAGCAAAGGAAACCCACCCCTCCCGCCCACCCGCAGCCCGCTACGCGAAGCCGAGACCCAACCGCCGCCGACGGCACACCGCGCGAGATCAAGGCCCGCCCACCGGCCACGGCGCGACGCGCGAGGCCAAGGCCCAACCGGCGGCGGCAGCGTGCCCCGCGTGGCCGAAGCCCGCACGGCAGCAGCGCGGCGCGCGAGGTCAAGGCCCACCTGGCAGCGGCAGTGCGCCGCGCCAGGCCGAGGCACGTCCGGCGGCGACAGCGTGGCCCACGAGGCCAAAGCCCGACCGGCGGCGGTGGTGGGGCGCGCGGGATCGAGGCCCGACCGGCAGCAGCGGCGAGGCCAGCGAGGCCAAAACCCGATCAGCGGTGGTGGTGCCGCGCGCGGGATCGAGGCCCGGCCGCTGGCGGCGACGTGGCCCGCGAGTCCGAAGCTTACCCGGCGGCGGTGGTGGGGCGCGCGAGGTCAAGGCCCGACCGGCGATCGTCGCGCGACGTGCGAGGTCAAGGCCCGGCCGCTGGCGGCGGCGCACCCCGCGCGGCCAAATCCCGCCCGGCGTCGGCGGCACAGCCCGCGCGGCTAAATCCGGCCGGCGTCGGTGATGCATCGCGCGAAGTCGAGGCCCGCCCCGTTGCAGCGGCACGGCGCGCGCGGCCGAACCCCGACCGGCGGCGGTGGCGCGACATACGGGGTCGAGGCCCGGCCGCTGGCGGCGGCGCGGCCCGCGTGGCCATAACCCGCCCGGCGGCGGCGGTGCATCGTGCGAAGGCGCAGCCCGCCCGGTAGCAGCGGCACGGCGCGCGCGGAGGAAACCCGACCGGCGGCGGCAGCGTGGGCCGCGAGGCCGAACCCCGCCCGGCGGCGTCAGTGCAGCGCGCGAAGGCGATACCCGCCCGGTGGCAGCAGCATGGCACGCGCGGCCGAAGCCTTCCCTGCGGCGGCGGCGCGGCGCGAGAGATAGAAACCCGGCCACCAGCGGCTGCGCGGCGCGCCGGGGCGAGGCCCGGCCGGCGACGGCGAGGGCCCATGCCTTGCCCGAGGAGACCGATGCCGGGATTGCGCCCCCGATCCGTCCCCAGTCCCAACCCCGACCGGACCGAATCGCGGCCCGGCCGATGCGCCGGAGGCCCGCCAGCCTCCGGGTGGGTGGGCGGGGGAGGGTGGCGGGCCTCCGGCGCCCGCCGCCCGCCCGCCGCCCGCAATCTCCGTCCCGACGATGCATATGGCGCTAGGGATCGACCGCACCGCACCCGATCTCGCCGCTCTGCGCCCAGCCTCCGCCGCAACCGGCCCCGCACAGAGCGCCACCGCGCAAGACCCGGCGGCAACGGCCGGCCGTGCACCGCATCCGGCGCCCGAAGCCTGAAACGCCCACCCGGCACCCCGCCCCGCAAGCCGAAACCGCCCAGGCCGCGCCGCCAAGCGCCACCTGCGCGAGACCCGGGACCGTCGGCCGACCGTGCCCCGCCCTCGGTACCCGAACCATTGCCCGAAGCCTAGAAGCTCCCGCCCGGCGCCCTGCCCCGCATGGCGGAACGGCCGAGACCGCAGCGCCGAGCGCCACCTGCGAGAGATCCGGCGGTATCGGCCGGCCATGCTTCGCACCCGGTACCCGAAACCTTGCCCTGAGCCTTGAAACTCTCGCCCTGCGCCCCGACCGGCAAGCCGAAACGATCTAGGCCGCGGTGCTAAGCGCCACCTGCGCGAGATCCGGCGGCGACGGCCGGCCGGCGCACCCCGCGCCCGGAGCCATGCTCGGGGCCTTGAAGCTCGCGCGCGGCGCCCTGCCCCGAAAGGCGAAACGGCCCGGACCGCGGCGTCGCGCGACCGCTGCGGGAGATCCGGTGGCATCGGCCGGACGTGCGGCACACCCGGTGCCCGAAGCCTTGCCTGGAGCCTTGAAACTCCCGCACGGCGCCCTGATCCGCAGGCCGGACCGGGCGTGCGGGCGGAAACGGCGCCGGGTGCCGGATTGGCCGCGCGGGCTGAAGCGGCCATGCATGCAAATGCGGTTGCGCAGGCAAGAAGGGCCGCGCTTGCAGGTACAGCCGCCGCAGGCGAGAACGGTCGCGGGTGCAGGTACCGCCGCTGCAGGCAAGAACGGTCGCGTGCGGAGGGACGGCCGCCGCGGGCAAGACTGGCTGCTCGTGCAAGGTGACGGGTGCTCGTGCAACAGCGGTCGCTCGGGCAAGGGCGGCCGCTGATGCGAGGGCAGCCGCTGGTGCAAGGGCGGCCGCTGGCGCAAGGGCGGCCGCTGACGCGAGGGCGGCCGATGATGCGAGGGCAGCCGCTGGTACAAAGGCGGTCGCTGGCGCAAGGGCGGGCGCTGGCGCAAGGGCGGGCGCTGGTGCAGGGGCGGGCGCTCGTGCAGGGGCGGGCGCCCGCGCGGGAACCGCAGCTCGTGCGACAACGGCCCCGCCGGGCTGGCGGGGCCGTCATGCAGTCCTGCGGTCGGCCCGGAGCGGGCCGGGAGCCGGGGGCCGGGTCAGACCTGCGGCTGGTCGTCGCCGCCGTCGCCCTCGGGCACATCGACCGGGCCGCTCTCGCCGCGGCGGTCGTCGTCCTCGTCATCGGCCGCGCCGCCGAGATCGTCGAACAGCTCGGAGATCTCGAACTCGGCCTCGGCCTCTTCCTCGGCGCGCAGCTCCTGGATCGACTTGCCGGAGGCCTGCATCGCGGCCTCCTCCTCCGAGCGCGCGACGTTGGCGCTGACGCTGACCGCGACCTCGGGGTGGAGCTGCAGGCGCACCGCATGCAGGCCCAGATCCTTGATCGGGCGATCCAGCACCACCTGGCGGCGGTCGATCTCGAAGCCCTCGGCACGCGCCAGGTCGGCGATGTCGCGGGGCGCCACCGAACCGTAGAGCGCACCGGCCTCGGAGGCGGCGCGGATCACGACGAACTGCTTGCCGTCGATCGAGGCGGCGAGCGTCTCGGCGGCGGCGCGGGCATCGGCGTTGCGTGCCTCGAGCTCGGCCTTCTGCGCCTCGAACCGGGCCATGTTGGCCTTGGTCGCGCGCAGCGCCTTGCCCTGCGGCAGCAGGTAGTTGCGGGCATAGCCGTCCTTGACCTTGACGACATCGCCCATGTGGCCGAGCTTCTCGACCCGCTCCAGGAGCACGACATCCATGGCTCGTCTCCTTATTTCACGGCGTAGGGCAGGAGCGCGAGGAACCGCGCCCGCTTGATCGCCCGGGCCAGCTCACGCTGCTTCTTCGACGAGACCGCGGTGATCCGGCTCGGCACGATCTTGCCGCGCTCCGAGACGTAGCGCTGCAGCAGCTTCACGTCCTTGTAGTCGATCTTCGGCGCATTGTCGCCCGAGAAGGGGCAGGTCTTGCGGCGGCGGAAAAACGGCTTTCGCATGGCTCTCTACTCCTTCCGGTCAGTCGCGGGGGCGGCGTTCGCCGCGGTCGTCGTCGCGGCGCGGGCGGTCGTCGTCGCGGCGCGGGCCGCGGGGGCCACGGTCGCGGTCGCCCCGGTCACCCCGGTCGCCGCGCGGGCCGCGGCCGCGGTCGTCGCGGCTCGACTTGGCCTGGATCACCGCCGAGGGGCCCTCCTCATGCGCGTCGACGCGCACGGTGAGCACGCGCATGACGTCGTCATGCAGCCCCATCAGGCGCTCCATCTCCTGCACCGCGGCGGCGGGCGCGGAGGAGCGCATGTAGGCGTAGTGGCCCTTGCGGTTCTTGTTGATCTTGTAGGCAAGCGTGCGCAGGCCCCAGTATTCCTGGCCCACCAACTCGCCGCCATTGTCCTTGAGGACCTGGCCGAACTGCTCGATGAGCGCCTCGGCCTGCGCGTTGGAAATGTCCTGACGCGCGATGAACGTGTGTTCGTAGAGCGGCATCGCCACCCTCCTTCGCCTGCGCTTCCGTGGCCCGGGGGCTGAACCTCCCGATCCCGGGCCGGAGCGGCGCGACATCTGCCGTTTCGGGAGAGTCGGGCCTCTACGCGAATCCGCCGGGCGGCGCAACCCCGGCCGGCCGGCATGGCCCGCAAAGCCCGCCCCCCGGGGGGTGCGCCGGCGGTGCGGGCGCGCTCAGGCGCCGCTGTCCCGCTCCCCCTGCCGCCTGAGGTTCCCGGCGTCCGGGCGCTCGTTCCGCGGCCGAGGCTCCCAGCCCCGACCGGAGGCCGGCGCCGCTTCCTCGGCATCGAGCTTCGCCCGCACCGCGCGGCGCATCCGCTCTTCGGCCTCCAGCTCGGCCGCGCGCGCCGCATGCGATTTCCCGGCGACCAGCGCCCAGATCAGGCCGACCAGCGGGCTCAGCAACAGGGAGACGAAGAAGCCGAGCGCAAAGCCGCGACCCTTCGACCGGGTCAGCAGCCCTACCAGGACAGAGAAAATGATCCATGGGACGACGATTTCCAAAGCAACCTCCCTGAAATGCCCGAATGGCCCGTCTGAAATGCGAGGCGGGACCCCGGCCGGACTTCATCACAATCCGGCAAACATGCCAATATCTGGCGGCGGCGGGAGCTCTCCCCGCCGGGCCGCGCGCCGGCGCCGCGGGCGCGCTCAGGCGCCGCGGGCGTACCAGGGTTTCGCGGCGGGGACATGCAACAGCCAGACCGCCCAGAGCTGCATCGCCGCCTGCGCCAGCGAGAGCAGGCCGATCGCCGCGGCGTGGCGGAAATCGTCGAGCACCGTCGGCACCGTGCCGAGCATCCCGAGGATCACCATCACCGTGACCACCCAGCGCGCGATGCTGGAGCGGCGGCGCGAGGCCAGCAGCACCAGCCCCACCACCACCGCGACGATGGCCAGCAGCGTGGCGACGCTCACCGTGGTCTCGCGCGGCGCCAGCCCGGCGGTGAGGCGGTCCCAGTCCAGCACCGCCAGCACCAGGCCGAGCAGCAGCGAGCCGAGGAACAGCCGCTCGAAGCGGCGCACCGGCGCGGGCATCTCCATCGGGCGGCCACTCCTCGCTCATGCGCCTCTGGGACAGCGGCCGCAGGATAGGCCCGGCCCGCGCCGGCGGCAACCGCGGGGCAGCCGGCGATGTTGATCCGTGACAAGGCGGCGGGGCGGATTTCTTGACAGACTGGCGACACTCTTCCATGCACGCGGGAAAACGCGGGAGGAACCGATGCGCGCCTTCATCTTTCCGGGCCAGGGAGCCCAGACCGTCGGCATGGGGCAGGCCCTTGCCGAGGCCTATCCGGCGGCGAAGGCCGTGTTCGACGAGGTCGATGCGGCCCTCGGCACGGCGCTCTCGAAGATCGTCTGGGAGGGGCCGGAGGATGCCCTCACCCTCACCGAGAACGCCCAGCCGGCGCTGATGGCGACCTCGATCGCCGCCCTGCGCGCGCTCGAGGCCGAGGGCGTGACGCTGGCCGGCAGCGCCGGCTTCGTCGCCGGGCACAGCCTCGGCGAATACAGCGCGCTGACCGCCGCCGGCAGCCTGACGCTGGCCGATGCGGCGCGGCTGCTGAAGCTGCGCGGCCAGGCGATGCAGGCCGCCACCCCGGTCGGCACCGGCGCCATGGCGGCGCTGCTCGGGCTCGACTACGAGAAGGCCGCGGTGGTCGCCGCGGAGGCCGCCGAGGGCGAGTGCTGCCAGGCCGCCAACGACAACGACCCGGCGCAGGTGGTGGTCTCGGGCCATCGCGCGGCGGTGGAGCGGGCGGTGATGATCGCCAAGGAGCACGGCGCCAGGCGGGCGGTGCTGCTGCCGGTCTCCGCGCCGTTCCACTGCGCCCTGATGCAGCCGGCGGCCGAGGCGATGGCCGAGGCGCTCGCCGCCACCGAGATCCGGGCCCCGGCGGTGCCGCTGGTCGCCAATGTCTCGGCCGGCGCGGAGACCGACCCGGACCGCATCCGCGCGCTGCTGGTCGAGCAGGTCACCCACCGCGTGCGCTGGCGCGAGAGCGTGCTGGCGATGGCCGCGGCCGGCGTCGACGAGACCGTGGAGATCGGCGCCGGCAAGGCGCTCTCCGGCATGGTCCGGCGCATCGACAAGAAGATCGCGGCGAGCAATGTCGGCACGCCGGACGAGGTGCGGAAGCTCGCCGAGGCGCTGGCCGGCTGAGGCGCAGGCCGGCCAAGGCGCGCCGACCGAGGCACTGGCCGACCGAGGCACTGGCCGGCTGAGCCACTGGCCGGCCGAGGCACTGGCCGGCCGGAGTGCAGACCGGCCGGGGCGCTGGCCGACCGAAGCGCTGGCCGGCCGAAGCGCTGGCCGGCCGGGACGCTGGCCGGCCGAGGCACTGGCCGGCCGGGACGCTGGCCGGCCGAGGCACTGGCCGGCCGAGGCGCTAGCCGGGGCACACCGGCGGCCCTGTTTCGGTATTCCGGGAAAACTGCCGGGCCGCCACGGGATCGTCACGAACCCCCGCTATGAAGTACCGAATCGGAACTTTATAGCGGGGTGAACCCATGCGCCCATCTTCCCTGATCGCGGCGGTGCTGGCCATCGCCGGCCTCGGCTGCGGCCCGGCCGCGGCGGCCCATCTGCTCGTCGATGGCGACGGCCGGCTGATCGGCGCGGAGGGGGTCGTCACCCCGCTCGGCATCTACGACATCACCCTCCACGAGACCTCCTGCGTGGCGCTCTACAACGGCTGCGACGGCCCGGAGGACGTGGATTTCCCGGATCTCGACCTCGCGCGGTCGGTCGGCCAGGCGGTGCTCGAGCAGGTGCTGATCGACGGGCCGGCGGGCAATTTCCGCAGCGACCCGACCGCGATCTTCGGCTGCTCCGATCCTCTCCGCTGCTATGTCGTGATTCCCGCCGAGGTGGACGGGGCCTACGACGGCATGTGGGCGGCCGCGCCCTTCCTCAATCTCTACCACATCAGTCTAGGTCTTCCCGGTTCCGGCGTCGCGTCGAGCTGGACCACCCGGGTGGAGAGCATGGCGCTGCGGGACGATTCCGTGCTCGCCAGCTTCGAGCGCGTCGGCGATGCCGATGTGCCGCTGCCGGCCGCGCTCTGGCTGCTGCTGGGCGGGCTCGGCGGGCTCGCGGTGGCCGGGCGCCGCCGCATCGGCTAGGCTCGGGAGGGCAATCACCGGGAGGACACCCCATGCAGTTCGGACGCGCGCACGGCGACATCCACTGGCTCGAGCTGATGACGCGGGACACCGCATCGGCAACGGCGTTCTACACCCAGGTCCTCGGCTGGGACTACGAGGAGGTCGACATGGGGATGGCCGAGCCCTATCGCCTGCTGAAACGCGGCGACGAGATGATCGGCGGCCTGATGTCCACCGCCGGCATCGAGGGCGCCGGGGATATGGGCGACCGCTGGCTGCCCTATTTCGCGGTGGACGACGTCGATGCCGCGGCCGAGGCGGTGGCCGCCGGCGGCGGGCAGGTGCTGCAGCCGGTCTTCGAGGTCCCGGAGGTCGGGCGCATGGCCACCGTGGCCGACCCCACCGGCGCGATCCTCGGCATCATCACCCCCGCGGCGCAGCGGCAGGGCTGAGCCCCGCGCCGCCTGCGCGCCCGGTGGTTCGAGGGCGCGGGGTGGGCGGGCGGGCGCGCCCTCGGAGCGCCGGGCGCGCAGGCGGCATGGATGACGTGCGGACAGGTCCGGGTTCGCTCCCTGACGGAAACCGTCGGTGGGCGAACCCCGTGCCGGGATCCCTCTGCCGCGCCGGGCTGGCGGCGGCGCAGCCGGCCCCGGCCGCCACGCTGCTGGCCGAGGGCCTCAAGCCCGGCGGCGCCCGGGGCGTGGTCGTCGGCGGGGGTCTCGGCACCGTCCGCTTCGAGCGCGGCTTCCGCCGCGATGTCTTGGAAGGCTGCGGCCCTTCGGCTTCGGTCCCGGCGAGGCCGGTCCGGCGGCACGGGCGCGGCTCGACCCGGTCTTGCCCGATGGCCCCCGGGGCACCTTCGGCAGCCTTCCCCCTCTGGCGCCGGACGGTTTCGCGCCGGGAAACTGCCGCGCCCATATCCCCCATGACTGCCCCGGCGGGATCGGCCCCGGCATCCCGGGTGCCTTCGCGTTCGACAGTGGCGATCCGGGTGCGGGCGCCACCGGCCGCGGTAGCCTGGACGGCGCGCTGGCCGATGGCGGCGACGGGGGCGACGTCGCTGCCCGCTTCGCGCGGACCGGGGCTGGGACCCTTGCCGCTGCCCGCCGCCGGCCGGCTGCCGCCCGGCGGGACCGGCTCGGCGATGGCGCCGGCCCGGCGGCGCGGCCGGGCCGGGGATCGGGGGCCGATCCTTGCGCCCCGGGGGGCCGCATGGCATGAGCCTTGCCGATACGGCCCGGATGGCCGAAGGGAGGCTCAGATGTTCGATCTCACAGGCAAATGCGCGCTGGTCACCGGCGCATCCGGCGGCATCGGCGGGGCGATCGCCCGCGCGCTGCATGCCCGGGGCGCGGCGGTGGCGCTCTCCGGCACCCGCACCGAGCCGCTCGAGGCGCTGGCCGCCGAGCTCGGCGAGCGCGCCCATGTCACCCCCTGCAACCTCTCGGACGGCGCGGCGCTGGACGCCCTGCCCGGCCAGGCGGCGGAGGCCATGGGCGGGCTCGACATCCTCGTCAACAATGCCGGGCTGACCCGCGACGGGCTGACCATGCGCATGGGCGAGGCCGACTGGGACAGCGTGATCGCGGTCAACCTCACCGCCGCCTTCCGGCTCTCGAAGGCGGTGCTGCGCCCGATGATGAAGGCGCGCTGGGGGCGGATCATCCAGATCACCTCGGTGGTCGGCCATACCGGCAACCCCGGCCAGGCGAACTACTGCGCCGCCAAGGGCGGGCTGACCGCGATGTCGAAATCCCTGGCCGGCGAGGTCGCGAGCCGCGGCGTCACGGTCAACTGCATCGCGCCGGGCTTCATCGAGACGGCGATGACCGACAAGCTCTCGGACGGGCAGAAGGAGCGCATCCTCGGGGTGATCCCGCTCGGGCGCATGGGCAGCGCCGGGGAGATCGCCGGCGCCGCGGTCTATCTGGCGAGCCCGGAGGCCGGCTACGTCACCGGGCAGACGATCCATGTCAACGGCGGCATGGCGATGATCTGAGGCCGGGAGGGGGCCATGGCGATGCGTGACCCCCATGCCGCGCGGTTCTCGCTGGCCGGGCGGCGCGCGCTGGTCACCGGGGCCGGGCGCGGGCTCGGCCTCGCGATCGCGCGGGCGCTGGCCGAGGCCGGCGCGGCGGTCTGGCTGAACGGGCGCGCCGCGGCGCCGCTCGAGGCCGCGGCGGCGGCGCTCCGGGCCGAGGGGCGGCGGGCCGCAGCGGCCGCCTTCGATGTCACCGACGAGACCGCGGCGGCGGCCTGGTTCGCCGCCCATGCGCCCGGATCGGAGGATCCCGGGCCGGACATCCTGGTGAACAACGCCACGCTGCGCGACCGCCGGCCGACCGCGGCGCTGGAGCCCGCCGCGGTGCGCCACCTCGTCGAGGTCAACGCGCTGGCGGCCTATGCGCTGACCCGCCTCGCGCTGCCGGGGATGCAGGCGGCCGGCGGCGGCGCGGTGATCAACGTCACCTCGATCGCCGGGCCGCGCGCCGGCGACGGCGATCCCGGCTACACGCTGGCCAAGGGGGCGCTCGACGCGCTGACCCGCTCGCATGCGGTGGAGCTCGGCCGCCACGGCATCCGCGTCAACGCCATCGCGCCGGGCTTCATGGCGACCGAGGCCAACGCGGCCTGGGTGGCCGATGACGGCGTGACCGGGATGCTGAAGGCGCGCTCGCCGCTCGGCCGCTGGGGCGCGCCGGAGGAGATCGCCGGCGCCGCGGTGTTCCTCGCCTCGCCCGCCGCGAGCTACGTGACCGGCGCGGTGCTGGTGGTGGACGGGGGCCTCTCGGTCAGGATGTGACGCGCCGCCGCGCCGCCAGCCCCAGCGCGCCGAGCCCGGCGAGCAGCAGCGGCAGGCCGGCCGGCAGCGGCACCTCCGCCGAGGCCGCGCCGAAGGCCAGGTCGTCGAAGCCATATGTATCGTACAGGGCCGGATGCTGGGTCGTGAAGGTGATGCTGGTCACCGGGGTCGTCGTGGTGAAGCCGAAGAACCCGTCCTCCGGATCGCCGTCCGCGCTCTCGCGCAGCGCCCGCAGCGAGCCGTCGACGGTGACCGACACCTCGTCCGCGAACAGGCCGAGATATTGCAGGCCGACCGCGGTCACCGGGATCGGGAAGGTCCAGACCACCGAGAGCGATGCGTTGGTGCCGTTCCCGTCGACGGCGTTCAGGTAGATGCCGCCCGTGACCGTATTGTCGAACGACCCGCGGGAGCCGCCCATGTTCTCCGACACCACGCCGCTGTCCAGCGTGATGCTGTCCGCCGCGGCGATGCCGTTGTCGAAGGGATCGAGCACGAAGCCGATCCCGGCGGTGGCGGCGTCGAAGGCCGCCTCGTCGTTGAAATAGGTGACCGTGGCGCCGGCCGGGCCGGCGGCGAGGCCAACCGCCAGGGCGGCGGCAGCGGGAATGAATCGCGACATGATCCCTCCGGAAAACAAATGCGTTCCGGAAACCTATCTCACCTCATGCCGCTCGACAAACCCCGGATCAGGCGCGCCGCGCCGCCAGCCCCAGCGCGCCGAGCCCGGCGAGCAGCAGCGGCAGGCCGGCCGGCAGAGGCACCTCCGCCGAGGCCGCGCCGAAGGCCAGGTCGTCGAACTCAAAGTAATCCGTAAAGTACACGATCTCATGCGTGAAGACGATGCTGCTCACCGGAACCGTCGTGGTGAAGCCGAAGAAACCGTCCCGCGGGTCGCCATCGGCGCTCTCGCGCAGCGCCCGCATCGTGCCGTCGACGGTAACCGCCAGCTCGTCCTCGTTCACGTCGACATATTGCAGGCCCAGCGCGGTGACCGGTGCCGGAAAGGTCCAGGTGATCGCGATCGTGCCACCGCCGGCGGCGCCGCCATGAACGTAGTTCCGGTATCTGCCGGAGGCGACCTGATTGTAGCCCGAGAGCCGGAAGGTGCCCGTGTTCTCCGACACCACGCCGCTGTCCAGCGTGATGCTGTCGGCCTCGGCGATGTCGGTGTCGAAGGGATCGCGAATGAAGCCGATCCCGGCGGTGGCGGCGTCGAAGGCCGCCTCGTCGTTGAAATAGGTGACCGTGGCGCCGGCCGGGCCGGCGCCGAGGCCAACCGCCAGGGCGGCGGCGGCAGGAATGAATCGCGACATGATCCCTCCAGAAAACTAATGCGTTCCGGAAACCATTTCACCGCACGCTGCCTGACAAATCAAGGATTGGGCGCTGCGTGCCGCCAGCCCCGGCGCCCCGAGCCCGGCGCGCGGCGGCGGCAGGCCGGCCGAGTCCGCGCCGAGGGCGAGATCGTCGATGGCAGGGCCGTCATCGCCGGTCGCGCGGCAGGTGGCGAGGGCGGAGCCGCGCGCCGGGGTCGTCGTGCCGAAGCCGGGGACGCCCTTCGGCAGCGCGCCGTTCGCACCTTGGCGCAGCACCCGCAGCGTGCCGAAGCGGTGGCGGCGCGCCCGGCGGGACCGGCGTTGTCCCGCAGCGAGCCGGCGGCGCGGGCCTGCACCCGGAAGGTCCGGGTGATTGGGGTCGCCGCAATGCTGCCGTCAAGGGTGTGCTCGCACCCCAGAACGCTGATTTATAATGCAAAAACAGTCGGTTACCGCTGGCGACCGTCCGAACCACGCCGCTGCCGAGGGCGATGCTGCCGGCCGCGCCAGTCTCGGTGTCTCAGGTCGTGAAGGCGATCCCCGCGGCGGCAGCGTCGATACCCGCCTCGCCGGTGTGAACCGCCACGGCGGCCGAGGCGAGCGGCCGGGCGGGGCCGAGCGCCGGCAGCGGCGCACCGAGGCAAGGCAGCTCACCATCCTTCGCGAAATCTGATCCATTCTGGAAACTGACGCCATTCGATGCCGTGCAGCAGATCCTGAAACGAGCCTCCTGCCCCCGCCTGCCCCGGCGCCGCGCCCGCCGGGCGGCAGCGGCAGGCCGGCGGGCGGCACCGCGCCCGTCACCACCGCGCCGAACTGCAGCACGCGGCGCCGGGAACCGGGCTCCGCCAGCCTCGGCGGGCGCCCCGGGGCGCGGCCAGACCGGCCGCGATGCGCGGCAGGGGCGGAGATCCCGGGCGGCAGGATCGGTAGCATCCGCGAACCGCCGGGCCGCGGCGGCGGCACCCGACGTCACGTTTCCGTCACACCGCGCAACGCCCCGCCGCCTGCCGGGAGCGGGAATTTGCCCGCCCCGCGCAGTGCCGCCGAAACCCTCCGGGGCCGGGATGCTGCGCCGCAACGGCAGGATTGCCTGCCGCAAAGGGCGGAAAGACGGATTGCACCCCCCGATTTCTGTTGCTAAGGGAACCGCGACTTGGCGCCGGCCCTCCGGCCCGCCACGCCATTCCCGTCGCGGAGGCGGGCGGGGCCATCCCCAGGCCCGGACGAGACCCAAGAGCAGCCCCAGCGGGCCGGCAAGAACCGAGGAGAGCACATGAGCGACATCGCCGAGCGCATCAAGAAGATCGTGGTCGAGCATCTCGACGTCGAAGCGGACAAGATCACCGAGAACGCGAGCTTCATCGACGATCTCGGGGCCGACAGCCTCGACACAGTCGAGCTGGTTATGGCCTTCGAGGAGGAGTTCGGCATCGAGATCCCGGACGACGCCGCCGAGAGCATCCAGACCTTCGGCGATGCGGTGAAGTTCATCTCGGAAAAATCCGAGGCCTGATCCCGCGCGGCCCGACCGCTCTGGCGCGGCCGCCGGGGCGCCGGGGGCCGCGTCGGCGTTTCAGACGCCACTGACGAGGCGGCATCGAGCCGGCATCCCGCCGGCCCGGCGCCCCGACTGGGCGGATCGCAGGTGCGGCCCGCCGGCTTGAGGAGGATGCGATGCGACGTGTGGTGGTGACCGGACTGGGCCTGCTCTCGCCGCTGGCCTGCGGGGTCGAGGAAACCTGGTCGCGGCTGCTCGAAGGCCGCTCCGGGGCCGGGCGCATCCGCCATTTCGACGCCAGCCACCTGCCGGCGCAGATCGCCTGCGAGATCCCGCTCGGCGACGGCAGCGACGGCACCTTCAACGCCGACGACTGGGTCTCGGCGAAGGACCGGCGCAAGATCGACCGCTTCATCACCTATGCCCTCTGCGCCGCCGAACAGGCGGTGGCGGATGCCGGCTGGCGCCCCGAGGACCCGGAGGCGCAGGCGCGCACCGGCGTGCTGATCGGCTCCGGCATCGGCGGCATCGAGCTGATCGCCGAGACCGCGATCACCCTGAAGGAGCGCGGGCCGCGGCGCGTCTCGCCGTTCTTCATTCCCGGCGCGCTGATCAATCTCTGCTCGGGCCAGGTCTCGATCCGCTATGGTTTCAAGGGGCCGAATCACGCGGTGGTCACGGCCTGCTCCACCGGCGCCCATGCGGTCGGCGACGCGGCGCGGCTGATCGCCCTCGGCGATGCCGACGTGATGCTGGCCGGCGGCGCCGAAAGCCCGGTCTGCGAGATCTCGGTGGCCGGCTTCTGCGCCTGCAAGGCGCTCTCCACCGGCTTCAACGACGAGCCCGAGCGCGCCAGCCGGCCCTATGACAAATCCCGCGACGGTTTCGTGATGGGCGAGGGCGCCGGGGTGCTGGTGCTCGAGGAATACGAGCATGCCATGGCCCGCGGCGCCAAGATCTATGCCGAGGTGCTGGGCTACGGGCTCTCGGGCGATGCCTATCACATCACCTCGCCCTCGCCGGACGGCGATGGCGGCTTCCGCTCGATGCAGGCGGCGCTGCGCAATGCCGGGCTCGAGGCCAGCGCGCTCGACTACGTGAACGCGCACGGCACCTCGACCCCGCTCGGCGACGAGATCGAGCTCTCGGCGGTGACCAGGCTGCTCGGCAACCAGGTCGGCAAGGTCACCATGAGCTCGACGAAATCCGCCACCGGGCACCTGCTCGGCGCGGCCGGGGCGATCGAGGCGATCTTCTCGATCCTCGCGATTCGCGACCAGGTGGCGCCGCCGACGCTCAATCTCGACGACCCCTCCGTGCAGACCGAGATCGACCTCGCCCCGCACACCAAGGTCGAGCGCGAGATCAAGGTGGCGCTCTCCAACAGCTTCGGCTTCGGCGGGACCAATGCCAGCGTGATCTTCGGCGCGGTCTGAGCGGCACGGGAGCGCCCCCATGCGCCACATCGCGGCAAATTTCCTCACGCTGCTGATCGTCGCGCTGATCGGGGTCGCGCTCGCGGTGGACCGCGGACAGTCGGATTTCGAGGCCCCCGGGCCGCTCGCCGCGCCGGTGGTGGTGGCGATCGAGCGCGGCGCGACGCTCGACGAGGCGGCGGCGGCGCTCGATGCCGCCGGCGCCCTGCCCGAGCGCACCGTCTGGGGCCTGCTGGCGGGGCAGCAGCTCTTCAAGGTCGGCACCCGCGCGCGGCGCCAGACCCGGGCGCTGAAGGCCGGGGAATACGAGCTGCCGCCGGGCGCCTCGATGGCCGAGATGCTGGCGCTGATCACCTCCGGCCGGGCGATCCAGCACGCCGTCACGGTGCCCGAGGGGCTGACCTCCTGGGAGGTGGTGGAGCTGCTGAAGGGCGTCGATGTCCTGACCGGCGAGCTCGCCGCGGTGCCGCCCGAGGGCAGCCTCGCGCCGGACACCTATTTCGTCTCCCGCGGCATGGCCCGGGCCGAGCTGATCCGGCGCATGTCGGCGGCGCAGGCGGAGATCCTCGCCGCGGCCTGGGCGGCGCGCGCCGAGGGCCTGCCGCTCGACAGCCCGGAGGAGGCGCTGATCCTCGCCTCCATCGTCGAGAAGGAGACCGGCGTCGGCGCCGAGCGCGCGCAGGTCGCCAGCGTCTTTGTCAACCGGCTGCGCAAGGGCATGCGGCTCGAGACCGACCCGACCGTGATCTACGGCATCACCGGCGGCCAGGGGCCGCTCGGCCGGGGCCTGCGCCGCTCCGAGCTGATCGCCGAGACGCCCTACAACACCTACCGCATCCCCGGCCTGCCGCCGACGCCGATCGCCAATCCCGGCCGCGCCGCGATCGAGGCGACGCTGAACCCGGCCGACACGCCCTATTTCTACTTCGTCGCCGACGGCACCGGCGGGCATGCCTTCTCCGAGACGCTGTCGGAGCACAACGCCAATGTCCGCAAGTGGCGGCGCATCGAGGCGGAGCGCGCGCGCGAGCAGCAGCAGGCCGAGTGATCCGGAGGGGGCGCACCGACGCCCGCCCCGCCCTCCCCGACCCGCCGCGCCGCGGCCGCCCCTCCCGACCAGCGACACCCTGCACACCCGATCCCGCGAAGCGGCCGCGGCCCGCGCTCGTGCGTCCTTCGCACCCCCGGCATTCCGCTGCGCCCCGTCCGCCCCCGGCGCCGCGGGCGCGCAGCGCCCCGGCGGCGGCGGGGGTGGTGGCGGGCCATCGCGCGGCAGCGGAGCGACGCCCGAAGGGCGTCGTGCAGCCGAGCGCCACCACCGCGGTTAACCATCCATTAACACAAACCATTGAAATTAATAGATAATTTACCGAAAACAGCTTGACTTCCGGGACGCTGCGGGGTATCCCTTGCTCCATGATCCGAGAAGTGGCTCCGCAGATGGGCCGCCGGATCTCTTCGCACAGCACCACCATCCGCATCGGGCGGAGGGCGCGCCGGGGGGCGCGCCGTTTCTGGTGCGCAACCGAAAAGGGCAAGCTCGTGAGAACGACGATCGACACGCTGGTCGGTCGGCGGGGTGATGCCTGTGGCCGGACGCTCGAGGAAACCCTCGGCGCCGCACAGCAGCTCTTCGCCGATGTCGCCGCATTCCTGGAACTCGAGATCGACCGGCTGTTCGCCGCCGAGGTCGACGAGACCGACGAGACCCGCATCGAGGCGGTGCGCAAGCTGATCACCCTCAACCAGCAGGCGCTGATGAAGGTGATCGACATCTCCGGCAAGATCGGCCTCACCGCCGACGGCCATGCCAGGCAGATGCTGGATCTGGAGGACGCCCGTGCGGAAATCGACCGTCGCCTGGCTCGCCTCGCAGCCTGAGGAGACCCGCCGGGCCTTCCTCTACGGGCTCTCGCCCAACGCGCTGGCAGCGATGCCCTGGCTCTGGGAGCTCTGGGCCAATCCGCAGCACCAGTGCGCGCCGGAGGGCGACTGGCGGGTCTGGGCGATCCTCGGCGGGCGCGGCGCCGGCAAGACGCGCGCCGGCGCCGAATGGGTGCGCGCCCAGGTCGAGGGCGCCGGGCCGCTGGACCCGGGCCGCTGCCGCCGCGTGGCGCTGGTCGGCGAGACCCTCGACCAGGTCCGCGCGGTGATGGTGGAGGGCGAGAGCGGCCTGCTGGCCTGCGCCCCGCCGGACCGGCGCCCGGCGTTCCAGGCCAGCCGCAACCGGCTGGTCTGGCCCAACGGGGCGGAGGCGGCGCTGGCCTCGGCCTCCAGCCCCGAGGCGCTGCGCGGCCCGCAGTTCGACGCCGCCTGGTCGGACGAGCTGGCGAAGTGGCGCCGCTGCCGCGAGGCCTGGGACATGCTGCAGTTCTGCCTGCGGCTGCCCGATGCCGGCGGCCGCCCGCCGCGCCAGATCGTGACGACGACGCCGCGCGACAACCCGGTGCTGCGCGAGATCCTCGCCAGCCCCGACACCGCCGCGACCCACGGCGCGACCGCGGCCAATGCGGCCTGGCTCGCGCCCGGTTTCGCCGAGCGCCTCGAGGCCCGCTATGGCGGCACGGCGCTCGGCCGGCAGGAGATCTCGGGGGAACTCCTCGAGGCGCATGAGGGCGCGCTCTGGTCGCGCCCGATGCTCGACGGGCTGCGGGTTGCCGCGGCGCCGCCGCTCGACCGCGTGGTGGTGGCGGTGGACCCGCCCGTCACCGCCCATGGCCGCTCCGACGAATGCGGCATCGTGGTGGCGGGGATCAGACAAGAAGGAGAAGACGATGTTCCGACAGTTTACGTCCTGGATGATCGATCAGTTCAAGGCAAAAGCCCTCATGATTGGGCGCGCCGGGCTGTGGACGCTCTCGAAGAAAGCGAAGCGGACCGCATCGTCGCGGAGGTGAACCAGGGCGGCGACCTGGTGGAGAGCCTGCTGCGCCAGATCGACCCCGACATCCCCTTCCGCGCCGTGCGGGCGACGCGCTCGAAGCGGCTGCGCGCCGAGCCGGTGGCCGCGCTCTACGAGCAGGGCCGGGTGCACCATGTCGGCGCCTTCGCCGCGCTCGAGGACCAGATGTGCCGCTTCACCGCCGCCGGCGGCGACGGCATCAAGAGCCCGGACCGGCTGGATGCGCTGGTCTGGGCGGTGACCGATCTCGCCCTCGGGCAGCGCGCCCGGCTGCGGGTCCGCACGCTCTGAGCCGCGCCGCGGCTCGCCATCACGCAATCCGGAGACAGACATGCCACTCAGATTGTTGCGCGGGGCGCGCACCGATGCCCCCCGCGAGAGGAAGGGCTCGGCCGCCGGCCCGGTGCTGGCCTTCCACGGGCCGGGCAAGCCGGTCTGGAGCCCGCGGGACGAGGTCTCGCTGATCCGCACCGGCTATGAGGGCAACGTGATCGGCTTCCGGGCCGTGCGCATGGTGGCCGAGGCCGCCGCGGCGATCCCGCTGCTGCTCACCGAGGACGGCCAGCGGATGCAGGAGCACCCGGCGCTGCGGCTGCTCGCCCAGCCCAATCCCGGGCAGGACGGGCGCTCGCTGATGGAGGCGCTCTACGGCCATCTGCAGCTCGCCGGCAACGCCTATCTCGAGGCCGCCTGCCCGGACAGCCTCGGCCTGCCGGCGGAGCTGCATGCCCTGCGCCCCGACCGGATGCGGGTGATCCCCGGCCCGGACGGCTGGCCGCAGGGCTTCGAATACCGCGTCGGCCAGGCGGTGCAGCGCTGGAAGGTGACGCCGGAGCACCGCCCGGTGCTGCACCTGAAGGCGTTCCACCCGCTCGACGACCATTACGGCATGAGCCCGCTGGCCGCCGCCGCCGGGGCGCTCGACGTGCACAACGCCGCGGCGCGCTGGTCGAAGGCGCTGCTCGACAACGCCGCCCGGCCCTCGGGCGCCATCGTGTTCGGCGCCAGCGACGGCAGCACGATGTCGGAGGAGCAGTACCGGCGGCTGCGCGAGGAGATCGAGGACAACCACCAGGGCGCGCGCAATGCCGGCCGGCCGATGCTGCTCGAGGGCGGGCTCGACTGGCGCCCGATGGGCTTCTCGCCGGCCGACATGGAGTTCCTCAAGACCAAGGACGCCGCGGCGCGGGAGATCGCGCTGGCCTTCGGCGTGCCGCCGATGCTGCTCGGGATCCCGGGCGACAACACCTATTCCAACTTCCAGGAGGCGAACCGCGCCTTCTTCCGCCAGACCGTGCTGCCGCTGGTCGCCAAGGTCGGCGCGGCGCTGGCCTGCTGGCTCGGCGAGGGCTGCGGCCGGGCGCTGGCGCTGGAGCCCGATCTCGACCGGGTGCCGGCCCTCGGCGCCGAGCGCGACGCCCGCTGGAAGCGCGTCACCGAGGCCGATTTCCTCACCGAGGAGGAGAAGCGCGCCGCCCTCGGCCTCGGCCCCCGCCCGGCCGGCTGAGCCCCGCCCCAAGCTCCGGAGACACCGATGACCGCACTCACCGCGACCCGCCCCGCCGGCGGGCTCGAGACCAAGTTCGTCGCCCTTCCCGCGATCGCCGGGGAGCTCGCCGAGAGCCTCGCCGCGGGCCGCATCGCCGGCTATGCCAGCCTGTTCGAGGAGGCCGACCAGGGCGGCGACATCGTCGCCCCCGGCGCCTTCGGCGCCTCGCTGGCGCGCACCGAGGCCGCCGGCCGGCGCGTCAAGTTCCTCTGGCAGCACGACCCGGCGATGCCGATCGGCGTCTGGACCCGGCTCGCCGAGGATGCCCGCGGGCTGCATGTCGAGGGCGAGATCCTCGCCAACGTGACCCGCGGCGCGGACGCCATCGCGCTGCTGAAGGCCGGCGCGATCGACGGCCTCTCGATCGGCTACCGCACCATCCGCGCCGCGCCCTCGCCGGAGACCGGCGGCCGGCGGCTGATCGAGATCGACCTCTGGGAGGTGTCGCTCGTGACCTTCCCGCTCCTGCCCACCGCCCGCGCGTCGCTCGGGGCCGAGGATAGCGGCCCCGCCAGCTTCGAGCAGGCGCTGGCCGCGGCGCTCGCCGCCGTCTGACCCGGGCCCCGCGCCCGCAGCTGCAACCGACCCCAGAAGGACAAAGCTCCATGACCGATCAGACCACCCCCGTGAGCGCCGAGGCGAAATCGGCGGCGACCGCCTTCATCCGGACCTTCGGCGAGTTCAAGGACGACGTCTCGCGCCGGATCTCCGAGATGGGCACCCGGCTCGAGCGGCTCGACCGCAAGCAGGCCGGGGTGCGCCGCCCGGCGCTGGCCGGCGCCCAGGCCGAGCAGCCGCCGCACCGCAAGGCCTTCGCCGCCTATGTCCGGCAGGGCGACGACCAGGCGCTGAAGGCGCTCGGCCTCGAGGGCAAGGGCTACAACACCGCGATGAACGCCGAGGGCGGATTCCTGATCGACCCGCAGACCTCGGCGCTGGTCGGCACCGTGCTCGAGAGCGGCGCCTCGATCCGCGCCGTCGCCAATGTCGTGCAGGTCGAGGCCACCGCCTATGACGTGCTGGTCGACTACGGCGATATCGGCGCCGACTGGACCACCGAGGCGGACGGCTCGGTGACCGGCCCGACGCCGACGGTGGACCGCATCTCGATCCCGCTGCACGAGCTCTCGGCCGCGCCGATGGCCAGCCAGCGCATCCTCGACGACACCGCCTTCGACATGGAGGCCTGGCTCGCCGAGCGCATCGCCGACAAGTTCCTGCGCGCCGAGTCGAGCGCCTTCGTCACCGGCGACGGGGTCAACAAGCCGGTCGGCTTCCTGACCAAGACCAAGGTCGCCGACGCCGCCTGGGCCTGGGACAGCCTCGGCTATGTCACCACCGGCACCTCGGGCGATTTCGACGCCCAGACCCCGGGCGACGCGCTGGTCGACCTGGTCTATGCCCTCGGCGCCGAATACCGCGCCCGCGCGGTCTTCGTGATGAACTCCAAGACCGCCGGCGAGCTGCGCAAGATCAAGGACAGCCACGGCCGCTTCCTCTGGGTCGAGGGGCTGGCCGGCGAGCAGCCGGCGCGGCTGCTGGGCTACCCGGTGCAGGTGGTCGAGGCGATGCCGGAGATCGGCCCGGACAGCTTCTCGATCGCCTTCGGCGACTTCTCGCACGGCTACACCATCGCCGAGCGGCCGGACATCCGGATCCTGCGCGATCCGTTCACCAACCGGCCCAACGTCACCTTCTTCGCGACCAAGCGGGTCGGCGGCGACGTCACCGATTTCGCCGCGATCAAGCTGCTGAAGTTCGGCGCCTCCTGATCCGCCGCCCGCGGCCGGCGCCGCTCCGGCCGCGGGCATCCCCCGGCACCCCCGGCACCCCCGTGGTTCCGCAAAGGAGGTTCCCTTGTACGAGCTGACCGAGATCACCGAGCCCGCCGCCCTGCCGGTCGAGCACTCGGCGCTGGAGGCGCATCTGCGCCTCGGCACGGGCTTTGCCGAGCCCTCCGGCGAGGCGGTGCTGCTCGACCGCTACCTCGCCGCCGCCACCGCCGAGATCGAGGCCCGCACCGGGCTGGCGCTGGTCGCCCGCGAGTTCCGCCTCACCGTGACCCGCTGGGGCCCCGGCGGCTGCCTGGTGCTGCCGGTCGGCCCGGTCTCGGCGCTGGGGGCCGCGACGCTGGCCGGCCAGCCGCTGTCCGGGCTCAGCCTGGCGCCCGGCCGCCTGCGCCAGGTGGTGAGCCGGGCCGGCGCCGCGCTGCCGCCGATCCCGCCGGGCAGCACCGCCGAGATCGCCTTCACCGCCGGCTTCGGCCCCGGCGCCGCCGACGTGCCGGCCGATCTCGCCCAGGCGGTGCTGCTGGTCGCCGCCCATCTCTACGACGACCGCCCCGGCGGCGCCGCGATGGCCCCGGAGATCGACCGGCTGATCGCGCGCCACCGCGCGCTGCGGCTCTGAGGGCGGCGCCATGGCACGCCCCCTCCCCCGCCGCGCCCGGCTGACGCTGGAGAGCCCGGTCCGCAGCCCCGATGGCGGCGGCGGCCACGTGCTCGCCTGGACCCAGGAGGGCCAGCTCTGGGGCCGCATCGAGCCGCGCGGCGCCGCCGAGCCGGCGCTCGCCGACCGGCCCACCGCCCGGCTCACCCACCGCATCCATCTCGCCCGCGAGCCCGGCCCCGGCCGCCGCCCGCGCACCGACCAGCGGCTGACCCTCGGCGCCCGCGTCTTCGCGATCCACGGCGTCGCCGAGAGCCCCGACGGCGCCAGCCTCACGCTGCATGTCGAGGAGGGCCCGTTCTCATGACCTATGCCCTGGCCTGGGCGCTGCAGCAGGCGCTCTATGCCCGCCTCGCCGCCGATCCGGCGCTCGCCGCGCTGGCCGGCGGGCGGATCTGGGACGCCGCCCCGCCGGAGACCGGCGCCGCCGACGCGCTCTATGTCGTGCTCGGCGACGAGGAGGCGCGCGACTTCTCCACCGCCACCGACCGCGGCGCCGAGCATGTGCTGACGATCTCCGTGGTGACCCCGCAGGCCGGCTTCGCCGAGGCCAAGCAGGCGGCGGCGGCGATCTGCGACGCGCTGCTCGGGGCCGAGCTGGCCCTCGCCCGCGGGCGGCTGATCTGCCTCGGCTTCCAGGGCGCCCTCGCCGAGCGGCTGGAGAAGGACGCGCTGCGGCGCATCCGCCTGCGCTTCCGCGCGCTGCTCGAGGACACCTGACCGCCCGCCATCCTGTTGCCCTCCAACCTCCGGGAGAGACCCATGACCGCCCAGAAAGGCAAGGACCTGCTCATCAAGCTCGACGAGACCGGCTCGGGGAGCTTCGTCACCGTGGCCGGGCTGCGCGCCAGCCGCATCGCGCTCAACGCCGAGACGGTCGACATCACCACCGCCGACAGCGCCGGGCAGTGGCGCGAGCTGCTCGCCGGCGCCGGGGTGCGCTCGGCCAGCCTCACCGGCTCCGGCGTCTTCAAGGATGCCGCCGCCGATGCCGCGCTGCGCCGGGTGTTCTTCGATGCCGGCCTGCCCGAGTTCCAGGTGGTGATCCCGGATTTCGGCACGATCTCGGGGCCGTTCCAGCTCACCGGGCTCGACTATGCCGGCGAGCATGACGGCGCCGCGACCTACGAGCTGAGCCTGGTCTCGGCCGGGCTGCTCAGCTTCGCGGAGGCGGCATGATGGCCGGCGCGGAACGGGCGCCGGCCGCGGCGCCGGCCCATGCTCAGGCCTCGGCCCCGGCAAGTGCTCCGGTCCATGCCACGGCCAGTGCGCCGGCCCATGCTCCGGCCAGTGCGCCGGCCCATGCGCCGATCAACCCGGCGCGCGGCGAGATCGCGCTGGTGATCGACGGCTGCCCGCGGCGCCTGCGCCTCACCCTCGGCACCCTGGCCGAGCTCGAGGCCGAGCTGTCGGTGCCCTCGCTGGTGGCGCTGGCCGAGCGCTTCGAGAGCGGCCGGGTCTCGGCGCGCGACATCCTCGCGCTGCTGGCGGCGGGGCTGCGCGGCGCCGGCGAGCCGGTCGAGCCCGCGCATCTCGCCGCCGCCGAGATCGAGGGCGGGCCGCTGGCCGCCGCCCGCGCCGGGCTGGCGCTGATGGCCGCGGCCTTCGGCAGCGCCGATGCCGCCGCCGCACCGTGAGCCCGCCGCCCGCCCCGCCCCCCGGAGCGACCCCCGAGCCGCGCCCGGAGACGACCCCCGAGGCGCACCCCGAACCGGCCGCCGCGGCAACCCCGGAGGCACCCCCGGAGGCGCACCCCGAACCGGCCGCGGGCCCGGCCACAGGACCGGCCACAGGATCAGCCGCAGGGCCGATCGTAAGGCCGACTGCTGGGCTTCCCACCGGGCCGACCGCAGGACCGACCACAGGACCGATCGCAGGGCCGACTCCTGGGCTGACCACAGGACCGGCAGCAGGGTCGCCCGCAGGACTGATCGCAGGGCCGACCGCAGGGTCGACCGCGGGGCTGACCGCAGGGTCGACCGCGGGGCTGACCGAAGGACCGGCCGCAGGACCGGCCGCAGGACCAGCCGCAGGGCAGACCACTGAGCCGACCACTGGGCCGACCACAGGGCCAACCGCGGGGCCAACCGCGGGGCCGACCGCGGGGCGGACCACAGGGCCGACCACTGGGCCGACCGCAGGGCCAAGCGCGGGGCCGACCGCGGGGCCGACCGCGGGAACGGCCGCGGAGCTGACCGCCGGTCCGACCACAGGGCCGACCGCAGGACCAGCCGCAGGGCCGACCGGATGGCCTGCCGCCGAGCCGACCGCTGAGCCGGCTGCTGGGCCAGCCGCGGGGCGGACCACAGGGCCGACTGCGGGGCCGGCCGCGGGGCCGGCTTGCGGACCGGTCGTCTCGGGGGGCTCAGCGGTGCCGGCCGAAACGACCGGGACGGCCGAAACGACCGAAACGACCGAAACGACCGAAACGACCGAAACGACCGACTGGGATGCGCTGATGCGGCTCGGGCTCGGCGCCCTCCGGCTGGCGCCGGCGGCGTTCTGGGCGATGACCCCGGTGGAGCTGGCCCGGGCGCTGGAGGGCGCCGGCCTGGCCCGCCCCGCCGCGCCCGCGCTGGGGCCGGCCGGCCTCGCCCGGCTGATGGCGGCGCATCCCGACCTTCCCCCCCTCCCGACCGAGACGGAGCGCTGACAGATGGATCTCGACCTCGACCTCGACCGCGCCGGGCTCTCCGCGGCGCTCGACGACATGCGCGGCCTCGCCGCCGGCTTCCGCGAGGAGCTGGCCGGCGCCGCCGAGGCGATGCGCGGCATGGATGCGCAGTCGGCCCGGCTCGCGCGCTCGCTCGGCACCTCGCTGCGCTCGGCGCTCGACAAGGCGATCTTCGGCGGCGCGAAGCTGGGCGACGTGTTCAAGGGGCTGGCCTCGGACCTGCTCTCGAAGAGCCTCGATTTCGCCTTCCGCCCGGTGCAGGACGCGCTCTCCTCGGGGCTCGCCACGCTGGTCGGCTCGGTCGCCGGCGGCATCGGCGGTGCGCTCGGCTTCGCCAGCGGCGGCGTGCTGGAGAACGGCCGGGTGCGGCCCTTCGCCGATGGCGGGGTGCTCGACCGCGGCCGCGTCACCGCCTTCGCCCGCGGCGGCGTGGTCTCGGCGCCGACGCTGTTCCCGATGCGCGGCGGCACCGGGCTGATGGGCGAGGCCGGGCCGGAGGCGATCCTGCCGCTGCGCCGCGGCCCGGACGGCCGGCTCGGCGTGGCCGCCGGCGGCGGCGCCGCGCCGGTCGTCAACGTCACCATCCAGACCCCCGACATCGCCGGCTTCCGCCGCTCCCGCGGGCAGGTGGCGGCCGAGCTCGCCCGCGCCGTGGGCCGCGGCTCCGCCCGGCTCTGAGCCCCCTCAAGGGAGACCCCAATGGCATTCCACGAGATCCGCTTCTCGCCCCGCCTGTCCTTCGCCTCGACCGGCGGCATCGAGCGGCGCACCGAGATCGTGACCCTGGTCAACGGCTTCGAGGAGCGCAACACCCCCTGGGCGCAGGCCCGCCGGCGCTGGGATGCCGGGCTCGGCGTGCGCTCGCTCGACGATCTCGACCAGGTGCTGCGCTTCTACGAGGCGCGGCGCGGGCCGCTGCACGGCTTCCGCTGGAAGGACTGGCTCGACCACCGGAGCTGCGCGCCCTCGGCCGAGCCCGGCGCGCAGGACCAGGCGATCGGCACCGGCGACGGCACCGCCGCCGCCTTCCAGCTGGTCAAGGACTATGGCGGCAGCCCGCCGCTGCTGCGCCCGATCGCCAAGCCGGTGGCCGGCACGGTGCGCCTCGCGGTCGCCGGGGCCGAGCTCGACCCGGCGGAGTTCACGGTCGACCATGCCAGCGGGATCGTCACCCTCGACGCGCCGCCGGCGCCCGGCGCGGCGGTCACCGCGGGCTTCGCCTTCGACGTGCCGGTGCGCTTCGGCGCCGACAGCCTCGAGGTCAACCTCGCCGCCTTCGAGGCCGGCGAGATCCCGTCGATCCCGATCCTGGAGATCCGTGTCTGATGCGCGCCCTGCCCCCCGCCCTCGCCGCCAGCCTGGCCGCCGGCGTCACCACCCTGGCGCGCGCCTGGGCGGTGACCCGGCGCGACGGCGTGACCCTCGGCTTCACCGACCACGACCGCCCGCTGGCCTTCGACGGGATCGCCTTCGAGGCGGCCTCGGGGCTGACCGCCAGCACCGTCGAGCAGGGCCTCGGCCTGGCCCCCGACAGCCACACCGTCGAGGGCGCGCTGCAATCGGCGGCGATCCGCGACATCGACCTCGAGGCCGGGCTCTATGACGGCGCCGAGATCCGGCTCTGGCTGGTCGACTGGCAGGACCCGGCGAGCCGGGTGCTGCTCTCGCGCGGGCAGATCGGCGAGATCCGCCGCGGCAGCCACGCCTTCGAGGCCGAGGTGCTGGGCCTCGCCGAGCGGCTCAACCAGCCGCATGGCCGGGCCTGGCTGACCGGCTGCGACGCGCGCCTCGGCGATGCCCGCTGCGGCGTCGATCTCGAGCAGCCGGCCTATCGCGGCAGCGGCAGCGTGACCGCGGTGATCGCGCCCGAGACGGTCGAGGTGGCGGGGCTCGAGGGCTTCGCCAGCCGCTGGTTCGACCGCGGCCGGCTGGCCTGGAGCAGCGGCGCCAACGCGGCGCAGCCCGGGCGGGTCAAGCTGCACCGGGCGGCCGGCGCGGTGCGCGTCACGCTCTGGGCCGCGCCGGCCGCGCCGATCCAGCCGGGCGATGCCTTCGAGATCCGCGCCGGCTGCGACAAGGCCGCCGCCACCTGCCGTGAGAAGTTTGCCAACCTGATGAATTTCCGCGGCTTCCCCTTCATGCCCGGCGACGACTGGACAACCACCTATCCCAATTCAGGAGAGGCCCATGACGGCGGTTCCCTGTTCCGCGGCTGAGCCGGATGCCGTGACCCGCGCGGCCGGGGCGGATGCCGCGACCCGCGCGGCCGAGGCGAATGCCGCGACCCGCGCGGCGGAGGCGGGCGCCGCGACCCACGCGGCGGTGGCGAATGCCGCAACCCGCGCGGCCAAGGCGGATGCCGCGCCTCCCGCGGCCGGGGCGGATGCCGCAACCCGCGCGGCGGAGGCGGATGCCGTGACCTGCACGGCCAAGGGGGATGACGTGACCCGTGCCACCGAGGCGGATGCCGTGCCTCCCGAGGCGGAAGCTGATGCCGCGCCTCCCGCATCCGAGGCGAATGCCGTGACCCACACGGCCAAGCCGGATGCCGCGACCCGCGCGGCTGGGGCGGATGCCGCGCCTCCCGCCACCGAGGCCGATGCCGCGACGCGGGCGGCGGCGGTGGCGGCGGCGCGCGGCTGGATCGGCACGCCCTATATCCACCAGGCCAGCCGGCAGGGCGCCGGGGCCGACTGCCTCGGCCTGCTGCGCGGGGTCTGGCGCACGCTCTACGGCGCCGAGCCCGAGGCGCCGCCGCCCTACACGCCGGACTGGGCCGAGCAGGGCGCCGCGGAGACGCTGCTCGGCGCCGCCGCCCGCCACCTGATCGCGATCCCGCCGGCGCGCGCCGGGCTCGGCGACGTGCTGGTGTTCCGCATGCGCGCGGCGGGGCCGGCCAAGCATGTCGCGATCCTCGCCTCGCCCTGGCTCGAGCCGGGGCGGATCCTGCACGCCTATTCCGGCGCCTCTGTCGCCGAGACCCATCTCACCCCCTCCTGGCTCCGGCGGCTGGCCGGCGCCTTCCGCTTTCCCGCGAGGCATGCCTGATGGCCACCCTGATCCTCTCCGCCGCCGGACAGGCGGTCGGCGCCTCCATCGGCGGCTCGTTCCTCGGCTTCTCCGCCGCCGCCATCGGCCAGACCGTGGGCGCGGTGGCCGGCGCGGTGATCGACCAGCGCCTGCTCGGCAGCGGCAGCCGCGCGGTGGAGACCGGCCGCGCCGGCGCGCTGCGCCTGCAGACCTCGACCCCCGGCGCGCCGATGGCGCGGGTGTTCGGGCGGATGCGGGTGGCCGGCGAGATCATCTGGTCGACCCGCTTCCTCGAGACCACGCGCACCACCACGCAGGGCGGCAAGGCGCTCGGCGGCGGCCAGACGGTGCGCCAGTTCTCCTACTCGATCTCGCTCGCCGTCGGGCTCTGCGCCGGGCGCATCGACCGCATCGGCCGGATCTGGGCCGACGGCAAGCTGCTCGACCTCACCGATCTCGCGATCCGCGTCTATCCGGGCGACGAGGACCAGCTGCCCGACCCGAAGATCGAGGCGGTGGAGGGGCCGGAGCACGCCCCGGCCTTCCGCGGCACCGCCTATGTGGTGTTCGAGGACCTGGCCCTGGCGCAGTTCGGCAACCGCATCCCGCAGCTCAACATCGAGGTGTTCCGTTCGGTCAACCGGCCGGCCGAAGGGCCCGAGGCCGGCACCCCGCTGCCGGCGCTGATCCGCGGCGTCGCGCTCTCCCCCGGCACCGGCGAGTTCGCGCTGGAGCCGGAGGAGGCGCGCCATGTCTACGAGGGCGGCGTCACCGTCGCGGCCAATGTCAACAACCCGGAGGGGCGGCCCGACATCCTCGTCGCGCTCGACCAGCTCGAGGCCGAGGCGCCGGCGGCGCGCGCGGTCTCGCTGGTGGTCTCCTGGTTCGGCTCGGACCTGCGCTGCGGCCAGTGCCGGGTCGAGCCGAAGGTGGAGGCGCGGAACCGCTCGGCCAGCCCCGAGCCCTGGCGCGTCGCCGGGCTCACCGCCGAGACCGCGCCGCTGGTCAGCCAGGACGCCGAGGGCCGCCCGGTGTTCGGCGGCACCCCGTCCGACGGCTCGGTGGTGCGGGCGATCCGCGAGATGTCGGCCCGCGGGCTGGCGGTGATGCTCTATCCCTTCCTGCTGATGGACATCCCCGCCGGCAACGCCCTGCCCGACCCCTATGGCCGGCCCGAGCAGCCGGCCTTCCCCTGGCGCGGCCGGATCACGCTGGCGGCCGCCCCCGGCGAGCCCGGCAGCGCCGACCAGAGCGCCGCGGCGGCGGCCGAGGTCGACGCCTTCTTCGGCACCGTCACCGCGGCCGACTTCACCGTGGACGCGGATGCCGGCACCGTCGCCTATGCCGGGCCGGAGGAGTGGAGCTGGTCGCGCTGCGCCCTGCACATGGCGGCGCTGGCCGCCGCGGCGGGCGGCGTCGAGGCGATCTGCATCGGCTCGGAGATGCGCGGGCTCAGCACCATCCGCTCCGGCAAGACCAGCTATCCCGCGGTGGCGCGCCTGATCGCGCTGGCCGCCGAGGTGCGCGCCCTGCTGCCGGATGCCAAGATCTCCTATGCCGCCGACTGGTCGGAGTATTTCGGGCACCAGCCGGGCGACGGCTCGGGCGACCGGATCTTCCATCTCGACCCGCTCTGGGCCGATGCCAACATCGATTTCGTCGGCATCGACGACTACCTGCCGCTGTCCGACTGGCGCCACGAGGCCGGCCATCTCGACGGGCAGGACCACCCGGCGATCTATTCGCTGCCCTATCTGCTCGGCAACGTCGAGGGCGGCGAGCACTACGATTTCTACTACGCCTCCGAGGCGGACCGCGCGGCGCAGCTGCGCAGCCCGATCGACGACACCGCGCATGGCGAGCACTGGGTGTTCCGCCCGAAGGACATCCGCGGCTGGTGGGCCAACCCGCATCACGACCGGATCGACGGCGTGCGCCAGCCGGCTCCCACCGCCTGGGTGCCCGGCTCGAAGCCGGTCTGGCTCACCGAGACCGGCTGCCCCGCGGTCGATCTCGGCGCCAACATGCCGAACCTGTTCCACGACCCGAAGAGCTCCGAGAGCGGCCTGCCGCCGGGCTCCGCCGGCGCCCGCGACGACGAGATGCAGCGCCGCTACCTGCAGGCCAAGCTCGGTTACTGGTCGGACCCGGCGAACAACCCGCCCGGCATGATCGACCCGGCGCGGATCTTCGTCTGGACCTGGGACGCCCGGCCGTTCCCGGATTTCCCGGCGCGCGAGGGCGTCTGGTCCGACGGGCCGGCGCATGCCACCGGGCACTGGATCACCGGGCGCGTCGGCAACGGCGCGCTGGCCGACGTGGTGCACGAGATCTCGGTCGATGCCGGGCTGGCGCCGGCGGAGATCGACGTCTCCCGCCTGCACGACGCGGTGCAGGGCTACCTGATCGAGGAGACCGGCAGCGCCCGCGCCGCGCTGCAGCCGCTGATGCTGGCCTATGGCGTCGATGCGCATGAATCCGGCGGCCGCATCGTCTACACCATGCGCGGCCAGGCCGCGGCGGCGCCGCTCGACCCGGCCCGGCTGGTCGCATCGGACGAGGCGCTGGGCGCGGCGGTGCGGGCGCGCGAGAGCGCCGGCACCACGCCCGACACCGTGCGGCTCTCCTATGTCGAGGCCGAGAGCGACTACCGGCTGGCGGCGGCCGAGGCCCGCGCCCCCGGCGCCGGCGCCGGCCCGGACGAGCGCGTCGCGCAGAACTCGCTGGCGCTGGCCTTCCCCTCGAGCCGGGCGCAGCGCATCGCCGATCGCTGGCTCGCCGAGGGGCTGATCGGGCGCGACCGGGTCTCGCTGGCGCTGCCGCCCTCCGGGGCGGCGCTGGAGCCCGGCGACCTGATCCGCCTGCCCGGCCCGGGCCGCGACGAGACCTACCGCATCGAGCGCATCGCCGAGGGCGGCGAGCGGGCGCTCGAGGCGGTGCGGGTGGAGCGCGCCGCCTACAGCCCCGCGGCGGTGGCCGAGCGGCGCAGCGAGATCGTCCTCTCGCCGCCGCCGGGGCCGATCTCGGCGGCGATCCTCGAGCTGCCGCTGGCCGATGGCGGCGCCGACCATGCGCCGCATCTCGCGGTCTGGGCCGATCCCTGGCCGGGGGCCGCGGCGGTCTACCGCGCCGGCGCCGCGGGCGAGTTCGCGCTGATCGCCGAGCCCCGGGTGCCGGCCTTCGCGGGGGCGCTGCTCGCGCCGCTGCCGCCCGGCGATCCCGGCCTCTGGCAGCGCGCCGCGGTCGAGGTCGCGCTGCCCGGCGGCAGCCTGCTCTCGCGCGCGCGGCTGGCGGTGCTCGGCGGCGCCAACCGCTTGGCGCTGGAGGCGGCGCCGGGGCAATGGGAGATCCTGCAGGCCCGCGAGGCGGTGCTGACCGGCACCAACCGGATGCGGCTCTCGGGGCTGCTGCGCGGGCGCCGCGGCACCGAGGCGCTGGCCGCGGCGGAGATCGCCCCCGGCGCCCGGCTGCTGGTGCTCGACGAGGGCGTCGCCCGGCTGCCGCTCGATCCCGAGGCCCGCGGGCTGCCGCTGCGCTACCGCATCGGCCCGGCCGACCGGCCGGTCTCCGACCCGGCCTTCGTCGAGCTCGAGCATGCCGGCGCGGCGCTCGGCCTGCGCCCCTTCGCGCCGGTGCATCTCGAAGCCCGGCGCCTGCCCGGCGGCGACCTGGCGATCTCCTGGACGCGCCGCAGCCGCCTCGGCGGCGATGTCTGGGAGGCCCCGGAGATCCCGCTCGGCGAGGCCGCCGAGGGCTACCGCCTGCGCATCCTGATGGGCGGCGCCGAGCTCCGCGCGATCGACACCGCCGCGCCCTCCGCCACCTACACCGCGGCCCAGCAGGCCGCCGACGGCGCCGCGGGGAGCATCGAGCTCCGCGTCGCGCAGCTCTCCGCCACCTATGGCCATGGCCTCGAAGAAGGGATCACCACCGATGTCTGAGACCGCCCGGTTCGGCCTGACGCTGCTCGAGGCAGCCCAGGCGCAGAAGCATGTCACCGTCAACGAGGCGCTGGCCCGGCTCGACGCGCTCGCCGCGTTCCACGTGGAGGAGATCGGCCTCGCGGCGCCCCCCGCCGGCCCGGCCGAGGGCACGGTCTGGCCGGTCGGCAGCGGCGCCGGCGGCGACTGGGCCGGCCAGGACGGCCGCCTCGCGATCCGGCTCAACGGCGGCTGGGACTTCGCCGAGGCGCGCGACGGCATGCGGGTCTGGAACGCCGCCACCGGCTCGCTCTGGCTGCGCAGCGGCGGCGCCTGGATCGAGGGCGGGCTGGCGGTCGGCCCCGGCGGCGCCGGGCTGGCGGCACGGGTCGCCGAGACCGAGCTCGCGCTCGCCGGCGCCAGCAGCAGCGCACCGGCGGCGATCCCGGACAAGGCGGTGGTGATCGGCGTCTCGGCGCGGGTCACGGCAGCGATCACCGGCGCCAGCGGCTGGCAGCTCGGCGTGCCCGGCGCGGCCGACCGCTACGGCTCCGGCTTCGGCACCGCGGCGGGCAGCTGGGCCGAGGGGGTGACCGGCCAGCCGCAGGCCTATTACGGCGGCACGCCGCTGCTCGCCACCGCCCTCGGCGGCGACTTCACCGGCGGCACCCTGCGCCTCGCGGTGCACTACCTGGCGATCTCCGCACCGCTCTGAGCGGACCGCCCCGCCGCTCCCCCCCGGCGCCCGGCCACGCGCCGGGCCCGCTGCTCCGCCGCCCGGCCAGGCGACATGCCCGATCCCCCGCCGCCCGACCAGGCGATAGGCCCGCCCCCCGCGCCGCCACCCACGCAGCGGGGGCGACCCGCCGCGCCACCCAGCCACGCGCCGGGGGGATCGCACCGCCGCTCCGAGCCATGGCAGGCGCCACCTCCAAGCCGCTCCGAGCCGCGGCAGGAACAACCTCCGCGCCGTTCCAAGCCGCAGAAGGGGCAACCTCCGCCCCGCGCCAAGGCAAGGCAAGGCGTAGACGATCTCCACACCGCTCCAGTGCACGGCAGAGCGGTCTCCCACGCCCATCCGACCCACGGCGGAGAGCCTCCCCACACCCCCCAGACGCTCCGGAGCCGCCCCCCGCACTGTCCCAAGGCTACGGCTGCAACCTCCCCGCCGCCCCGAGCCGCGGCGGGGTCGTTCTCCACACCATCCCGAGGCGCGGTGGCGACGTTCTCAATGCCGCTCCGAGGCCCGGCAGGGGCAGCGTTCACGCCATTCCGAGCTGCGGCAGGGACCCATACCGAGACCCGGCCGGGGCAATCTCCTTGCCACTCCGGGACGCCGATGGGGGATTTCCGAGCCGTCCCAAGAAGCAGTGTGGAGATCACCGCGCCACTCCGAAACGGAGCCGGGGCATCCTCCACACCGTTCCGAGGCGGGGTGGGGGCAACCTCGGCGTTGCTCCGAGATACGGTGGGGACGTTCTCACGCCGCTTCGAGGCGCGGCTGGGGCGATGTTCATGCCACTGCGAGCTGCGGGAGGGGCGTTCTCCATGCTGCTTCGAGATGCGGCTGGGGTGGCCCCAGTGCCTTGCCGAGGCGGGGTGATCTCCACGCCGGGGCAAGGCGCGGGGGGGCGCTCTCCACGCCACGCCGGGACGCGGCGGGGGCGGCCTTTCCGTCGTTCCGGGGCGCGGCCGGGGCGTCCTTTGCGCCGATCCGAGGAACGGCGCAGCGGTCTCCGCGCCACCCCTAGCCGTGGTCGGGTGGCACTTCGTGCCGCTCCGAAACACGGCAGGGCGATCTTCGCGCTGCTCCGGGGCGGTGGGGGCGATGTCCACGCCGCGCCGGGCCGCGGTGGCGCGGGGCGATCGCCTCGCCTCGGCAAGACTTTGCAGGGGCGTCGCCCGCACCGATCCGGGGTGCGGCGGCGGCATCCTGCGTGCCGGGACGGGGCGGGGAGCCGAAGGGAGCCGTGGAAACCGAAAGGGGCCGGGGGTCAGTCGGTGTCGAGGGGGGCCGCGCGCTGTTCGGCGGGGCCGGCCGGGCGGCTGCGGTGGCGCGGGGCGATCGCCTCGCCTCGGAAAGACTTGGCAGGGGCGTCGCCCGCGCCGAGCCGGGGTGCGGCGGCGGCATCCTGCGTGCCGGGACGGGGCGGGGAGCCGAAGCGAGCCGGGGGGCCGTGAAAACCGAAGGGGCCGGGGGTCAGTCGGTGTCGAGGGGGGCCGCGCGCTGTTCGGCGGCGCCGGCCGGGCGGCTGCGGTGGCGCGGGGCGGTCGCCTCGGCCCGGCAGGACGTGGCAGGGGCGTCGCCCGCGCCGATCCGGGGCGCGGCGGCGGCATCCTGCGTGCCGGGACGGGGCGGGGAGCCGAAGCGAGCCGGGGGCCGCGGAAACCGAAGGGGCCGGGGCTCAGTCGGTGTCGAGCGAGGCCGCGCGCTGTTCGACGCCGCCGGCCGGGCGGGCGATGCCCTCGAGCGCGCCCTCGGCGGCGGGGAAGCGCTCGCGGATCGCGGCGGCGGCCAGCGAGATCCCGCCGAGCACCGCGCCGCGCTTGCCGACCGGCCCGTGCGGCGCGCCGTCGACCACCAGGAAGAGCCCGCCGGCATTGCCGGTGCGCAGCTCCGGCCCCTCGATGCGCGGCGGCAGCTCGAAGTTCCTGCCGGCCTCGAGGATGCCCTCGAAGATCACCGCGCGGTTCTCGTCGCGCACCCGGATCCAGGTCCGCTCGATGGCATGCACGGCGACGCCGCGGCGCGCGCCGCGCGGCTCCGGCCCGGCGGCGGCGAGCTGCACCCGGGCGCTGCCGGCGCCGATCCGCTCGCCGGCCGCGCCGCTGCGCACCGCCAGCGCCAGCCGGCGCACCGCCTCGTCATGCGCCGCGGCCAGCGCGATCGCGTCGTCGGCGGAATCGACCTCGGCGGCGGTGATCGTGCCCTCGGGCAACGGCCCCGGGCTGCGCGGATCGACGCTGCGCGCCGGCGCCCGGGCGAACACCCCGGCCTGGTTCGGGTCGATCGCCGAGATCGGCCCGTCGCGGCGCTGGATCGGCGGCTCGTCGTCCGGCGCGAAGACCGCGGCGAGCACCCCGTCGGCGCCGTAGACCCCGGCATCCGGGCGGCTCAGCGCCTCGCCGAGCGCCTCGGCGGCGAGCACCCGCGGCGGCTCGGCGGCCACCTCCGGCGCCTCCGGCAGCGGCGCGAAGCCGACCCGCTGGACGTTCTGCAGCAGCGCGAAGCCGCCATAGCCGATGCCGCCGACCAGCGCCACCAGCGCCAGCGCCGAGGCCAGCCAGCCGAGCGAGACGCGCGCCGCGAAGCGGCTCTGGCTCGGCACGTTGGCGAAGCGCGACTGGTCGAAGGGCGAGCCCTCGAGGCGCTGGCCGATGCGTGCGCCCGGCGGTGCGCCGGTCACGCCCCCGAAGGCGGCGCTCGGCGGCACGAAGCCGGATTCCTCGCAGAAGCGGAGATAGAATTCCTCGGGGTCGACGCGCAGGTAGCGCGCATAGGAGCGCACATAGCCGGACACCACGGAGGGGTTGGGAAAGGCGGCGAGATCGGCGTTCTCGATGCCGAGGATCAGGCTGGCCTTGATGTGCAGCTCGCGCTCCACATCCTCGATCGACTTGCCGAGGGAAGCCCGCTCGCCCCGGATCTGGTCGCCGAGCGTGACCTCGTAGTCGTCATATCCCCGAAGCTCCATTCGGGTCACCCCTGCTCTCGAAATCCCGCCGTACCGCTTCTTGCTGTCGTTTCGCCGCCGTTTCCGGCGTCGCCGCGCCTTCTTTTGCCCGAGAGTATCGCAAATGCGACAGCCACATGCAATCTTCGAAGCCCGTCTTGACGCAAGAATTTGGGCTCTTCGCGCGATGCAACTCAAAATGCAGCGTTGCGAACAGCCGCACACGCCCTGCGGGCAACGCACTGCCCGGCAAGGTGCCGCCGCATGCCAGGGCATGTCCCGCCGTGTTCGAGAGCCCCTCGGCACGCGCCGGAGAGAATCGTTCCCCCGTCTCCCCGGTGCCTCATTCGGTTCCTGCATCATTCGGCCATGAAGGTCCAGCCCTTCGCAATCCGAATTTTTCAACCTTGGGTTGTGCATTTTCCGCCCCGCCGCGCCCGCCGCGCCCGCCGCGCGCATTCCGTGCAGGTTCAGGGCAGCTTTCGCCGAATTGCGGCAGGACCGGCCAAATCGGGACAAGCCCCTGCCATCGCAGGGTGAAATGCTGATGAGGCGCGCCGCCCCCGAAACCCGAGACAGGGCCCCCGCGCCGCCGATCCGAGGAGCCGGACCAATGCCGAACGCCATCGTTCTCACCGACCCCGCCCGCCCCGGCCAGGCACGCCGCGCCGCCGGCTGGATCACCGCGACCCTCACCGCCGCCGGCTTCGCCGACCGCGCCGGCCGCATCGCCGCCAGCATCGAGGAGGGCTGGGACGAGCTGGTCGCCACCGTCTACCCCCGCGCCGGCCACGACCAGATGCTGCTGCTGGCGCTGAACGACCGCGCCGGGCGCATGAGCCTCGAGCTGGTCGCCGAACGCCAGGGCCGGGTCCGCGCCGATTTCGCCGCCCGCGCCGCCCGCTTCGGACTGATCGCCGAGAAGACCGCTGCGGTCGAGGGCCTCGCCCGCCTGCGCCTCGCGCTCTGACCCCGCGGCCGCCAGACCGGCCGGCGCGCCGCCCGGGCGCGCCGGGCCGCCCGCCCCGATAGCCCCGGCCCCCGTCCCCCCCCGGGCAGCACCGCCGCCCTATTCGCCGGGCGGGTTGGCCGGTGCCGGCACCGTGAGGAGATCCACGTCGGGACGCGGCACGGGGGCAATCCGGTGACTCCGGCGGCCGGGGTGTCGGGGACCATGTGTCGAGGCCTGCGCGTCAGGGCCGGGGCGTCGGGGCCGGGGCGTCAGGGACCGGGGCGTCAGGGGCCTGCGCGTCAGGGACCGGGGGGCAGGCCCCGGGTTTCATGGCCCGGGCGTCAGGCGCGGCGGTTGAGTGCGCGCCAGAGGGTTTCGGCGGTATAGGGCGGCTCGACCGTCTCCGGTGCGGCGCCGGCTGCGGCCAGCGCGTCGGCCACCGCCGAGGCGGTCGCCGAGATGCCGCCGACCGCGCCGGCCTCGCCGCAGCCCTTGACGCCGAGCGGGTTGGTCCGCGCCGGCACCTCGAGGAACTCCACCGCGAAGCGCGGCAGGTCGGCGGCGCGCGGCATCGCGTAGTCCATGAAGCTGCCGGTCAGCGGCTGGCCGGTCTCCGGATCCCAGCGCGCCGCCTCCATCAGCACCTGGCCGATGCCCTGCACCACCCCGCCATGCACCTGCCCGGCGACGATCTCCGGATTGATCAGCCGGCCGAAATCGTCGACCACGGTGTAGCGGCGGAGCGCGGCCCGGCCGGTGGCGCGCTCGATGGCGATCTCGGCGATGTGGCAGCCGTTGGGGAAGGTGCTGGCCCGGCCGTCGACCGCGCCGGCGCCCTCGATGCCGCCGGCCTCGGCGGCGAGCGCGGCGAGGCTGACGCTGCGGTCGGTGCCGGCGATGCGGAAGGCGCTGGCGGCGGCGTCGAACTCGATGTCCGAGGGCGCCGCCTCGAGATGCTCGGCGGCCAGCGCGCGGCCCTTCTCGCGGATCTCGCCGGCGGCGAGCAGGATCACCCGGCTCGCCATCTTCGCCGAGCGCGAGCCGCCGGTGCCGCCGCCGGCCGGCAGCGCGTCCGAATCCCCCTCCATCAGCGCGATCCGCTCGAAGGGCAGCCCGGTCTCCTCGTGCAGGATCTGCGCCCAGGCGGTGGCATGGCCCTGGCCGTTGGACTGGGTGCCGACCCAGATCCGCGCGCCGCCCTCCGGGGTGACCTCGACGCGGGCGGTCTCCACCGGGCCGCCGCCGGTGCGCTCCATGTAGTAGGTGATGCCGATGCCGAGGGCATGGGTTTCGGCCTCCGCCGCGCGGCGCGCCTCGAAGCCGGCCCAGTCCGCCGCCGCCAGCGCCCGGTCGAGCACCGCATGGGTGTCGAGGCTGTCGAAGGTGAAGCCGCCATCGGTGGTGTGCGGCAGCATCGCCGGGGTGACGAGGTTGCGCCGGCGGATCTCGGCGCGGTCGAGCCCCAGCGCCCGCGCCGCGGCATCCATCAGCCGCTCGGTGGCGTGGATCGTCTCGGGCCGGCCGGCGCCGCGATAGGCATCCGTCGGGGTGGTGTTGAGGAAGGCGCCGCGCACCCGGGCATGGATCCTCGGCACCCGGTACATGCCGCCGAGCAGCACCGCGGAGAACACCGTGTGCACCGCCACCCCGACCGAGGAATACTGCGCGCCGAGGCCGGAGACGGTGTCCATCCGGAGCGCGAGGATGCGGCCCGCGGCGTCGAAGGCGCCCTCGACCCGGCCGCGCATGTCGCGCCCCTGGGCATCGGAGAGGAAGCTCTCGGAACGGTCCGCCACCCAGGCGACCGGGCGGCCGAGATCCTTCGCCGCCAGCGCCGCCAGCGCGTATTCCGGGTGGGTCATCAGCTTCATGCCGAAGCCGCCGCCGACATCCGGCACCCGCACCCGGATGCGCTCCGGCGCGACGCCGAGGGAGACCGCCATGCGCCCGCGCATGCCATGCGCGCCCTGGCAGCCGACCCAGGCCTCCCAGCGGCCCTGGCCCTCCGCCCCCGCGGGGTCGTAGGCGACGGCGATGGCGCGCGGCTCCATCGGCGCCACGGCGACGCGCTGGTTGGTGACCCCGGCCTGCACCACATGCGCCGCGCCGGCGAAGATCGCCGCGACCTCGGCGGCGTCGCCGTGGTGCCAGTCATAGGCGAGGTTGCCGGGCGCCTCCGGGTGCAGCTCGGGCGCGCCGGGGGCCAGCGCGGCGAGCGGGTCCACCACCGCCGGCAGCTCCTCGATCTCGACCTCGATCGCCTCGGCCGCGGCCTCCGCCGCCTCGCGCGTCTCGGCCACCACGAAGGCGATCGGCTGGCCGACGAAGCGCACATGGGTATCGGCCAGATGCGGCACCGTCACCGGCGCCGGCGGCGGGTCCATCGGGAACTCGTTGCCGAGCGGCACGAGGCGCCCGGCGATATCGGCATGGGTATAGACCGCGAGCACCCCCGGCATCGCCCGCGCCGCATCCGCCGCCACCGCGCGCAGCCGGCCATGCGCGACATCGCTGCGCCGCAGCGCGGCCACCGCCTGCCCCGGCAGGACGATGTCGCTGACATAGCGCCCGCGGCCCCGCACGAGGCGGTCGTCCTCGGCCCTGCGGACCGGCTGCCCGATGCCAAATTTCATGACATTCCCCCACGGCTGTGTTAGCCCCTTCGCTTCAGGGTGAGGTTGTGGCCTGTCGCGTTCTGATTGTCCATGCGGCCTGCCACTTGCGCGATGCGGGGATTTAAGACAAACTCCCAAAGTCGTGTCAGTACGCGTTTTCTTAGCCTGAGTTCGAAGGGTGGGCGAATCAGGAGCGAAAAGCGGTGTTCAAGGATGACCGGTTTATCTCGATCCTGAGCGGGGTCGTCTTGATGATCGCGATCGGGACCGTGGTCCAGCGCGGCGGCCCGCTTGTCGAGTACTTCACCGGCGAGGCCCCGGACCCCGTGCTCAACGGCGACCAGGCCGAGCTGACCGCCGGCCAGCTTGCCCGCATCGACGTGCTGCGCAACGACGACAACCTCTCCTCCGACGCCTTCGACAACCTGGTGATCGCGGCCCCGCCGGCCTGCGGCAAGGTCTTCGTGCAGGGCGGCGCGATCCAGTACCTGCCGGAGCAGCGCTGCGTCGGCCGCCAGGAGATCGGCTATGCCGTGAGCGGCGACGACGACCGCCCGGTGGGCCGCGTCTCGGTGCTGGTGCGCGCCGGGCGCATCGCCGAGGGCGCCTCGCCGCTGCCGGCGCCGCGCCCGGCCGATCTCGACGCGCCGGCGGTTGCCGCGGCGCCCGAGGCGCCCGCGCCCCCTGCCCTGCCCGGCACCGCGCCGCTCGGCACGCCGGGGCTGGCGGCGGTGGCAGGGCACCGTGACACCCCCCTGGCCTTCCTCGCGAAGCCCCGCCCCGGCGACCTGCTGGCGCTGGAGACCCCCGGCGGCGGCGTGCAGCGCTACCGCGTCACCCGCGCGCTGGTGGTGGACAGCCGGGAATGGCGCTTTCCGGTGGCGCCCGAGGGCCCGCGGCGGCTGGCGCTGGCCACCTGCTGG